>JAFGOZ010000534.1 GCA_016926235.1 Bacteroidales bacterium | reverse complement strand
TAAATATAGATGACTTAAAAATTATCTCAAAGATTACTCAACAAATTTATTTAGATTTATCTTAATTTGCTACCATAATTTTGTATTGATCTCCATTAATCAAGTGGCTCAATTTCAAAAGACCATTTTTGGCTCTATTTATCACGACTATTAGCAATGATCTGTAAAATCACATTTTATGTAAAATTTTTCTTGACATTTTTCCTGATAAATCTATAATCATCTTTTGACCTTTGATACATCTAAATTACCGATTATCAAGATTTAGATAATCTGTCAAATTGAGATCAAATTGCCTCAAAAAAATCCAAAATTCTCCCAAAACTTCATTTTCATTACACTGTAAACATTACAGGCAAAATTATCCATTTTGATAATTGCAGTATTTTCATAAACCACATAATTATGTGATTAAATTTCTGGCATTAGAAATGCTAATTAAGAAAATATTTATTGAGGAGGAAAGATGAAGAGATTTTTTTTGGTTTGCGGTTTATTAATTTTGATGATGGGAATTTATATCAGTACTGTGGGGAGTACGTATACTGTTCATTCACATTATTCAAGATTCGGTATTGTGTGTATATGGAAAACATGGGAAGGACATGATGGATGGGATTTTTCGTTATTATTAGATTCGGCATATTCACTGGGATTCTCGTGGAATTCAACTCGCGGTTTGCGTTCATATCACAGTACAGTTGACAATCCAAACCATTATTTCCAAAATGAATCTGGTTTAATTTTAAGTAATAGATTAGATATAATTGATAGTGCGATACAACGAATGCAAAATAGCGGCTTTGATTCTTCATTTGTAATTATGTGTTGGCCCAGATATGGTGGAACTTATGACAATTCATATGGTGGTCAAGATTGTCCTGATTCAGTAAGATTTTACTGGACAATGAGAACAATGGTTGAAATTTATGATGGAGATAAAATTCCTGCTTTTGATCCCCTATATAATTATGGCACCGGAATGTCATATCCAGAAAGAACTACTATCACAGGAGAAACATTAAAAATTAAATACTGGGAAATATGCAACGAACCGGCTAATAATATCAAATGGTGGCCATTTGATTCATTGGCAGCAGAAAACACCGTTGAAGATTTAGCGAGGTATATAAGGGTCGCAACAAGAGCAGTTCATGATGCTAATCCTAATGCAAAAGTAATAGCACCAACTACCGAGCCTTTGCAAATACATTGGCATAGCAGTTTAAACAGTGAAACCATATATACTCCTGAAGTATTTTGGCAAAAAATGTTTTATGTCAATAATGAATATGCTTACACATTAGACAGCGTTGACATTCTTTGTTTTCATAATTTCCATGATCCTTTTAATGATATAAACAATGCTTTTGATTCAATGCAAGTGATGTACGGAATATGGGAACGATTAGGAGCAGTAAGTCTGCAAAATAAACCTGTTTGGTGGACAGAATTTTGTTATTTTCTGACAGACTCAGAAGCCCCTTCACCAGGTGTAGATTTTCAATATCATATTCCTCAAAGAGCAATAGATTTTGTTTCATTTTATGACAGTTTCTTATCTCAAAAACAAGTTGAAAGAGTGTTCCTATATACAATGCATGGAGATGGTATCTTTAATAATGGCAACTGGTATAGCAGCTGGGGAAGGGAACGGATATTATTTAATCAACTTGATCTATATAATTATCAAAACGGTTATTTTTATCTTAATATTCTATGTAGTAATGTTGACAGTTATTCACGCACTCCTTCTGCCGATACAATAAAAGCAATAATCTGCCGGAACACTCCATACATTAATATTACTTTTCCTGATAGCGGGGATATACTAATTTCAGGAAGAAATTGCTTTATCCTTTATAGCGAAATGGTTGATTACGAAAACCATTTTGAAGGTCCACCTTATAATCTCAGTTATTGGGTTGAAATATCATATGATGACGGAGAAAACTATCAACCCTTAATTAATGAAACAAATCATTATTATACTTCACATGAAAATTCTCAGTTGTTTATTTTGACCAGTTTTGTTGTACCTTATGTTTATTCAGAAAATTGTAAAATAAAAGTTTTCATAAAAGATCCCGATGACTTAGTTGGTGTAAGTACTACAGACAATACTTTTACAATCAAAACAAGCAATTGGCTTACGGAAATTCCTGAATATCCTGTCAGTTGGGTAAAGGATTTTACTACTGATTCACTCGATGAATGTGATTGTATCATTGAGTTGTCTGAGGACAATTACTTATTAGCAATTAATATGAATACCGATAGTGCAGGTCTATTAAAAATGCAATGCGAAAGTAATGATTCAGTTGTTATTAATGATATAGCGACCTTTTCAAAATATTCTTTTTATAGAATAAATTCAATGATTGAACATAATGATTTATTTTTGTTAGCAGGAACAAGTTTTGATTTAAGCGGTTATAGAAAAAAAACTTTAAAATTATATGATGAAAATTTGAATTTTGTCTGTTCTGAACCTTTTGGAAAAGGAGAAATATATTGCTTAACCAAAAAGCAAAACGATGAAGATTATATTTTAGCAGGCTGGAATTTAAAATTACCTGACAGCACTGATATTTGCTGGATTGGAAAATGTACAGTAAATGAAGGTTCGATTTCTGGAGGCCCTTTTTCACAACAGCCGGATATTATTATGGATAATACTTTCGGTTCCACGTTCAATATTGACTCAATCACAGGCAGAATCTATTCAATAATTGAAATTAACAATGGGTATTTAGCAGTCGGATACATGGAGAGATATGATGGTGGAGGAGGAGCAGCTTTTTTCAAATTTGATACATGTGGTAATTTATTAGATTCAGCTTCATATCCAGGTTATGAAACAGGGAAGTGGACTTGTTTTTATGATGTTATTGAAGACACAGTCAACGGCGGATATATTATGGCCGGAAGATGTGATGAATTCAAGGGCGGTATCATTCAAAAAGTTTGCAATACTTTAGATACAGTAATTTGGAATTATAGATTTTATGACACAACTTTGAATTCATTGTCGCTAGCAAGTATATATTCGTTAGAATTTACAAAAAATAATGATTTCCTAATAGCTTCAGCCGTTGCATATGATTCAATAACATCTAGAAAAAATGGTGTAATAATCTATATAAACCCAACAAATGGAAATATAGAAGCTGTTACAGCTCCTCTATCATCATTGTATGATTCAATTTGGAATGGTTCGATTATCAGACCCTTATTAAAGTGTTCTGATGATGGTTTTATTACTGGTTGTAATATTTTTAGAGATTTTCCGTGGAATACGAGAATTGCTTTGTGTAAATTAGAAGCTTCCGGGAGTTTTGAAAATAATTTGCCAAAGCCTATATCATTACTCGGCATAAGTAACTATTCAGTCCTCCTCGCCAACAGTTTATTCCAAGACCACAGCACGATAAGATTCATTTTGCCCCGTCAATCTCATGTCAAAATAATGGTCTACAACATCCTCGGTCAGAGAGTTAGAACCCTTGCAGACGACGAACGCCAACCCGGAGCATACGAGATTATCTGGGATGGTCGTGACAATCACGGCACCCAGGTCTCCAGCGGTTCGTATTTCTTGAGGTTTGAGGCGGGGGAGTTCAAAACTACTAAGAGTCTGACGGTGATTAGGTAAAAAATCATTATTAGCAGGGAGAGGAAATAATACTTCTCCCTGTAATTTTTTTGAGAAGGAGGGGAGATGAATCAGAAGCTGCTTGTCACATTATTTTTCTTTCTTTTTGTAATAGGACAAATTTTTACACAAAATGCTCGTCTATCTGATTCAAATAATAATCTAACAATTTGGGCATATTTCGATACATACATATATGAGAACTATTCTCTAAAGTATTATCCAAAAAAAGAATTTCCTCAAGATGCAATGCCCTTAATTGTTAAATATTGTAAATATTTTAAAGCAATTGGTTGGGATGGAATTTGCACAATTCAAGGAAATTGGTTTTATGAAGATTACCAAACAACTAAAGAAATCTGGCGTAATGCTCTTTCTTCATTAAAAAATCATTCTTTTACAAATAACTATATCAAATTTGCTCTTAATTATGAAAATAGGACTGGAAACGCAAAATATAATTATTTTATACCCCTTTGGAATGATTCATACAGATGGCAATCAATATATGACAATTGTGAGCAAATAAATGTTTTTGCGAATGAAATTAATGCTTCTGGGATTCTAATTGACAATGAAACATATGACAATGTGCTGGTTTGGTCTTATTTAATTCATGAATTTCAACCAAGCTCTGTTACAAAAGCTAATTATGACATGGTAATTTACATGAACAATTATGATATTAATTCTCTTGCAGGTTCAATATGCAGAGTGGTTTGGTGTAATAGTGGATTTCTTCAATCCCCGGACGCTTTTAAACATCAATGGTTAGCACAAGTCAACGCAGATGGTTCTCTAGTTTTAAACGATAGAAATTATATTTATAGAAGAAACGCTCCATCTGATACCAATCCCTTAAAATACATTCTACCTCCTCCGATTGGTCAATTTAAAATCTTTACCGAACCACCTGTTGCAATAACATCAACAGATCATGGCTCATCACCGAATGGAAATTATTTTGTAAGATTTAGTAACGGCTTAGGATTCAATGAAGATTGTCATGTTATTTATCACAATCCTTTAAACAACAGACACTATGAATGGTTCGGAAAAACAAACCAAAGTGGGTGGGGAGAGTTTGTATTAAATGAAGCAAAAGAGAAGCTGAAATTTGAGACGTATTCACCTGCTAGATCAGACATAGGTAGGATTTTTATTTATAATGTTGATGGTTTACCTCAGGGAAGATTGTGCACTGTAATATATATTGATGGAGCAACGCAATATAAATGGATAACAAGAATTCCAAAACTGACATCCGAATACTTTACATTAAAAACAATGGTTATTGAAGAAAATAATGAAGTAGGTTCGGTCCATCCTTCGACCGCTTTTTATCAAAATAAACATCTGCCACAAGAAAACTTTATTATTAAATCAATAGATGGAGGTGTTATTTTTTCAAGTTCATCACCAGGAAATATCAATGATGACAAATATTGGATTACTGGTATTCCGATTGGTGATCCTGATATTTTTAATGGAAGAAATTGTAAGGTTATTTATTACACTCTAAAAGATACAAGTGGTTATTATTTTGATAAAATTTATTGTTGGAACAGTAATATAATTTTTTCAGATGATGATGAATATGCAGAATTGATGATTTGTCCAGATTCTCTGGATTCTGATTTAAGTAAAGGTTCACCTAATATTACTTTTTATCAAACTCAACAAGCAGACGCTTGTTTTCAGATTTGCATTGATTTTGATTACAATGTTAATCACGCCGATAGCTTATTCAAACTTTTCAACAGACAATATGTTAAGGACTTAGTTTATTCAAGAGGGTATGAGCTGGCTGAAAATTTAGCCAACAATAAACCTGTTTTTGTATTACGGGCAGAAACATATGAACATGATTTGTCAGATGACTTTATTAAAGGTGTTAAAGATGCTATTAGTAATACAATTATAGGAAACGAAGAATCTTATTTTGATATTAATTTTCCTTTTTCAGATGCCCAAGAAACATTACAAGCTCGATTCGAAACAGATAATGTTATTTTTGGTATATCACCGATAGAAAATGCTGTCCCTTTTCTTAGTAAGAATCAATTATTAAGTCATTTTCAGAATATATTAGCTTTTAATACTGGAACTGGATTGAATTTTATGTATACAACAGGCTCTGGAAATGACTGGTATTTTAAATCATTGCAAACTGATGTATTGAGAAAATTAAATGGAAATCCCGAAACATTTATTATTAGTGATGTTTCTGTTGGTTCTCCTGGAGATTTTGTTTATTGGCTCCATGACATGGGGGTAGGTTCAAATGGCGATTTCCTAGATGTTGGAGATAAAGTAAGAGTTGAATTTAAAAGTAATGATTCATTTTTTGTTTGGGATTGCGTTGTCAGGCCATTTAATAGTACAGATAGAAGAGAAATAAGATTAGCTGATTTTAACGCTGTTTTGGGACTGAATCCTAATAGTGCTTTTTATGAAGATATAACTCATATAAAAGATTCATTTTATGTGTATGAAATGGATTTCTTTAGATCTTCTGATGTCAGAAATGCTAATTCAATTATTCCTAGAAAATTCTTACATTGGATTCCTGAAGATAAGTTTAATATTGGCAATGAATACCGAATAGTTTATTATGATGGAAGTGTTATTGATACAAATACAGGTTATCCTTGTTACTATGAATGGAAATGTATTCCTCAAACGGGGAATGATTCATTTCGAGAATTATTTATTGACACTGATAATGCAATAATTGGTGAAAACAATTTACAGATAGAAGCTCCTAATGATTTTTATTCTGATGACGTTATTACTTTAGATACTGCAAATTATAAAATCTACAAATATTTTGATAACGAAGATTTTATAAGTATCATGAATGGAACTTATTCACCTGAAATAAATAAGAGTTCAAATGATTTGAATATTCCTACTTTATCTGAAATCCAATCCTGTAAAGTATTTTTTTCCAATACACTTTTCCAAGACCACAGCACGATAAGATTTATATTACCAAAACAATCCCATGTCAAAATAATGGTCTACAACATTCTCGGACAACGTGTTAGAACACTAGCAGATGACGAACGACAGCCCGGTGCTTATGAAATTATCTGGGACGGTCGTGATAATCACGGCACACAAGTCTCAAGTGGTTCGTATTTCTTGAGATTTGAGGCGGGGGAGTTTAAGACAACCAAGAGTCTGACGGTGATTAGGTAATTAGAATCTGTTTAAGGAGAGGAGAATTCTCCTCTCCTTTTATTATTTATTCTGAGGAGGGAAGATGAAGAGATTTATTTTGGTTTGCGGTTTATTAATTTTGATGATGGGAATTTATATCAGTACTGTGGGGAGTACGTATTATTCACCAGATATACCTGAAGACAGTATATGTCCATTCAATTTTCATGTAGCGTGGGAACCATATGGTTTCTATAATAAACGATCCCGTGACTCAATATGGAGAATGCATTATGAACCAAAGTGTTCTGTCTTACACAGTATTAACGTAAAATATACCCGAGCATCTGCTGGAGCAGGTCCAGATTTTTTAGCAAGACCTTCAGATACATGTATAGTTGATACAGGAATAATATATTATAAATATCTCCCTTTATATTGGAATAGTGGAATAGCAAGGTTAGATTCTGCTTATACATATCTTAATGAATATCAAGTTGAGCCTTTATTAGTTTCGTATCCATTTGGAGTATACCATGATTCAATTATTGACTCATCCGGCGATACTATTTCATTTGGAGATTCTTCTGGATACTATTGGTTTTGGAAAATATTAGCTGAGAGATATAATAACCAAGATCCACATACTTCACAAACTCCATGGGGGCAAAGAGTTCCTTTTGATACTGGAAATACTAATCAAATTAGATACTTTGAAATATGTAATGAACCAGAACAAGTAAATATGAAAGGTTGGGGTCTATATCCAGGCCATGATAGTATACACCATTTTAAAGATTATGTTCAAATTTCACGTCAAAGTATTCGTGATAATTATCAAGGCTCCTGTTGTATGATACTTGGTCCATCAGTAACCGTTCCTTTATGCACCATTTGGAAAACAATTGTTTCGATAGATTCATCGTCACAAACCCCGGATACGGTTTATCATAATAAATATTTCTTAGATCCTAATGGTGAGGAGATTGGTGACCCATTCGCTTTTTGGCAATGTTTAGATGACTCGGGTATTTTAGATTGTTTTGATATTATTAGTGTTCATTGTTATTACACTGATACACCATATTATAATAATCCAGACAAGATATTTTCTGATTTAGACTCACTAAAGGAAATATTAGATTCTCTTGCAGTATTAAGAGGGGAGTCTTGTGAATCCAGACCTATTTGGTTAACTGAATTTGGGTGGCAAAGATCATGGTGGAATGATTATTTGAAATATCCCTGCCCAGATAGTAATTTTATACTTAATCCAAAAACGTACTATACCGCAAATAATATAATTTCTAGTTATATTATTCAATTTTGTGAATTATATTTATCAAATAAAGACAACAGAAAAGAATGGCTAAAAGAAGTTTTTTATTATGCTCTCTGTCACTACCCTAATAGAAATTGTTTAGCAGAATTTTCTGATTATAGTTTACTGTATAGACCTTATAACGACACTGTTACAGATACTTTAGATACAGCAACGATTTATTATGGTGAAATATTTGATCCCATACCCCTACCTCCATTTAATATACTTGCTAATATTTATGATACTATAATTCCAAAAATCCATCTGATATATCCAGACACAGTTCATGACACTTTTTATTTAGGCGATACGATAAATATCCAATTCAATGATGTTTCAGACAATAGTGCCATTGAATCTCTCTTAGTTAAAATTGAAATAAAAATAAGCAAAAATGACACTTCTTGGTTTGTTATTGATGATAATCTGGATTTCAATACATATTATAATTGGGGTTCAAATTCTTGGATTTACAAATGGTTGATTGATCCGGAGATTTTTTCAGACAGTTGCAAGATAAGGGTAACGGTTACTGACCCCTATGGATTGAGAGGAATAAGTGAAGCTGAGGAATATTTCTCAATCTTCAAATCATATTGGTTTCATCAGTTTGATCCGTATAATCTGGCTTGGCAATTAAAATGGGGTTGGATAAACAGGGATTTCTGTAATTGCATATATGAAATTTCAGACACATCTTCAATTAAATATCTGGCTTCAATTACAGCTTTTGACTCCACACTAACAAATCCAGAAAGTTCAGGAGTTATTGGTTTCTCAAATGATGGAGCAATCGCAAAAGATTTTATCAAACTATATACAAAAAACCAGTTCCTTAAAATCAATAGTATTGTCGAACGAGTTAATGTGAATGGGTATATTTTTGTAGGACAGGATGCTCCGAATTTATTTGGATGTATTAAGGTTATCGATGAGGATTTGGATATATTAAATGAAAGACTTGTAGGGTCCGGACAGACATTTATAGTAATAAATGTGGACGGTGACAGTTTCTTAGCTTCTGGTTATTCTTTGTCAGGATTAAATAAAAAGATTTGGATGAGGAAATTCTATATTAGAACTTCTGACAATTATCCCGTTTATTGCAACTCTTGGAATTTACTTTCGATGCCTTGGGAAAACATACTAGGTGATCTGCTTTCGGTCATATATGATTCTGATGAAAACTGTTATGTGGCAACAGGAAATAAGAAGAACAGCGGTATATTTCTAATAATGGTCAACCCTTCCGGTTCATTGATAGATTCAGTTACATATCCGAGCAATTATTCATGGGCTGGAGGCATTGAATTGATTAAAGATGAATCCGACTCGACTTATGTTATAGTAGGTAAAGAATGGGACGACAGCTTAGAGAAACAGGCTTTCATACTGAAATATGCATTTGTGGATGATTCATTTTCGTTGGTTTGGAAAAGAGAATTCTCTAATCAGATAAACCCATGGTTGCAAAGCTTCAACTCCATATTTATAGATGATTATGGCGATTATATAGTCGCCGGAACTGCGAAAGACTCGATTTATGATTATTCGACTTCTCTAGTAATAAAAATTGACAATGAAACTGGATACTTAGTCCCAAATTGTATTTCAGCTCCTCTGTGTGTTTTTTATACCGATTCAATCAACAGTTCTCTTCATGGAAAGATGATTCAAACATCAGACCATGGATATATTGTTGGAGGGATGGTCTGTAACACCAGGGTTTCCCCATGGATCGCTGAAGCCGGTATTTGTAAATTCGATGCTGATAGCATTTCAGAACAATATCAAAATGCTTCAAATCCATTCACTGAATTTCCACACTATTCAGTCCTCCTCGCCAACAGCCTATTCCGTGACCACAGCACGATAAGATTCATTTTGCCCCGACAGTCTCATGTCCGTATAAATGTCTACAACATTCTCGGTCAACGTGTTAGAACACTAGCAGATGACGAACGACAGCCCGGTGCTTATGAAATTATCTGGGACGGTCGTGATAACCACGGCACACAAGTCTCAAGTGGTTCGTATTTCTTGAGGTTTGAGGCGGGGGAGTTTAAGACTACTAAGAGTCTGACGGTGATTAGGTAAAAAATCATTATAAAAATTAGGAGAGGAAATATTTCCTCTCCTAAAATCTTTTAATAAGGAGGATAAATGAAAAATAGTATTATGGTGCTTTTAGGTTTTTTAATGCTTATTTTTATAATCAATTCTGCTCCTCCTCAATTTCCTGTTATTAATCATAGTTTTGAGTGCATTGAAGTAAATAGTAATTATGGCTATTACGGAAACTATAACAAACAACTTTATGGAATAGGATGGTTTGATCAATGCGCTTTTAAATTTAACAGATTTGATAGCTTTGGCGCTCCTGGAATCCCAGAAACATATCGAGATTTTGTCGGACCGATAAATATTATCAGAACAAATTGTTGGTCATTAACAAATTACGGAACTGATCCGACTTATTTTCAATGGTGTAATAATTACTCTGGACCAATTTACTTTTTTGTTACCCTACTTTCAAAAGAAGAAGTTCAAGGTTATAGAAATAATGCAAATTATTTCAATTCCATTGGTGAAGATTATAATTTTGAAGAAACATTATATATTAAGATTTGTGATAGAATGTCAAGTATCGATGCATCCGTGTATTCCTATGTTATTGGCTGGTATACACTCGATGAACCTCTTTGTCATGAAGATACTCATCATTGTTATGTGGATCCTGAAGATTTTAAACTATATAATGAGTTGATTAGAAAAGCAGAAAATTATTTTGGTTTTGAAACATTAGAGATTATTTTCAATCCATATTCAATACACTTAAACAATAATGGTAAATTAGTTAACTTCCTAGAATATGCTAAAGATCCCAATATTACAATGATATGCAATGATCCATATCCATTTTATGGTTGGTGTTATCATAATAGTTCCTATGAGTTTTTAACGCCAAATTTTGAGCAATCAATAGTTCGTGAAATGGCAACAAAAATTGATACATTTTTGCTTTTAATGGAACAAAATGGAATAAATGATAAGCCCTTTTACATATTAATCCAAGGAAATGCACATAAAGACGAATGTCCAAATGACTATTGGCATAGAGTAGCCAGTTATGCTGAACTTAGATATCAAACCTTTTATGCCATTACAATGGGTGTTGAGGGGATTTTTCCATGGTGTGCACGGTCGTTATATCAAACTGAAGATTATCCAAGAACTACCTATGAACCTTCTATGGATTCACAGGGGTGGGATTATTTATTACAAGTTGAGGGCATTGGGGAGGATGATATAGATTATTTCAAAAACTTTTTTAAAAATGAAGAAACACTTGTATTCGGAAATATAAGAACAATTTTTCATGAAATTGAACCTTACACTTTATCTCTAATAAATAATGATGTTTTTGATAATGTACTATACTGGCAGATATTTAATCCTAAATATGATTCTGTTGTTCAAGATACAACAAGAATAAAAAATTTTCTAAAGACACTGTATATTAAAATCGCTGAATCAAATGATTACATATTTATCGGAGTCAATAATAATCAATGGTTCTCTGATATTTGGAACACACTTATTCAACCTCAAATATTCAGGTTTTCTTTCAATGATTCAATGGCTTCAAAAAGTATAACCTTTACTCGACAAGATCCTTTGTGTTACGACACAAGTGCAAATTTCTGTGATCTTGAACCAGCCCCAAAAATAGAAATTCCTGTTATAAACAACATAAAGTTTTTCCCTGATAATTATTCAGGATTTACTCATCCGAACGAGAAATATTTATATGATTATTTTGGTCCGGGTGAAGTCCATGTCTATAAAGTCATTATATCAAATTATGAAGATACGACTCTCTCAAACATTCTAGCCACTCTTGACGGTAAATATCGATTGGATAAATTTCAGGGATTTGATGATGTAAATGACACTTTAGGACACAGCCAATTCACCAGCTGGTTTTATACAGATTTGACATGTGGTGCCGACAGCAATTGGTCGACTTACGTCGACGGAGGAGCCTGGTTCAACATTACAAAAAAATATTCACTGCCAATTGGCATTGACAACAGAGGCAACGTTTATTCAGTTAATGGTTTATCAAGATACCTAAATAGTCAAGGTTTCGATGACGTCAACACTTCCGGTCACACTAGTTACCCGGGTTGGTATTATTCAGATGTAACGGTATATCATCCGAATGGTGACCCCCGTGATGTCTTTCAAAATGCCGGCCCCTGGCATAACATCGATTCAGGTTACACTTTACCAATGGTTGTCGATGTAGACGGAAATTTCTATGTCGCCAACGCTAAAAGCCGTTATGATGACACCCTCATAGACGGTTTTGATGATGTTCCTACGTGGAATCCGCAGGGATATATGTTTTACGAGGGCTGGTATTACTCCGATATAACAAAGTACAATAGTGAAGGTCAAGTACTCTGGACAGAAAGAGACATTGGACCCTGGCACAATCAGACACTTAGATATTCATTCCCCTTTGCGGTTGACGGGAATGGAACTCTCTATGTTGTCAATGCCAAAGCGAGATATTCTGATTCATTATACTTTGATACAACAGGAATCCCCGGATGGTTTAAAACAGATATTTGCATATATGATGACGGAGGAAAAACTGAAGTTCGTGAGGGAATCGGACCATGGCATTGTCCTTCAAAAGGATACTGCCTGCCTATGACTGTAGACGATGAAGGCAACATAATAGTGTGCAATGCTCTCGATCGTGTGAATAACCAACATTTCTCGTTCGATGATGTAAATACAACTGGTCATACTGAATATACAGGATGGTACCATTCTGATATTACAATATACAATGATGAAGTAATGCAAATTATTGCTAAAAAAGGGCCCTGGCATAATATTGATTCGGGATATTCCTTACCAATGGCTGTTGATGGTAACGGTAGACTTTACATTGCGAATGCTTTGAGTAGATTCGACGATCCTTTACTTGATGGATTTGATGATGTAAACACTGCTGGTCATGAAGAAACTCTTTACAACGATTGGTTTTATTCGGATGTCAGCGTTATTGATATTAATACAGGTGCATATCAATATATCGTAACAAATAGAGACAGAGGACCCTGGCACAGCCAGAAACTGGGATTTTCTTTACCCATGATTAGCACAATGGACTATATCAATCCTGACAATGGAGACGGTTCATTTGATGAGAGTAATTTGATCAATATGCCTTTGGTTTATTTTATGAATCAAAATTTTCCCAATCCTTTTTCATTATCAACAACTATCAATTTCTTTGTTTCAAAAGAAGTTGAAGTGAATGTATCAATTTATAATATTCTTGGTCAACGAGTAAGAACATTGACAAGCGGCATTCATGGTCATGGGATGCACTCAATAGCCTGGGAAAGAACAGACAATCATAACAGTATAGTAGCAAATGGTATTTATTTTTGCAGAATGAGTATCAAAAACGAAGAAAGCATAATACATAAAATGCTTGTTGTTGATTAAAACATTTACTTAATAAGTTACTTTAAAAAACGTAGGGAGGAGGATTGTTGCCTCCTCCCTTTGTTTTTATGTATATTTTGGAAATAAGTGATTTAAAAATTTGATATGTTTTTATATATTATCAAAACAGGTTCTAACCATTTGATTTATTTGTAATCAAATAAATCAATTATTATTTTTGTTGCTAAACAAAAATAAGCCCCTACCCGTAGATTTTTTATTGTTGATTAAAAAAGGCGAGATGTCTAACAAATTTTTACTTTATTTTAACAATTCCACATTAAAAAACAAAATTTGTTGATTTATATACATCAATGCCCTATAATATCACCTAATAAAAGACCTTATTTTAGGGTCTTATAAAGGGGGCTAAGATGCAACAAGCGAAATTTAGTTTAACATCGACATTGGTTAAG
>JAFGOZ010000533.1 GCA_016926235.1 Bacteroidales bacterium | reverse complement strand
TTTCTCATCGGACACTCCTTTCTTCTTCATTGTATACCCATCTGTATACTTTTTGAAGTGTCCGTTAAACTGGGGTAGGTTCAAGCTGTGGTTATGGATTCTTATTAAGTTATCTTAAGAAAGACAAATGGAAATGTTATGGCGTTGAGCCATCAAAATACGCTGCGCAAATAGCGCATTCTAATGGAATAAATATTGTTGCGCAATACATTAACCAAATTAAGCCATCTGATTATAAATTTGATATTATTATTTTAATGGATGTTATAGAGCATATTCCTGATTCAAACGATTTAATTAAAACACTATATAATCTACTAAAACCAAAAGGCTACTTAATAATAGAAACAGGCAATATAAATAGCTTAAATTCAAAAATATGTAGTTCTAAATGGGCCTACTTTGGTTCGTACGAGCATATCTCCTTTTATAATCCCCTAAGCATAAGCTATATTCTAAAGAAAAACGGATTCATTCCGATAAGAATACTGAAAATATCGCATCATGGTAGCATTTTGATAAACAGTATATATTTTTTAAAAAATATCATAAAATATATGATAGATAAAAAAATCAAAAAAAGGCGATACTTGTATGATTTGGCTTTTGATCATATGCTAGTTGTTGCAAGGCGGCAATAAATGCTGTTAAAGGTAAAAAATATCTTATCGAATAAAAAACAAAAATTTAGAAGTGAGCTAATTAGGCTATACTTAAAATTTCGGCACCCACGTATAATTTTTCCTTTAAAAATAATATTTAACGGATTACCTTTTTTTAGATTCTCTAGCGGGTCGAAGGTCTTGTTAGGCGAATCGTTAATTTTCACGAGTGATCCTAAAATAAATTTCTTTGGTCTATCTAAACGCTGTACCATATATGTAGGAGATGATGCTGAGCTATATATAGGCAGTAATTCAGGGTTTTCAGGCGTGTCAATCTATTGCAAAAAAAGCATTTATATTGGGAATAATGTAAATGTTGGTGGCAATTGTTGGATTTGCGATACTGATTTTCATCCGCTCTCGTGTCAGGCTAGAAGAGTGCACGATATATCTAAAATTGTATCATCACCAATATATATTGGTGATGACGTTTTCATCGGGGCTAATGCCATAATTTTGAAAGGTGTAAGGATTGACGATCGTAGTATTATTGGGGCAGGTAGTGTTGTAACAAAAAACATTCCAGCAGATCAAATCTGGGCAGGTAATCCAGCTAAATTTATTCGCGAGATCAATCAAGCTCTTTAAATATTATTTTGGCAATTAAATCTATCTGCTAAATATTTACAGACCATTAATTATATATAACCAATGGTGTTGTTTGCCTTTGCAGTAGTATTGTCTCCTTTGTTTTAATTGAACATCGAGTATTGATAAGAATATGAAGATAACCTTATTTTTTATTGTTTGTCTCATAGTGTTCATTCGACCTTTATGGGGTATACCAATACTCATTATTGTTACATCAACACTGTTTCATTTATCCCACTATATGATCTTTCCTTTATCTGTCGGTGCAATAGAATCGGCAGAAGCTATTATAATCATCATCTGTGTACGGTTGTTGCTTGATAAGGTACTGAAAAACAGATGGAAGTATAGCAGAGCAGTAGATTCAATCGAAACTGAAGATGATGTATTTGTAAAAAGTGTACTTCTTTCTGCCATTATCCCTTATATCCTCTGGCAAACCTTTACCGTATTTTATGGGGCAGTTTCTTCAATAGGTACGGAACACTTTCGGTTTGGTATTAGATTCTTTTTAAATGGTGTTGTTCCATGGCTCATCATCTGGATTCTATGGCAACAACGGAATTATAAAGACAAAATATTATATTCAGTTGCATTAATTACTATTATCACTGCCGTAGTGCACATTGTTATTCAATTAACAGATTATCGCGCCATAATGCCCATGGCATATTGGGGTAATCCGTCAGAGGAATATATGTTTGTATATGAGTCACGCATGTTAAGGCTTGGATATGAAGCATTTATCAGAGCATTGCCGCAGGGCGTTATGTTAATACTCTTCTTGAGTGTTTATTACTTTTCAAAATACATTAATGAAACCTTAAACCGGAAGACAGCGGCGTCCCTTTCAATTATATGTTCAGTAGCGATTATAATCACCATTACACGATCATTACTTTTTGCTTTATTATGCGGGTTTCTAATAGCACTGTTTTTGGCTTCTTATTATCACATCATTAATTTTACAGGAAAGTTCAGAGTAATGACGTTGTTTGCAATTTTGGTTATTGTGGCAAGTGTATACAGCGCCGTTAATCCTACTTTTCTGAATACATGGCAAGAAAGGCTGTATGCGCTACAGACAGGGTTTGATGCTAAAATATTTTCAGAAGATAATCCTGCGCGCGGTTTAGATAATGTTGCTTCTCTTGAAGCTATTAAAGATAGTCCTTTTCTGGGTTACGGTAGCCCACGTTATCATCATAAATACTCTTATCGCCTTGTCCCACCTACAGATATACATCCGCTTTTACAGATTGGTTTAGTGGGAGGTATTCCAGCAATTCTATTATTTATACGTTTACTATACTTGATAATATGGAGAATTGGTCTGCCTTCTGCAAGTAATTATAAACATATTGTTCGTATTTTGCCTTTTACGACTATACTTATAATGACTGCAGTTGTTGTTAATACAATTGGGGCGGGTGGCACTATTAACGGCAATGGCTTAATTGCCATGACTATAATCATTGGCTTGCTTGCTATATACTATCCAGTCGAAGTGCCAGAGAACAGGTAAATAAAAATGATAAATAAATGCAATAACGATATCGTAAATTATTATCCAAAAATCAGTATCTTAACCCCCTCATATAATCAAAGTGATTACATCGAACAAAACATCCTTTCTGTTTTAAACCAGCACTACCCGAGTTTTGAGCATATTATCATTGATGGAGGTTCTACGGATAACACTCTTACAATCTTGAAGACATACCCGCATCTCAAATGGATTTCCGAAAAGGATGATGGTCAGGCGGACGCCTTGAATAAAGGTCTGTCGATGGCAGAAGGTGACATTATAGGATGGATCAATTCTGATGATTATTATGAAGATAACATCTTTTCTGAAGTAGCCACCAATTTTGAAAACAAGGATGTTCAGTGGGTTATCGGTAACATCACTTGCTTATATAGCGGCACTAAAGAAAGTATAAAAATAAAAAGCCCGAATGTAACTTATGAAAACCTCATCAAGAACCCTGATATTGTCAAGCAGCCAGCTACATTTTTTCGAAAATCAGCTTTAGAGATTGTAGGTGGCTGGAATCATGAGCTTTATATGATAATGGACTACGATTTGTGGTTGCGTATATCACGGCTTTCCAATCCCTTAATGATTAATAAAAACTGGGCTTATTATAGGATACATGGCGATCAAAAGTCGTCATTAAAAAATATTATGCTTCAAATTCGAGAGTTAGATTGTATCTTAAAAAGAGAAGGTGCTTCTTTGCATTTAAAGATAAAAACAATAAAAATACTTTATTTTATTAAAGGTCACGTGAAGCAATTTTTAATTCGGTGGGGTTTATTAAACAAAAAATATTCCCAACGTCCAATTCGCTTTAGATAGAATTAATCTATAGTCTTAGATAATACTGATAAGCCATAGCCGGTCATTTCGAAAAAGTAAAGTTTATGAAAATAATACACGTCATATTTTCTTTCTGCAATGGTGGCGCAGAGAATATGTTAGTTGATATTATCAATGAACAATCAAAAACCAATCCGACAACAATTGTCATCATCAACAACGTAATAGATAAAACACTTATTAATAAAATAGAAAGTAGGGTTAAAGTATTTTCTATTGGAAGAAAAGAAAGGTGTAGGAATCCACTACCTATATTAAAATTAAACTATTTACTTCTAAAAATTCAACCCGATGTTATTCATTGTCATAATGAATCAATTGCAAAAATTATATTCTTTAAAAAGAAAATTGTATTTACTGCTCATTCCATGAATGTTCCCACAAACAACTTAAGCCGTTACAATAAAGTATTTGCTATTTCTAATGCTGTAAAAAATGACATTGAAAAAAGGAGCAATATTAAACCTTTCTTAATTTACAATAGTGTAAGAACCAATGATATTATTTGCAAAAATGATTATAGCTTTAAAATATTTCGTATTGTGCAGATAGGACGGTTAGAACACTCTATAAAAGGGCAAAATATTTTATTAGAAGCTTTGAAAGTCCTAGTTTATAACAAAGGCATTCAAAATATTAATGTTGATTTTATTGGCATAGGTAATTCTTTAGATTACCTGAAAAATCTAACAAAAGATTATAAACTAGAAAAACATGTGAAATTTTTAGGCCTCAGGGATCGGTCATACATCTATGAACACTTGAAAGATTATAACCTTTTAATACAGCCATCACTTCATGAAGGTTTTGGATTAACAATTGTTGAAGCAATGGCGGCCAAAGTACCCGTACTTGTATCGGACATTGGCGGGCCAAAAGAAATTGTTGATAAGGGTCGATTTGGTTTTTTGTTTAAAAGCGGGAATTGTGTTGATTGTGCAAATAAGATTTTACAAATAATTAGAGAGTACGGTAGCAATCAATTGGTAGAAAATATTAATGCCGCGCATACTTATGTTTCCAAGTACTTCAATATTAATAATATGATAAAAATACTTAATAAAGAGTATGATGAATTAATCTAATTATTTAAATTTTAGTATAATTAACTTCAAATAGTTATTTTCCATGAAAGTACTTCACGTAATAAATAATTATCCGACAGACAAAAATCCTGTATTCGGCATCTTTGTAAAAGAACAGATTGAATCTTTAAGTAATATCCGCATTTTTATAAAAAGAATTTTGTAAAAATGACGGTCCTGCTGATAATTAGATAATTGCTCTTGGACTGGCTGGGTTTTTAGGAATATTTATTTTTGATTTCTTTGCGTATTCGCAAACATCATTCGAATCAATACCGATAATAGTGCCGGTTTTTATTGCTTATAATTATATGTGGAATGAAAAAATCGAATATTAATGAGAACAAAATATAATGCAAATTATTTGTTTGTTAATAAAGAAAATATTGATTAATACATGAAAATACTTGTCAACACTCCAATCTTAACTGCGCCCGCAGGCGTCGCGAACCATTATTTGGGGCTGCGGCCGTATTTCTCCAAGGAAGTTGTTTACAATCAGTATGTGCCTATGAATTATATCCAAACAAAAGTGCCTATTTTACATACGCCTCTGCGCATGTTAACGTTTTTTTTCGATTTGATAAAATTTATAATTCTTATAGTTACGTATCGGTTGCCTACGGTTTTGCTCAATCCATCATTTGGCCCGCGTGCTATGAAGCGTGACGCTTTATTTATGAAAATTGCAAAAATGTTAAAATGCAAAGTTGCCGTTTTTATACACGGGTGGAACAATGATTATTTGCAAATCCAGTTAAAAGCCAAAGATCGATTCATGTCTGTATGGAAAAATGCAGATGCTTTTTTTGTTTTGGCAAGAGAGTTTGAGCAATACCTACGCCAACTCGGTGTAACAGCGCCAATTTACATTACCACAACAAAGGTAGATGATCGAATGCTGGCAGGTATGGAGGCAGCAAGTCAGAAAAAAGGGAAAATAATAAATGTTCTATTTTTGGCACGCGTTGAAAGGGTTAAGGGAATTTTTACGGCTATAGATACTTTTAAATTATTGAAAGATAAACATCCGTTTTTAAAAATGCGTGTGGTCGGATCTGGCAATACGCTTGAAGAGGCAAAACAATATGTATCAGAAGAAGGTATTAGAGATGTTACTTTTACCGGAGCCCATTATGGCGAAAATTTAAGAAATGAATACGCCGAAGCAGATTTATACATATTACCGACAACACATGGTGAAGGTATGCCTACAACCGTGCTGGAAGCAATGGCTTTTGGCTTGCCCGTCATTACACGACCTGTTGGTGGCCTAAAAGACTTTTTTGAAAATGATAAAATGGGTTACATGCTTGAAAGCCTTGAGCCGAATGATTATGCGGAATGCATTGAGCGCTTAATTAATAATACTGATAAAGTTAAAGAAATATCTGAATACAACAAGCAATACGCAAAAGAACATTTTATGGCATCCAAAATAGCGCAATATCTCGAACAGATATTAGTGAATATATAATTGTAACTATTCTTATCACAGGGGCTACGTATTGCAAATTAAAAATTATATAGTGTCATAAATTTATCATTCAGTATCATTCATCAATTTTTGTGGAGAATATTAAAAATGATAGTACGAATTATAAGGAAAACAATTCATTGCATTGGTAATATTTTAAGAGCGTTTCATATTTCATATTTAAGGGCTGCTGGTGTGAAAATTGGCAAAAACACGATGATAAGTTTCAGGGCTAAAATTGACGTAAGGCGCGGAAAAGTAATAATTGGTGATAATTGTACTATTACATATGGCTGTATTATTTTATCACATGATCACGCTGCGGGCTTATTAAACCGAGGAGAAAAAAGTGAGGGTGAAACAGTTATAAATGATAATGCTTTTATTGGTGTTAATTCAATAATATTACCAAAGGTGAATATTGGTGAAAACAGCATTATTGGTGCTGGTTCAATTGTTACTCATGATATTCCACCAAATGTTGTTGCGATGGGTAATCCTGCTAGAATAATCAAAAAAAATTAAAAAAAGTTAGTTATTCCATCTTTTAAGAATAACAAACTTCATTGTAAAATTTTGCAAATTTTGCTCCATGCGATATGATTCAATTATTTGAGAAGTTCAGTACCTTCGCTGCATGTTTTTCAGTAATAAATATTTTCTTTTTCATTTACATAAGGATTTAAATACTTACATATCAATTTTCTGCCTTTCTTAAAACAATAGATAATAACACGCGACACCGTGATTAAATTTTCTCGAGAAAGGAGTGTTCTTCATGCCAAACGCAGTTAAAATATATTATGTTGCACATTGGTTTTATCAAAATAAAATGGTTTTTATTTCATTAGCTTTGGAAGCATTAATATTTTTAATATATAATAGTCGTATTCCCTCCAGTTGTTTAATTGGCAAGGACTCATACTGCGGTTATGGTGGAATTGGTGTTGTTATCCATAGGCATGCTGTGATTGGGAATAATGTAGTCATTGGTCAGAATACTACGATTGGTGGACGAGCAGGATACTCAGGAGTACCAAAGATAGGAAATAATGTCTATATAGGTGTGGGCGCACGAATTTTAGGACCGATAAGAATTGGCGATAATGCAGTTATAGGCGCAAATGCAGTCGTAATACATGATGTTCCCTCTAATACAATTGTCGCGGGCGTGCCTGCACGTATAATTCGTAAAATCAAAGAATAATATATGATTTATCATCTGAAGAAATTAAAAGACTACATCCGGAAAGAACAATTTGCTGGCTACGATCCTTACGATGCCTTGAATAGCCCGCTTCTAAAAAGGCTTGCGTTCGGGAATAAATATTTGCGCATCGCATTTACTCAAGGATTGAAGCGTTTGCCTTTCAATCTGCGGCCATTTTTACTTGTGCCGAAGGATCACAATCCCAAAGGATTAGGGCTTTTTCTTTGGGGGTATGCGAAATTGTACAAGCACGAGAAGAATCCCAACTATATAGCTCAAATAGAAAAGCTCTTAGATTTGCTTAATAGTTGTAAGACAGAGGTGCGTTTGGATACCGGCCTTCGCCGGTATGACAAAGGAGGACTGGATTTCCGCCTTCGCGGGAATGACAAAGAAAAGGGCGGGAATGACAAAAAATGGGACAAGAATGAAAGTGGCGGTGGACATGGTTGGGGGTATAATTTTGATTGGCAGTCCAGGGCTTTCTTTATTCCGAAATACACACCCACGATTGTTAATTCTTCTTTTATCGGGCATGCTCTGCTAGATACATACGCTTTTACAGGATTGACCAAGGCACGGGCAATGGCATTGCCCATTGGTGATTTTATCCTTCAAGGTTTGCATAGGCTGGAAGAGAAAGGCACTCTATGTTTCAGCTATACGCCGATTGATAATTATTTTGTCCACAATGCCAATCTGCTGGGCGCATCGCTTTTAATCAGATTGTTCAAAGAAACAGGTAAAGTAGAGTACAAAGATACAGCACTTACTGCATTGGCCTATTCGATTAAGCATCAGCACGATGATGGCTCGTGGTTTTACGCTGAAAAAGACACATCTAATTGGATTGATTCTTTCCACACGGGTTTTAATCTTCAGGCCATCAGATATTTTCTTGATTTAGGTTTTGCTAAAGAATACAGGCCGCAGTTTGATAAAGGGGTACGGTTTTATGCGGAAAATTTCTTTCTGGCTGACGGTACGCCGAAATATTATCATGACCGCGTTTATCCCATTGATATTCACAGCCCGGCTCAAGCAATTGTTTTCTTCTCAGGTATGGGAAAAGAATACGATGTCCTGACAAAAAAGATATTGGACTGGATGATTAAAAATATGCAAGGGCCAAACGGCGCTTTCTATTTTCAGAAACACAAGTATTACACAAACAAAATTCCTTACATGCGTTGGAGTCAGGCTTGGGCGTTTCATGCTTTGACGGAGTATCTATTACATTATGACGATAAATAAACCTCTGCGTACTGAAGTTCTCGGTATTCCTGTTGATTGTGTTACGATGGATGGCGCTGTTGATTATGCGACACGTCTCATAGAAGAAAAAAAGAAGGGCTGTTACATTCTGGCAATCAATCCGGAAAAGGTAATATTGCTTCAGAAAGATGAATCATTACTAAAAACATTTAAATCTGCATCTCTCTTAATTCCTGATGGCATTGGTGTTGTCTTGGCTATGCGCTGGTTAAAAAAAATGAATGCTGCACGTGTACCCGGTTCTGAATTAATGCCGTATTTGTGTAAGATGGCTGCAGAAAAGGGGTACTGTGTATTTCTTTATGGTGCAAAGGAAGAGGTCAATCAAACGTCGTCAGAAAAACTCTGTCAAATGTACCCGGGACTGAAAATAGTTGGACGCGCGAATGGTTATCTTAAAGAAGAAAATATGTCGGAACTTGTTCAGCAAATTAATTCTTCCGCCGCAAATATTCTTTTTGTTGCTTTAGGAAGCCCTAAACAGGAGCAGTGGATTCAAAAGTGGGCCGACAAACTGAATGTAAATATTATACAAGGTATTGGAGGCACGCTTGATACGATTGTAGGTACAGTTAAACGTGCTCCGGCAATTTTTTGCAGATTTGGTCTGGAATGGTTCTATCGCTTAATTACTAATCCAAAACGTCTATATAGGCAGAAAGCATTGCCTGTGTTTGCGTGGAAAGTGATAAAAGAAAAAGTGAATGGTGAAAAGTTTAACTCACGTAAAGAGTGAATGGTGAATTTTCTACCCCCTGCACCCCATCCAGAGGGGGATAGTGAAAATTTAAAGCTAATGGTGAAATAATGAAGGTATTTTTAGTTGCAGGTGCACGCCCAAATTTTATGAAGATTGCGCCGATTTATAGGGCGTCAAAGAAAGTATCTGGTGTGGATTGCCGGGTTGTGCATACCGGTCAGCATTACGATCATGAAATGTCTCAAGCTTTCTTTGATGATCTGGAAATTCCTAAACCCAAATATTATTTGAAAGCCGGCTCCGGAACACACGCTGTGCAGACAGCAAAGATCATGGTGGCCTTCGAGAAAATTTGTGAAAAAGAAAGACCGGATCTGGTTATAGTAGTGGGCGATGTTAATTCCACGCTTGCATGCAGTATTGTCGCCAAAAAACTATTGATTAAAGTTGCGCATGTTGAAGCAGGTTTGCGCAGTTTTGATCTGACTATGCCCGAAGAAATAAATCGCATGGTGACAGATTCGATTTCAGACTATTTATTTGTAACGGAAGAAAGCGGCAAAATTAATTTGATGCGTGAAGGAAAATCAAAGAAAATAATTCATTTTGTAGGCCATGTAATGATTGACAATCTGATTTATCAGAAAAATAAGATTGCTAAAACTCCTGCTAGTTGCTTCAAAATGGCACGCGATTTAAAGCCGGCAAAAGGTACTTACGCGTTTATGACGTTGCATCGGCCTTCAAATGTTGATGATAAAAAGACCTTTGCCGGAATAGCCGAAGCTTTGAACGAAATTGCAAAGGATATGATTATTCTTTTTCCTGTGCATCCGCGAACGAAAAAGATGATGGCGAAATTTAAAATCAAACTATCAAAAAATATAAAGCTTTTGCCACCGCTAGGATTTAAAGAATCACTTTTTCTCTGGAAGGATGCAAAAGTTGTGCTGACCGACAGCGGCGGGTTGCAGGAAGAAACGACAGCTTTAAAAATCCCATGTGTAACAATAAGAAAAAATACCGAACGACCGATAACAATTAAATTAGGTACAAATATATTGGCTGGGACTTCGAAAGAGGGGATACTTAAAGCATATAAAAAATTTTTTAATAAAGTTAAAAACGCAAAAGCTCCTCCATTATGGGATGGAAAAGCGGCGGAAAGGATTTGGGACATTTTAGTAGAAAGAGAAGGGGGAAGGGGTTAGAAGGGTTAGAAGATTTGGCATTTAAATGAGCAAGTTGAAGATAATATTTTCGATATATTTATTTCTAATAATTATTCAGGCAATAGCGCCTTTTGGCAAATCGGTGAGACTGGATGAAATATTTATTTTCAATTTCCGAGCTGATCATATCATACACGTGTTCGTGTTTATCCCCTGGATGTTTTTCGGCATTAAAATGAATAAGAATTTACCTCTGTGGTTTTTATGGGGAATTCTTTTTGCCGCTGGAACAGAGTGTTTGCAGTATTTTATGCCTTATCGATCATTTAATATCAGCGATATTATAGCAAATGTTATTGGCGTAGCGTTGGGGTTTGCATTTCTTGCTAGAAGAGAAGATTTAAGTGAATAAGAAATAGTTTTAAGTAGTTAAGTATTAAGATTTAAGTAAGTACATTTGAGAACTGTGAAGAGTGAAGGGGATTAGAAGATTAGAAGGTTAGAAGATTAGAGAGAAAAAACAGTTTTAAGCATTAAGATTTAAGTATTAAGTAAAAATACCTCCACTGTCATTCCCTGGCTTGACCGGGGAATCCAGGAAAAAAGATTGCCACGACGGCTGAGAACCGTCTCGCAATGACATTTATTCCTCCCCCTACGCCCCCTGCAGAGGGGGACAGAATGAACCTACCCCAGTTTAACGGACACTTCAAAAAGTATACAGATGGGTATACAATGAAGAAGAAAGGAGTGTCCGATGAGAAAGCA
>JAFGOZ010000532.1 GCA_016926235.1 Bacteroidales bacterium | reverse complement strand
ATTAATTCCTTTTTGTTTTGATTTATTAAGCTCTTTTATCTTATCAATATCATATTCATATTTTATACCCTGCAATCTTAAGATATTATCAATTGGAGCTGATATGTTTACTATATTTTTCTTTAATCTTTTATCTGAGGGCAAATATGATCCGTATGCATATACATCTCCACCAATTACTAATTTATACGATGAACTTGCATTATAACCAATTCCGACATTTTCATTACTGGATAAAATTCTAATGGCTCCATAACCACTGTTTTTTGCTCGAATATACATCCCCGTACCATATCTCCAAATCCTTCCCAATTCAGTACTTCCACCGTAGAATACTATATCACCGGGATCATTTGCATTAATTTCATCTTTCAAGTAAATGTTGTTTTTCCCGCTAATCTGAAATTGCCCCCCTGTGACTTCCAGTTTTGTTGCAGGGCTGGTTGTACCAATACCACAATTGCCATTAGTTAATACTTTAACCTGCGCATTTGTATTAAATGCCACAAGAACTGCTATAATTAATAATTTTAATGATTTCATGATTTTTATTGTTTTAATATTATTTCACATTTATTTAATTTCTAACCCTGCCCCAAGTTCTACTTCAAAATCTCCCTGAATGGTCACATCGTTTTCTGCATCAAACACTACAATAGATCCGTTGGGAATAACTACAGGGCCCTGATGTTTTGTAGTTGTAACATTGGTTCCTGCATAAAAATAACCTCCGATAATATAATTATCAACTGAAAGACTTTCGTTCTGAATGTATATACTAGCTGGATCTACAAGGTAAGGAATTTTACTATGATGTGTTATTGTTACAGTATACGGTTCTGGTACATTTATAAATGTAGAATAAGGGATTTGAGGTGTTACAAGTCTGCTTTCAAAGTAACTATTACCATTATCGATTGTACTCATTACAGTTATTCTGGTAAATTCGGGCCAACTAGTGTATCCGGGGTATACTGTAATATCAGAACCGTTTTCTGTGATTGAAGCTGTAGCAAACTCCGAAGGGATATTTGTCCATAGCTCGGTTTCAGGGCAGCCTATCAGGTTATGGGTATAGTTTAAATAACGCCTATAACCTCCTGAATAATTTTGTTTTGAAATTGCTTCAGCAATACCGATGTTAAATATTACACCATTATTGATGAGATTAGCAAATAATCCTAGCATTAGATATGAATATTCAACATAACCCATTCTTGTATTCCCTAAAAAATGAGGGCCACCGCCATTGCTTATGCAAGTAAATGCCTCACCCATGTTTCGTACTAACGGATCATTAAATATATAATCATCAAAAGGCATTACATCACAGGCAACCGTATATGCAATGGTCGGATAACCGATATTAGTCATGTCATCCAGGCCGTTATCTGTTTCATCCATAAAGTTAGAACCATAATTAAGATCATAATCATCAAGGGTAGCGACATTGAATTTGGAATTGTATCCACTTTCATTTATCCCTTTTGTACCCACTGCCACACCAAGGGGACTACCGTGGGCGAACCAGCTTACAAATCCATATTTTGTACTATTTATCCGTGCAATTATATTCCTGCCTTCCGGGCTGTCAGGGGTTACAGGCGAATCGTAACAAGGTAGACCATCATAGTACTCTTCCCAAATATCATAAGTATCAAATACCGTGTTAAACCTGCCAGCGATATAATTTGCCTGATGGTCTCTTTGCAATTGGTCTGCTTGGGTATAAAACGCCCGTTTAAGATAGGAATAATCCCCATTACCGGGGTTCATTTCATAGGTTTTAATTTTGGCAGTCCAGTTTTTTGCCTCTTCAGTACTTGTAACCATGATCCGGCCAATATATATTTCCGGGTCAAAATCTACATCATCACCATCTCCAGAACTTGAAACATATGGTTCTCCATATCTTCCATCATTGTCAACCTCCCAATCTCCATTAAAATCAGCAAAATACAAATCCGTTGGGATAATATGGTTAGCATTAGTAGTATTATCAATCTCAAACCCGTATCTAACAGGAACAATGGTATGATCCCCTGCTAAAAGGGCATATTCTATACCATTGCCATCATCGTATGCTTCAGCAAGAAACTGCCTGAGCTTTCCGGCATCGTCATATATACCGGAAATTTCATCCCCTGTATAAGCAGCCACAATATCCTCAATAGTAACCAATTCTATATCAATACCCTTTCTTTTTTTCCAGGCCATAAACTCCCCAAAAGCCGGGGCAAAGGCTTCACTCGTTACAATCACATAGTCACAATCGACCATAATCCCGCTCCCGCTTTTTAATAAGTTCGAAGAGGCTTTTTCTTCTTGCTTTACATATTGGATGGCAAATTTATCAACATCTTCTTTATTGTCAACCAGATATTCCAGTATCTTTTTGTGCTTCCCATCTTCCATGGCTTTTACTTCCTTTGTCAATCCAGCCTTAGAAGATGTTTCAAATTGTAAGGAAATATCTAACAGGGAATACTCTTCCAGTTTATTTGTGCCCGGGAAGTACCGGCAGGGATAAAATGCCAGGGTTACAATACAATTGCCCCTGTAATGTCCTTGTTCAGCAATTTCCACAATATTTACCGGGTAGGGCAAAGAAGAATGGTAGCGTTGGGAATCGGGCGGAACAAAATCCGGGGCTTCATAGTGAATACTTGTGGGTACCGGCGGTTGAAAAGGTTCAACCAAGTAATTCAGGTCAACTACCTGCTTTACCGAGTTATTAATTACTACCCCTGTAGCATTTGTGCCCGGAGGGATCAATAGTTTCACGTATTTTACCGGCAAAACAGGATAACCTATGCTATCCGTTCGCTGTAAACCGGACATTTGAACCCTGCTATAGGTATTTCCGTTATATAATACTTCTTCAGTAATCTTGAATTCCTCTTGAAAGTTAGCCTGATAATTAATTTGTCCCCTAGTGAGGGTATTTTCATAGCATAGTAATACCAGGGAGCAATATAAAATTCTCCTGTTCATAATAAAATTATTAAAAGTTAAACAAAATATCTATTGCACAACAAACTTTCCGGTGTACGCTATACCCAGAGCGTTGGTTGCTATATAAAAGTAAATCCCGGGAGAGTACTTTTCCGTTGATAAACTAAAACAAGGATTGTTATTGTTACTTTTACTGTCAATGACCATACCCTTGCAATCTATTATCTTAATGCTCAGGATCATATTATTGCCAAAATCAAGCCTGATTAAATTATCTTTTACGGGGTTTGGATAGAGGATTATATCCAAAGGCAAACATTCCTCATTTGCATCATATGTTATAGCAGGTATACAATCCGTATAATTCTCATTGAAATAGAGTATGGAATCATTTTGTTTAAAGCAAATAAGGTCATTATATAAACCGTTTGTTGGTGTAGCACCTGATGTAAACAATAAACCCCTAATATTACCAATCCCTTCAATCCATTTAACTGAAGTTATATATTCAAAATGAATCCTTTTTCTATATTTTTTTTTAATTAAAAATGAATCTATTTTATTTACTACTAACCATTCATCTATTGGATAAAAATTCCCTTCCCATAAAGTATCCCCAACGTTTACTGAAAAATCATATAATAACATTTCCTGTCCTGGGGTAAGTGCAATAGCATCAGGTTTAAAATCATGGATTATAGTATCTGCAATATAGTAAACCCGTTTAGCGCTGTCTTCCCTTATCCCTCCAACATATCGGGCATTCTCCTTGTTAAAAACCGTATCATAAAAAATATATAACTTTTTGTAGGTTAAAGAGTTTATTACCGTATCCTCACCGTTTACGGCAAACCTTTCAAGTATATGAGGTATTTCGCTCGAAAAAGGGGGGTAATACACCTCACTCCATATGGCCCCTGAATCAGGGAAAGACACATAGGAATACTCTTGGGCAGCTAAACTAGTATTAAATACTATTATCAAAAGCAGGCTTAGGAAACTCTTATTTATTAAGGTAAAATATTTAATGCTAACATTCATTTTGATTAACTTTCTGGTAAAGGGTTTGTAAAATGAGCAAACTATTATATTTCATATATATTGTAATAATAACAAAAATCTAATTCAATTCAAATAACTTAGACTTAACAAATATATAAAAATATTTTAAATGTGCAATTAATGCCGTAATATTTTTGTATGAAATTCCCATTCTTCGTTTTAAATGAAAGCGAAGAAGAATTATGATATTGATCCCCGTCTTCTTGAAATAGCCAATAGGCTGAAAGAACTCAGGAAGCAAAAGGGTTATACAAGTTATGAAGACTTTGCTATTGAAAATGACCTGGACAGGAAACAATATTGGCGTATTGAAAATGGGTCAAATATTACACTTAAAAGCTTTATCAAAATATTGGATATACACGGGATCTCTCTTAATGAGTTTTTTAGATCAGACTAGCGCCTAACTTTAGTTGGGTGTAATTGTTACAATTATAAACCAATTTGAAATCAGATTTATTTGGTAAACAAATTAATTTGGAAAAAACAGGCAAAGCGGGTTTACCAATCTCGCTTAATGTATGATAATCTGGCAGAGTAAGGTTATTAAAAATGATTCCATTAGAATCTATTTTTTCACTGAAGAATCCTTTTAGCCTGACTGTAAATGTGAATTCTTCTTCCCCTGAGCTTACTATATCAATAAAGTTTTCATTTACCTGATCTTTGTCAAGATAAATCCATTCCTGTGAAATGATGTATGTGCTTAATAAAGACAGAAATAGCACTAAATAGGTTTTTTCTTTTTTCATCATAAAATTTGTTTTCAATGGTATGATGGAACACCCATGTAATTGATTTTATTACTGTTGTGTTTGTGTTTT
>JAFGOZ010000531.1 GCA_016926235.1 Bacteroidales bacterium | reverse complement strand
TGAAAAAATCCCGTCTTCATATATAAAAAGCGTATTTGATGTGATTGAAAATTCACCATGGCACACATATCAGATATTAACAAAACGTGCAGAGCGTATGACAGAAATAATGCAACATATTAATATCCCGCCAAATGCGTGGATGGGTGTAACAGTCGAAAATATAAAGCATGGCCTGCCTCGAATAGAATTGTTAAGAAAAGTAAATGCTACTGTACGCTTTCTCTCCATTGAACCTTTGCTTGAGAACCTTGGCACCATAAATTTAACCGGTGTACATTGGGTCATTGTTGGTGGAGAGTCAGGGCCCAAAGCAAGGCCGATGAAAGCGGAATGGGTAAATAACATTAAGAAACAATGCAAAGAATCCCATGTTCCCTTCTTCTTTAAACAGTGGGGAGGCTGGGGAGCAGATGGAGTAAGAAGACCGAAAAAGCAGAATGGCAGGTTGTTGCATGGCAGAGCATGGGACGGGAAGCCTGAAGTCTTACAGCCTTCATTTGCATAAGGCCTGACTTAATTCTGGTTTACGTGTTTTGCTTAAATACAAAGATAAGTTGTTTTGGAACCACCGTCCCGTTTTATGGAAAAACAGGGAACTGCGGTTTCTTCTCATATTGTAAAAGAAACGGAATATTAGGATATTCTTAGCTTTTTAATTTAAATATCAACTTATAAGTTAATCAAGTAATGTAATCATTGTTCTTTATGGAAAGCGAAACAAATGCATTCATATTCAAATCTAATTGTTAAAAGATATTTTCTTGCATTATTAGTGTTTCTATGTCCTCTAATTTATCCGCAGATCTTAAAAGCAGAAACATGGTATGTGGATAACATTAATGACTGTAGCGGAACTGGTTCTTTTGATTCTCCTTTCTGTAAGATAGAAGACGCTGTTACTGTAGCAGTTAATGGCGATACTATTTTTGTCAAAGAAGGTATATATGAGTATTCAGGCTATATTGAGACATCTCCTATTATTTTAAAACCTGGGATAACTTTAAAAGGAGAGAATGTCGATTCCACTATAATTTATGGTGATGAGACATGGAACGTTGTTGGGATAATTTCAGGTGCCGACAATAGTATTATTGATGGTTTTACATTTAATGGTACTTCCGTTGTTTTACCCATCATGTGTGACTCCACCTCTCCGACCATTCAGAATTGTATTTTCGATGTTTCAGGGAATGGGGTGATATGTAAAAATAATGCATCTCCCTTGATAAGAAGTAATAAATTTTACAGCAGCTTTATAAATGTGTTAGCATCCTCAAGTCCTGTAATACAGAATAATGTTATAGTAGGTAATTACCATTATGGTATTACTATTACAGATTCCAGTCCGACAATAGAAAATAATACTATTGCTGGTAATGGAACCTTTGGCATTATGTGCTCCCACTCCACTCCAGTAATAAAAAATAATATTATAACTTATAATGGACAGTATGGAATTAACTGCGGCCAAGGTTCTTCGCCTGAAATTTCATACAATCTTGTAAGCTTTAACGATGATAATTACTATGACTGTGAGCCGGGAACAGGTGATATTACTGGCATGGTCTTTTTTGCTGATCCGGAAAACGGAGATTATCATGTTATGGAATGCTCTTCCAGTATTGATATGGGTGACCCGTCTGATGAATACAGCAATGAGCCAGAACCAAACGGCGGAAGAATTAACCTGGGTGCCTATGGAAATACTCCGGAAGCTACAGTGAGTTCTTCCTCATATAGTGGTCCTAAATATGTTGATTGTAATATTGAGACTTCAGGGGATGGGTCTTCTCCCGAAAATGCATTTAAGAGTATAAAAGAGGCAATGTATATTGCAAGCGCAGGTGACACAATCTACCTGTCACCCGGAACATATACAAGTACGCCAGATGATCCGATTTATATAAAATCCGGAATTACTCTCCAGGGTGAGGATAAAGCTACAACTATCATAGCTGTTGAACCAAGAGACTCTTCCGCCTTGAAAATCAATGGCGAGAATATCATATTAAAAAATTTAACGATAAAAGGTCTCCTCAATACTGGATGTGAGATGCATTGTTATGACAGCTCAATTGAAATAACTGATTGTTATTTTGAAAATGTGGAAGTCAGGTTGCATAATTCATCTCAATCAATTATTCATGGGAACACATTCTACGAAAGTCCCCTAATCCTTTATTCATCAGATTTAACAATAAAAAATAATTTATTTAACAGTGGGGGTATATATTTGAATTACTCTTCACCTGAAATATCTAATAATACACTTGTTTACCGAGGGATAGGTTTAAGCAGTCCTAGTTTCCCTGTAATAAAAAATAATATTATAGCGTGGAGTGATGCGCCTGGAATATCATGCTACAATACATATGGCACATCAATACCAGTTTTACTTTATAACAATCTCTGGCGAAATGGTGACTGGAGGAATGGTAACGATAATTACAAGGGATGTGAGTCTGGAGCACATGATATATCAATTCCACCATCTTTTATCAATGAATCAGAAAATGATTTCCATTTACAAAGAACATCGCAATGTGTTGATGCTGGGGATCCTTCTTCAGATTTCAGCAATGAACCTGCTCCAAATGGCGGAAGGATAAATCTCGGTGCATATGGTAATACGACAGAGACACAAACATCTCCAACCGTGAAGGAGTCAGATGAATGGTATGTTGATTCTTCAGTGAGTGAATCCGGTGATGGTACATCCTGGGCTACAGCATTTAAAACAATTACGGCAGCTGTTGATATGGCAAAACCAGGAAATACAATTTATGTTGCTTCGGGAACCTATTACGAAAAACCAATTATATATAAACCATTAATAACAATGATCGGTTCCAGTAAAGAAGATACAATAATAGATGGCGAATATCATCAGTATATTGCTGGAGGACCATTTATAGGTTTCCATATACTGGAAGATAATTTTCAAATTACAGGCTTTACCATTAGGGATAGCCCAAGAAATATCTCACTTGATGGCGTTTCAGATACCAAATTGCAGGAACTAAAAATAGGAGGTGAAGCTTTTATCGTCTTTGAATCTATTGAGCTTCGCGGCGCCACTAACACTATTATTGAAAACTGTGAAATAGATGATTCTACTCTGGTAGAATCATCTAGTGGTAAAATTACAATAAAAAACAATGTAATGAACTTTATTAATATCAGGTCAGGAGATGGGTTTATCATTGAAGATAATCAGATATGGGGCGGCGTATATATAAACGAAGCTTCAAATGTGATCATATCAAACAACCTCAGTAGTGGTGTCTCTGTTAGAGGTGAAAATATTAAAGTTACCCATAATATCGTTCTTGGTGGTGTAGGGTTCAATTCTTCAGGTACCGGTTTAATTGCAAATAATATTATGATCAATACACCATTATCATCACCTTCCACAGGAATTCTTGTTACTTCCTCTTCAACTAAAGTATTAAATAATACAGTTTTTAATTTTTCCAAAGGTATTGGAATCAGCGGAACTAGCTCGCCTGAGATAATCAATAACCTTATTTTTAAAAAGGATTTTCAATATTCTTACGGGATAGAGGTATCTGATGACTCGAATCCTGTGATAAAAAATAATAATATAGATACGTTAGGAAGTGGAGCCCTCTATTCAGGAATAGAAGACCAGACAGGAATTTCAGGTAATATCGCAATGGATACCAATAACTTAGGTGATTTTAGTTTGCTGCCTGGGTCTGTTTGTATTGACAAAGGTGACAACAGCATAAATCTGGCTTCTTTAGGAGTATACAATGATGTTTATGGCAATACGAGAGTTGTTGATGGTGATAATAATGGTAGTGCTATAATAGATATTGGTGCTGTTGAGCAAGACAGTAGCCCTAAGGAGGTTATTGAATTCAGTCTTAAGGTGGGAAATAGTTGGACCTATAATGGTATATATCAGGGTACTAGCTATATATTAGAGAGAGAGGTTATTGAATTAGATGAGACTACTTTTTCAGTACCTTCTTATGTTGTGGAAACCAGAATTGACGGCATTGGTATTCAAAAATCATGGTATAGAAGTGAAAATGGTAAATTAATACTGTTTAGAGATAATATATATGAGGAAGATAATCAATCTTACAATCTAAATTACAGAATGGGCTTAATCGAAGCATGGATACCTCAAACTGCAAGGCTTAATACAATTTCAACTTCTCTTGTGCGTTATGGGGCAACAGTTATAGGACAATCATACATTTACCTTCAATCTTTGGGACTTGACTCTATTAGCCTGGAATCTGGCGATGCAGAGGCGTATAAAGTTCTTACCAGGAAGCAAACATGGTTGCCTCAGGAAGAAAATATTTCAAATTATACTCAATGGATTGTTCCATATGTAGGAGTTATGAAATCTGAGGGTGATGATTATGTAGAAGAATTAGTATCTTTTTCACTTGAAAATGGAACTATTACAGAATCAAGCGATGCTGATAATGATGGGGTTAAAGATTACCTTGAGATTGGAATTTATAAAACTGACTGGAAGGTGAGTTCATCAGGCGGAGGAGGTGGAGGTGGTTCAACAAGCACCACCACTGACGAAGGCGGTGGAGGCGGCGGAGGTGGTGGTATATTCGGAACCATCGATCTGGCGGCGCTTACAGGGTATCATCTGGATTGGAAAGAAAAGGATGGAACCGCAGTATATATGCCTGTAACAGACTGGATAAGAGCCTTAAAAGGAGCACAGACCCATGTTGAAAGCTTTGCACCTGGCCTGGCCAGATTTATTAGAGAGCAGTTCGATGCTCTTGAAAGAAAGGCAAAGCCAGATCAGGACGGATTTCTTTCAAAAGCCGGAACATATCTGTTCCCTGTATTTGGCAAGATCGCTGAGATGTATCTTTATGCAGTTGATTCTCATGAACTGATGGATAATGCTTACAAAAAAACAACAATCAGTATAAGGGAATTCAATAATCTGGAAAAACAGAGAACAGCTGTTTCTTCACATTTAGTAAAGGAAAATTCTGATTAAAAGATTAATCGTGTTTATTCATAAAATGTTGATATTTTCCTTATATATTACAGTAACTGTTAATTAAATGTTACAAATTGAATCCTGGTAAGGTTCAAACCAGTAACTAATGGTGAGAATGGGGACGACCATGGTGAGAATGGGGACGACCATAAAAAATGAGAATGGGGACGACCATATGAGAATGGGGACGACCATAAAAAATCTAAATAACTCTTAAGATGCAGTAATAGCAAGGCTTTTGAAGGTTATTTTTGGGGTAGTCGATTTTTAAAATAGGTCAAACGCTGTGTTGAGATGTACTTCAAAATATCAATCCAGAAGAGTTTTGATATTTAGAGGTACGTTTTACGAACTTTAAAAGCTGAAATGGAAAAATCGTGGGAAAAGGGGACGCTGTTCGGTTATCCGGTTTACAACGCCATAGCAGATTTACTTAAAATTCGCGTTGGGTTAATATCCTAAAGCATAAGTACCAAGCCTACATAATTGACAGAAAGATAAATTCAAGAAGAATAGTAGCTGTGAAAAACATTAAATGATGGCAGGATTTATGAGAGGGGACTGTTGAAAAATGGAAGGACGGTACTGAGAATATTTTGCTGTATGAAGCGGGGCAATCCTATTTATTAATAAATTGTATTCAACTGAAATACTGGAGAAAACCCGCTTTATTTTATCCCGATAAATTGATTTATGGGTGCTGAGTTACTATTTGTTCAATGACAGGAGTGAAGGGCAGACTTGGGCCCCTTTACACTAATAAGGAGGAAATATGTCTGATGTGATTTGGAACATTTATGTAGAATTGAGAAAAGAATTAATTGAAGCTCAGAAGATTCGTGCTCAGATACTTGGATTTAAATTTGCTTTCATTTCTGCAAGCTTCGGTGTCATCGTTGTCAAGCTGGATACGTTTGATAGTAATATTTTGGTTCTGCCAGCCTTATCTGCCATTTTTTTTGATTTCATAATTTACAGTTATAGTTTTTCAATCAAGCGTATTGGTCATTATATCAAAGAACAAATAGAGCCAGTTCTGGAAAAGGATGAAAATGTACCCGAAGGTTTTATAATGTGGCAAAAATACCTATTGCAACCGAAGACTCGTCAGTATCTTTCTGCTTACGGAAACATTGGAGTCACTTTTCTTTCAATATTAGTGGGTATAATCGGTCTTTTAAAAGATTTCAGACCTTTTATTTCGTCAGTTCTGGTATTTGTTCTATTGGTGTTCGCTATAATGGATATAAAAGCCTATCGTGAACCGAAAAAACTCGGAATTTTGTTGGATGATGGCAAGGGGAATTAATGAAATCTTAAAGGACCATTTGAAATGAGTACAGAAAAAAAATATTTTGACACTGAAAATAAAGAAATAAATGATCTTTATAATCATTTGAAAAAATTAAATACAAAATTATTAGATCTTTGGAGGCTTCTTTGTGAAGAAAAATTTCTTTATCAGGAAGGAGCTTATCCTGCTGGGCATGGAAAGAATCACATTACACAGGTTTTACTAAATTTGAAAAAATTTCTAGATTCATATAGTGAAAACAAAATATTTGATAATGATGATAAAATAAACATATTTGCTGCTGCAATGATACATGATATCAGCTTGATCTCAATGCGGTCAGTAGGTGCATATGGAGATGAAGCCAACAGAATTCGAAAAAGTCATTCCAAAGTAACAGAAATTAAAAAACAAGCATATACTCTTTTAAGAAATGTTAATTTCAACAAAAAGAAAAGCGATGAAATTATTGCGATAGCTTCAGCGCATGCAGGAGATGACTTTGATAACTATAGTGATAAAATGAAAAAACTAGAAAAATTGGAAAGGACTACAAACAACTTTAAACTTTTAAAATCAGCTATTCTTATTCAGGTTGCAGATTTCTTTGATATTGGGGGTGATCGCCTTACTTTAGATGTTGAGGATCATGATTGGAAAGAAGACCAATTAGAACACTATAAGAAGCACACCATAGCGATGGTGAATATTGTTGAGAAGGAAAAACTGATCAATTTATGGTTAAGTGATGAAAAAGAGATTGTGGTGAACGGGGAGACTTTTAAAATAATGCCCATGGAACGATACAAAGTTATGCACATGATTAATCAACAAGCTTGTTCAGCGATTGAAAGGTTAAACGATATTTTCACAGGTTGTCCCAAGTGGCATGTGATGTTTGATAAATCTATTTTTGGTGAAATATCTCCTATTGGAGAAGGCATAAACCTATTTAAAAATACTCTTGATACTTCGTATGAGGATTGGAAAAGAAATGAAGGAGATGAAAAACCTTTTCCAGTTGATTTAATGGGACACTCCCTATATGGAAGATTTGTCATTGATCTGGATGGCATTAATGATAGATTAAAACGAATATTACAAAATAGCATGGATTTTCGCGTATTAATTTTAGATCCAGATGTAGAAAATCAGCAAATGTGCGAGGTGTATGATGGGCAATCCAGTAATAACGAGGATAGATCTATCTTGCCTCTCTATAATCACCTTGGAGAAATTGCTGCAGATGAAAATAAAGATATTAAGGGGGACATTCTTGAATCCTTGGATAAATTAGTAAAATGGTTACCCGATGTAGGCTTAAATTCCTCCATGGAAGTACGTGCTACGACACGCCTTATGTATATCAGCATTAATAGATTTGGTAATACTTTAATAGTTACACCTTATCGACGTAAAGGTTTGTTTAACGAATCAATATCTCTAATATTCAAAAAAGAAAATTCGCCACTATTCGAAGCGTATTTAGAGGTATTTGAGGATATCTGGAAAGATCGGTTTGAGACAACTATAAGGCATTTCAAAGATAATCAGAAAAGTTCAAGAAATCCAATTAAGTCAATTTTATTGGATGAAGAAGATGGCGGACCAAAGAATAAAAAACTGATAACACCATTTAATTATGAGAAGTTTTTTCTAGATAAATATCATAGACGAGTAAAAGCTGTCTTTGACAATATATTAGATAAAAATAATTTTATTATCCCACCTATTGAAGTTGAAATCCAGCCTTCTGAAGAATGCACTCTCTGCTGTGCCCATTGTATTGGAAGGCATCTCAATGATGACGAGGGTCTAAAAGGTATTATTAATAACGTGAAATTGGCTTCACTTCTTGAAGACTGGAAAGGAGATTACAAAATTGAAAGATTTCGGATTTCGGGGCTATTAGGCGATCCACTTTCAGGAAGTGGTCGTGATGTAACATTAGGTTTCATTAAAAAAGTTAAAAAGAATGATAAAAAGCGCGAAATTGTTCTCATTACTAATGGTGTAGATATGCATGTTGATATTTATCCCGAATTGTTAGATGTAGATTATATCCACATCAGCCTCGATGCAGCAACCTCAGGCACATTTAATACAATAAAGAGAATTGACTGCTTTAATGAGATCATAACAAATATTAAAAACCTTAGACATAAAATAGATATTACTAACAGCAATACAAAGGTAGGCATTGGATTTGTTATAACACCGGAAAATATACATGAAGTCGATGATGCAATAAATCTTGCCAAGAAACTGAATGTAAATTTTATTCGATTTAAACCAGATATTCGCGGGATACAGCCGATCCCATGGCGTAACTGGAAAGAAGCACGAAAAAAGATAATAAAAAGAAAAGAAAATGAAATTGATATTGAAATTGTTATTACCGAATCAGGTGATGCGCATTATCGTGTGCCTGTAGTTGGATCATGCTGGTCACAATATTTTTACACCACGGTTGGCCCGGATGGTTACATATATCCATGTGATCATTTAACAACATGTAACGATGTTAGTTTGGGAGAATGTGGGGACTTTGTTACTGTTTGGCAAGATAAATCGAATAAAGGATTAATTGGAACAAAAAATAGAAAGTGTTATTTATGCCCTCCGTTGAGTTGGAGACTGAATCGATTGATCAACCAATTGTTTCATATATACAAAGATAATGGACACAATTGGGAAATGATTGAGAATTGGATTTTTGACGCATTGGAAATTAGATAGAGGTGGGTTTTGGTGGAGGGTAGAATACTCATTATTGGTGGGAGCAGTTTTTTAGGTGGTCATCTTGTAAAAATGTCAGTTCGCCACTGGGATACGTTCGCCAGTTATTATTCGACTCCCATAAATATGAACTTGCCTGTAAAATCGATTATGTTGGATATAAGGAATAAAAAAAATGTTGATAAAGTTGTCACTGAAGTACTTCCAAAAATAGTAATAAATACAGCTGCTATATCTGATGTTAATTTTTGCGAAAGGTTTGGTGAAGTTGCGTGGGAAGTAAATTTTAACGGGGCAAAAAATATAGTAGAGGCAGCTGGTAAGATAGGGGCCAAATTGATTCATATTTCTACAGACCTAGTTTTCGATGGACAGAAAGGAAACTATACTGAGGACGATACTCCTTCTCCATTGTCAAACTATGGAAAGTCAAAACTGGCTGCAGACAATTTTATTCAATCATTCTATTCAAATTTTTGCATTATCAGATCCTCATTGATTTATGGATTAACCATAAACACTGCGGAATCATTTATTGAAAGAATTATTCAAACTGTTAAAGCAAAGGAAATTTATAATGGGTTTGTTGATGAATTTAGAAACCCTATATTTGTGACTAATTTATGTGACATAATTATTAAAGCAGGAGAAAAAGCAGATATATGCGGGTTATACCATGTATGTGGCCCAACAAAAATAAGCAGGTACGATTTTGCATTAAAAATTTGCGATATCATAGGCTTAAAAAATGATTTTGTGGTCCCAACAAAGGTAGCAAATTATTCTTTTTCTCAGTTAAGGCCGAAAGATTGTTCAATGATAAATAATAAAATTCAATCATTGTTAAAAGATAAGATATTGGATGTTGAAGAAGGCCTATATAAAATAAAACAGTCTATATCGCATAGTTGTGTGTAAAGGTGTTTTTCAAAAACAATATGCCCAAGCAAAAGCAAAAAGGGTTACTTCGTCACATGTTACTAAAACATAGAAATCATAGATACCTACATAATTGACAGAAAGAAAAATTCAAGGCTAATCTCCGCTGTAAAAACGCTCAACTGATGGCAGTATTTATGAGAGGGGCTGTTGGAATAATGGAAGGACATACTGAGAATATTTTTCTGTATGTAAAAACATTTTTCAAACGTATAAGCAACACGGCAGGATAACTTTTACAGAGAAACACCGGGTTAAATGAAGCTGAATATGAGACAAATTCGAAGATAAGGCTTTTTTAAAGAAAGGATTAATGATCTTGGAAAAAGAACAGAAGATTGCTTTACTCATTGACTGTGATAATGCGAGT
>JAFGOZ010000530.1 GCA_016926235.1 Bacteroidales bacterium | reverse complement strand
ACCGGTCATGAGTTGATCACTCGTAAAACAGATATAAAATGTTACTTTGCCCATCCCTACCACTCTTGGGAACGAGGCACCAATGAAAATACCAACGGTTTAATCAGATACTACTTGCCTAAAGGAACGGATTTTAGTACAATCACCAAACAACAACTAAAATTTATCGAAAAAAGGTTAAACAACAGACCAAGAAAATGTCTTGGATTTAAAACACCTAATGAAGTTGCCGCTTCTTGCGTTGCACTTCACGGTTGAATGTAATAAATAAAAAAGGAGGTGAATTTCACTATTTATTTTTTTGTTTGATTTTAAAAAATATTTACTTTAGGAGGAATTTGAAATGGTTAAAAAAGGATTATTTCTCATTTTTTGCTTATTGATATTACTATCTTATACTTCCTTTAGCTATGCTCAAGATCAATGGAAACCGACGAAACCGATTACAATTATTGTACCCTGGGGAGCAGGGGGATCTACTGATCAGATTACACGTGTGTTAGCCGCAGAACTTGAGCCAGAATTAGGACAAAAGATTGTCATTGTAAATCAGCCAGGTGGTTCAGGTTCGGTAGGAACGAAAACTGCAAAAGATGCTAATAAGGATGGTTATACTTGGACATCCGGGATGGTTGGAGACTTGGGCACCTATGCGATAAAAGGTTTTCTGGATACGATAATAGAAGATTGGCACCTTTATCTAGGTATTGCCAACGTGGATGTCGTTTCAGTAAATCCTGATACTCCTTATCAGACATTTGCTGATTTACTGCAAGCCTTTAAGGATAAGCCAGGCGAAATTCCGGTTGCAACAGCTGGTGAAACTTCAGCTGGCCATACAGGAATGGAGTTGATTCGTAAGCACACAGGTATTGAATACAAACATCTTACTTATGAGGGAGGAAATCCTGCGGTCATTGCTACTGTCCGAGGAGAAACCGAGGTAGTACCTCAATTGGCTTGTGAGCAGGTTGATATGATTAAGGCTGGTAAATTACGTCCTTTAGCAGTTTTAGACAGCAAAGCTCTTGACTTAGAGGGTTACGGTGAGATCCCTTCTGTTATCAGATGGATTCCCGAATTTGTTTCAGCTCCATTATACTTTGGTATTTTCATTCCTAAGGGTGTACCCGAAGAAGTGATTTATACCATGAATAGAATTTGGGAAGAAAAAATCAAAGAATCAGAAGCAGTTAAGAACTATGCACGAGATAGTGGTGCTGTATTTACTCCTTATTGGGGAACTGAAGCTTTGGTTAAATCATTCCCTCTTATCCAAAATAGTGCCTGGTTATATTATGATGCCGGGAAAGCAGAAATATCACCTTTTGAAATTGGCATTCCTCGCTCGTAGTACTCGAACTATATGAATTAAACCGGGAGAATATCCTATTTGATATTCTCCCGGTCTTTATAACTTTTCCAGATGACTGCAATGATTTATTTTTGAGGGAAAAAGGAAAATATGAACAAGGCTGATTTTGTAACTTCCCTATTTTTAATTGTTTTAGCGATTAGCATTATTTTGGTGTCTTTCCAAATGCCAACTTTTGTTGATGTTGGAGCACATCCCCTGTCCGCTCCGGGTATTGTTCCGAGTATGCTTGGTGTGATTATCGGTATCTTTGGTTTCATTCTTTTAATTCGATCAATATTACATAAAGGTTTTACAATCAAATTTTCCATAAAAGATATTGTTATATTTTTTCGTAATGCTTCGATACAAAGGTTAATCATAACATTATTCTGGTCTATTTTATATGTTATTTTATTAGGGAAGATGAATTATTTTTTGTTAACCTTTTTGTTTATCACTTTTTTTATAATGTCTTTTGAGATTAAGTTTTTCAAAAAATCAATTGATAATAAAAAGGCAATTATAAATGCGCTTTTTATAGGTATTTTTATTTCTACTGTTATTACGCTAGTTTTTCGATATCTTTTTTTAGTCAATTTACCTTAATCATTAGGAATAGGAGTATGAGTAAGTGTTAAATGGAGTTTTGCTATTAGCTGAAGCATTAAGTCAATTTATGACACCAAGATTGTTATTCGATGTTTTATGGAGCACTCAGGTGGGAATTGTGGTGGGAATGCTCCCCGGTTTAACTGCAACCATGGGAGTTGCCTTAATGACTACTCTGACCTATCAATTTGAAAGTGAACATGCTGTTCTCATTTTAATATGTATGTATGTTGGAGCTATCTTTGGAGGGAGTCGTACAGCTATACTCATTAATATTCCGGGAACTCCGGCGAATGCGGCAACAACCGTTGACGGAAACCCTCTTGCTAAACAAGGAAGAGCCGGTTATGCAATGGGTATAGCTACCACCGGTTCTTTTTTAGGATCCCTTTTTGGTATTTTAATGTTAGCTATTTTTACGCCTATCATTGGTAATGCAGCATTGAAATTTCATTCTTTCGAATATTTTTGGCTAGCCGTTTTTGGAATTATTATTAGCGGTAGTTTAACTGCACCTAAAGACCCTATTAAAGGATGGATTTCAGGGTTTTTAGGGCTTTTTGTAGCCACTATCGGGATGGAATCAATGCATGCTTATCGCCGATTTTCATTTGGAAATGTTGAGTTAGCAGGGGGGATTGAATTATTACCTGCTATGATTGGTGTTTTTGGTTTTTCAGAAGTCTTAATGGTTATGAAACAGCCGGCTATTAAGGTGATCAGCAATAAGATTGAAAGGGTATTACCAAGGTTTAGCGATATTAAACGTTATTGGCAGACTATTCTTAGATCGGGTTTTATAGGAACGATTATTGGAGCTCTTCCCGGCGTAGGAGAGGATATTGGAGCCTGGGTTTCCTATGATTTTGCCAAAAGGGCAAGTAAAGAACCGGAAAAATATGGCAAAGGAAGTATTGAAGGTTTAATAGCTGCAGAAACAGGTAATAATGCAGCTGTAGCAGGGGCAATTATTCCGGTATTATCACTTGCTGTACCGGGCTCAGCACCGGCGGCTGTTCTTTTAGGTGCTATGTTAATACATGGAATACGCCCTGGTCCTTTGCTCATGATAGAAAATCCTAGTTTTGTATATCAAGTTGTAGCAATGACATTATTGGCAACTTGTGCCATGTTTGTTTTAGGTCTTTCCTTTACCAGAGTATTTGTGAAGATATTGTTGATACCTAAACAAAGACTTATGCCTATAATTTTTGCTCTATGTGTTATCGGTTCGTATGCCTTATCAGCAAAAATGTTTGATATCCTGGTTATGGCGGTCTTTGGTTTGATCGGATATGGGATGAAGGAAATGGATTATCCGGTGGCACCTTTTGTGCTGGGCATTATTTTGGGTGATTTACTGGATAGTAATTTAAGAAGAAGCCTGGTATTGACTAATGGTAATATTGGGCTGTTTTTTACCAGACCAATTTCATTATTTCTTGTTTTACTGATTGTATTTACTATTATCAGTAAGATGAAATGGTTTCAAATATTCTGGAAATCCTTAACAAATAAGATAGGAAAATAGTACAAAACATGGCGGATTCCGAGAATTACAATCCCCTGAAAATATTGATTTGTTGATTTTACATATCAAAACCGCTTCTTTAAGGAGGAGATTATAGTGGAAAATAAAAAAGTTAAAATTGGAATTGTCGGGTCAGGTTTTGCGGCAAAATTTCATTTCCATGCCTATTCTAAAATTCCTGGGAGTTATGTCGAGATAGTATCCGTTTACTCAAGCAATACAGAACGATGTCGGCAGTTTGCTGATTTACGGAGAATTAAGCCTGCTTTATCTATCGAAGAATTAATTGAAAGTGTTGATATTGTTGACCTTTGTGTTCCCGGTTTTGTTCATGAAAAGTATACCATCCAGGCTTTAGCTGCTAATCGTTATGTTATTCTTGAGAAGCCTTTTACTGGTTATTATGGCCCGGAGGATAAGGAAAAATTTTTAGGCAATCGGTTTCCCAAAGAGATCATGCTGAAAGAATCTCTGGCCAGTGCCAGAAGAATGTTAAGAGCTGAAGAGAAAAGCAAGGGAATCATCTTTTATGCTGAGGATTGGATTTATTCGCCCTCTGTGCAAAAGGAAGTAGAAATTTTAAAGGAAACAAAAGGCCAGATATTGCGGTGTTTGGGAGAAGAGTCCCACAGCGGTTCTCATTCCAATGCTTATGGGACATGGCATCAATCCGGAGGCGGTGCCTTAGTTGGCAAGGGATGTCATCCCCTCTCAACAATTCTATATCTTAAAAATGTTGAAGGTGTTGTTAGAAATGGCAAACCTATCAGAGTAAAGAAGGTTAGTTGCCGGGTTCATGAATTGACGCGTTCGCCCCATTATATAGACGCAGGATATTTAAGAACTGATTACCATGATGTGGAAGATTATGCCCAATTACATGTCATGTTTGAAGACGGAATGGTGGCAGATATTTTTGCCAGCGAGGTGGTAATGGGTGGGACTAATAATTATCTGGAGGTTTTTGCCAATAACCATCGTATTCGCTGTAATCTGGGACGTTCAGATTTGATTCAATTATTTAATCCTAAAGAAGAGCAATTAAAAAATGTCTATATTGTTGAAAAGATTGAAACCAAACAGGGGTGGAGTTTTCCTTCGCCCGATGAAGATTGGATGTTTGGTTACCCTCAAGAGTTGAGTGAATTTGTTCAATGTTATTTGACCGGTGAAAAGCCACAGTCTGACTCAAGATTGGGATTTGATACGGTGGCTGTTCTTTATTCTGCTTACCTGTCAGCCGAAAGAAAAGGGGAAGAGGTAGAGGTACCCTTAGAATAAAGGCGTTAATCTTAGTATAATCGTGGAGAATGATGGGTTTTTTTCAAGGGAAAGCATTCCCTTTGAATATTTTGTTGGAGTATTATTAATGAGTTATGGATTTGGGATTATAGGCTTGGGTCTTATCGCTGATTTTCATGCCCGGGCCATTAAAGAAATGAGAAACGGAGAGTTAGTGGCCTCTTTCTCAAGAGATAAAAAGAAGGCAAGTATCTTTGCAGAAAAATATCACTGTCAGGCTTATGATTCTTTAGAAAAATTTTTGTCTCATCCCGGCTTGGATATTGTCAATATTTGTACTCCTTCCGGTGCTCATTTAGAACCGGCAACGATGGCTTCCGAAGCCGGTAAACATCTTATCATTGAGAAACCTCTGGAAATTACTTTACAAAGGTGCGATGAAATCATTAGAGTATGTGAAAAAAATAAGGTGAAATGTTCAGGAATCTTTCAATCCAGATTTTTCCCGTTAAGTAGAATCATTAAGAATGCTATCCAACAGGGTCGTTTTGGACAGCTGGTTTTGTGTGATGCCTATGTAAAGTGGCAAAGAAGTCAAGACTATTATGATGACGGAGGATGGCATGGAACATTACTTCTGGACGGTGGCGGTGCACTGATGAATCAATCTATTCATGCCATCGATCTGTTACATTATTTTGCCGGAGATGTAATAGAAATTTCTGCCTGTATTGACACGATCGGACATCAGAGAATTGAAGTAGAAGATAATGCAGTTGCTATTCTAAAGTTTAAAAATGGTGCCTTAGGCATAATAGAGGGTTCAACTTCTGTTTATCCTGGATTTTTAAAAAGAATTGAGATTTCAGGAACAGACGGGAGTATTATTATGGAAGAGGAAGCTCTAAAAACATGGGATTTTAAAAAAGAGAAAGAAGAAGATAAAAAAATGATTCTGCAATTTATGTCTTTAAAAAATACTTCCGGAGGCGGTGTATCAGACCCCGGAGCAATTAGTTACCAGGGTCATAAAATTCAATTTGAAGATATGGTCGAAGCTATTGGTCAAGATCGAAAGCCGTATATTGATGGCTATGAAGCGAGAAAGGCAGTGGAAATTGTTTTGGCAATCTATCAGAGTGCCCGGGAGAAAAAAGCGGTTCAATTGCCCATTTCGTATTAATGCCTGGAGAGAAAAGTAGAGGGAATAGGTTTATGTATCTTACTGGTTTTACTGATGAGGCAGCGGATGACATTATCGGACAGATTAGAGTGACCAAATTATTGGGTTGGGAGCATATTGAAGCAAGAGAAGTCAATGGTAATATTATTTCCAATCTTAGGGAAGATGAGTTTGAATATATGGAACAGGAATTGCAAAAAGCTCAAATTAAAGTGAATTGCCTTGCCTCAACCATTGCCAATTGGAAGAAAACAGTGTATAGCCCATTGGAAGATGATTTGATAGAAGTGCGCCGAATTATACCCAGAATGAAAAAATTACAAACCAGTATGGTAAGAATTATGAGCTATGCTCCGGTTAGAGACAAAAGAGGGAATATTTTAGAAGATCAGCAAGAAGAAGAGATATTTCGAAGATTAAACATCATATGTCAAATGTTTGCCGAAGAAGGAATTTTGCCGGTTCATGAAAATTGTATGACTTATGGCGGGATGAGCTGGCAAAATACGCTGAAGCTCTTAAAACATGTTCCCCTGTTAAAATTGGTCTTTGATACGGGAAACCCGCTGGCGTTGGCAGCAGAATGCGGAAAAAGTGACAGAGTTCATCTTGACAGGATCAGCTGGGAGTTTTATCAGCATGTTAGGGACAAAATTGTTTATGTCCATATCAAAGATGTCTT
>JAFGOZ010000529.1 GCA_016926235.1 Bacteroidales bacterium | reverse complement strand
TAGGTATCACATCACCGTTTTGGAAATGAGTGACTTTTAGGTTTTCCGCCATCCACCATTGATCGCCGATTTTGACGGTCTTGTAAACGTTGCCGTCAATGTCGGTGACTGTGCCGTTATCACCACCGGAATCTGTAACAGTTATTTGTTCTGTATGCGTATCTTTCAATCCACCTGTATCTTGTACTTCCATTTTTATTGTTTTAATACCAGGTGTCAAATATTGATGTGTAGTTGTCTTATTTGTTGAATATCCGGTATCCCATACACCATCATTTTCCCAATCCCACCGTACCTGTAAAACAGACACCGGATCCTCATTATCCGAACATCCTGAAGCATCAAAGTTGAAAATGGTTTCGGTTGTTCCTGATTGGGGAGTGACTACGAAAAAAGCAACGGGGGCGGCATTTTTTCTTGATAAAACCAAATCCAACACCATGCTACTTGTTATCTCTAGATTCTGTTGTTCATATGTTTCAATATTATCGCCTGTAACTCGTAACAAATATTTGTTTGACATTTGCTTATTTAACGCAATTGGATTAGATACATTTGTTGCATTTGCAATAGACTTTGAAATTTTCATTAAGCTTTCGTTGCCATCGAGCAACAACATTTTTCTAATAGTTCTTATACCGTCAGCCTGTAATGAGTAGAAATAAATACCTGATGAAACACCTTGACCCCAATCATCTGTTGCATCCCAGACGATTCGGCCAATCGCATTAGCACTAAATCCATCGAACAATGTTTTTATTTTCTGACCTAAAATATTATAGATTTCAATACGTATATTAGAAGGTTTATCTAATTCATATTCAATGACTGTAGATGGATTAAATGGATTGGGATAGTTTTGCATTAGTTTCAAGTTACTTGGATCGCGCGGATATGAGTCATTGATTATAGTTTCAATGATCTGAATTTCATAATGACCTTGTTCATTTGTATAATCGCTGAATTTTCGGCTCACATCTTGTTGATCAATTAACTCGACTAGAGCATTTTGAACCGCATCTGATTTTGTATCCGTGATTACTCCTTGTAATATAATATTCAAATTTGAATTTGCTTCATAATTGCCAATAAATGTGATTACGTTTCCCATCATTAAGGTTTTTGTTTCATTATTTGGATTGGTATATCCTGCGACAGCCCCATAGCTGATTGTATAAATTCCAACTGGAGCATTATTTTCACTCCATGAGGTACCGCTCCCATTATATGTTGTTGGACCCGTGATAGTAAAAGTCGCTTGTTCTACATTTGTAATTACTTGTATGGTTCCAGTATTAGAGACGGTATTTGCTATTAAATCGACTTGATGGTTAATACCGGATTCCCAAATGCTAGAAGGGCTTGCATTGTAATAATTACCATTGATCTTGATTTTAAAATCGACTTTTTCTCCATCTTGCCCTCCGTCTTTTTGGGAAGTGCTTGGATCATCGCTATTAACAGACATTATCCCATATTGGCCGGTAGTATTAACGATAAAGTTCGTCGGATAATTGACACCATTAATCCATGCAGAAATTTCTGTTCCGACAGTTGCCGCAATACCATCTATGGTGATTGTTCCATAGTAGCCAGACGGTTGTGGAGGCTGAGCTTTCACTAAATTTCCTGCAAGACATAGGATCCAAAATGTAAACACTAATTTTAAATTCATAAATTCTCCCATCTAATTTACCTTATAAATAGCAGCTTTCTTATAATTTCATGGCCAGTCACGCTCATTCGACAAAAATAAATGCCGGTCGGCAGAACAAAGCCTTGATTGTTTTTGCCATTCCAGGTTATTGTATAATGACCTTTGCTCTTAAATCCATTAATTAAAGTATTCACGAGTTGTCCCCTAGGATCATATACTTGAATTTTGACGAATCCATCAGTTGGAATGGAATATTGGATTTGGGTATTTGTATTAAATGGATTTGGGTAATTTTGCAATAAATTATATGTTAAATACTTGTTTGATTCATCGTCCGGCTTTGTACTTAGATTAATATTAACTTTCTGGTTTTCTCCTGATTTCCAAATGCTTGAATATTTTATTGGGAAAATTGCTCCAGCGACTTTTACTTTCATTATTACTTTATTTTCCGTTTCCTGTTCATTTTTATTTGAAGCTGGAATACATAATAAACCGAATTCTCCATTTTCACGCGTTATTCCGATATAAGTATCTGTTGAGCCCTCTAAATTCATTATGACCTCACTTCCTATAGAGGCTGGTTTCCCATCAATTACAACTGATCCATAGTATCCACTTGGAAATTGAGGAGGAGAAACAACACTTTTGGTCTTAAATGTCTTATAGGGATTCAAATTTGTTAAAAGGATTTGATCAGATCCCGAAGTACTTTTACTCAATGCGTTATTGAAAGGTAATGTGCCTGATGATGTCATTTCAAGCCAATATCCTTTACCAGATTGCATTTCGGTCAATGTCCAAAATGAAGTGGGTAAGCTTGCATCAGCCTGCGACCATTGGTTATTTTTAAAATATAAGAGTTTCTTCCATTTTCCTGAAATTGGTGCCAAAACCGATTCGACAGATTGTGTTGTTAAAGTTGGGTAACCGATTAAATTCCAACCTTTAATCAATTGAAGCGAAATAGGTTGAGGTTGACCGATTAAAGTTAGCGTTTGATTGGAATTTTGATAGAGCCAATATCCGAGTTGCTGAGAGATATTTTGCAAAGTCCAAAAAGAAGCTGATATACTAGCATCCGCCTGAGTCCATGTGCCGTTCTGATAAGCCATTAATTTGCTCCAAGAACCTCCCAATGATGATAGTATATCTGCGACCGAAGAGGTGCTCATAGAAAGTGGAAATGAAACCATATTCCATCCTTGTGAGATTCCTATTGATACACTCTGAGGCTCACTACTGTAGAATACAAAGTTAATGCCGGAAGTTTCCATAGAGCCGACTACTTTAACGTTGTTTATAGTTTGAGTACCCAATGTTAAAGCATTAACTTTAACTTGATAGGTCCCGGCAGGTACCTGTAGGACATATTCTCCGTTGTAATTTGAAAGAGTCGTCGCTATGATTATATTTCCAGTAATGGCTTGTATCTGCAAGTTTGAAAGCGGAGTATTAGTATTACCATCCTGCAAGGTCACCCTACCAGAAATTGTTGAAGGGAAGGTGACGCTAGTGATGTTACCTGTAACATTGTAGCCTATTTGAACTGATTGTTGGCTGGTTTGCCCAGTATTAATACTCTGGCTCTGCGTAATAGATTGCTTTACAGTCTCTCCTCCACTATTGATCACCGAAACATTAGAATCATACGATCCTGTCCCTCTTCCAATTATTTTGATGTTAAAAGATGATGAATTAGGTTTCCGAATTAATATTGCCTCAGGAGCGGAATTAGTTGCTCCATAGATATAATAAGAATTTGGAATATTGGTCTCCACACCGACATAGGCATTACCTGAATAAAGAGCCCCCGTATGCCTCCCTTGTTCATCATAAGCATGTATGTCAATAGGACAAGCACCTACTGCAATAATGGCATCTTCGAACATTACCTCATGTCCAGTAAAATATTTTTGAGCACCTCGGATAACTGTAAAATCTCCGGTAGATATGTCTAAATAATAATAGATGTTAGCATTTATAGGATGTAAAGATGTATCAATTATTTTTCCATAAGTTGAAATCAGTGCACCAAGCATAGGCGGAGTTTTAGAACTTAAAGAAGGTATCTTCACGACAATTGGATTCAGCTTATTAGATCCATATTCTAATAATGATAAATAAGTACCTGAGTCATCCTTCCATCTTTCATTCACAATCCCAATCGTAAAAATATTTTTATTCGCTATTTCAATCAAACTTGCCGAAGCAAGTTCCGCAGTACTTTTAAAACTGAAATCTGATGGTATATGATATTCCGATGAATACTGTTCGGAGACTTGTTTAGGATTTAATTCATTAAAACCGTCTGCACTTATATCTAATCGATAAAATATTGTATTCGTGACATTTTCTTGATGGATCGTCCCTGTTATTCGATAAGGATATCCGAGCTTTGGTGCTGGATCAGGTGTGATGGATCCTACTATTAAGGGAAAAGCCCATTCATCTGTCGATATCCCATAATAAAATTGGCATCTAAAAGAGTTAAGTACTTCATTCAGTATAGCCCCGACTGCAAATTCACAAACAAATGCTACACCTCCCGTTCCTGCCGCAATAACCACCTCTGCCAATTGATATACTGTATTTATTTCATCTGCGACATTATAAATTTTATTAAAGGCCCCTTCATTCCAAAACTCGTTTCTTATTGGAATTAAGTCCAAAATCACTTGACGATTTAAAATATCACCAGGATTAGAACTTAATTTCTCCCACACATCACTTACAATCCAAATTGGAGTGATATAATCTTGCGTTACATTACTCCTTACAGAAGTATAGCTCTTAGAGGATGGTATAAAATTGTATGTATCATATTCTAAGGTGACAATCCCACTCCAATTATAAGGGACTACTTGTTGATAATATCCTTTATCATCAGTTAAAACACTACCTCCGTTATTAGAGAACACGATTCTAACATTTGGTATACCTCTTCCGCTTTCTCTTTTGACATAACCTGATAAAACTGGATTTTCGGTTGGTTTAGAAATATCATTTAATAGCCCTGCATTATTTTGATAGTTGGAACTCTGAGACTTACCAGTTGAAGATTGTCCTACCGCTAATACTGTCGTGAAATTTGATGAACTGACTATCCCACCTGCTTGATCAATTGTTCCGACACTCTGCACATAGTTCTGACTCGAAGTCTGCGAGAAAAGACTAGCTGACGGCAAAGCAGATAGGAAAGATATAATGCTTGTAATTATTATATAAAATGATTCATGCCGCATATTTTTTCCTGTTTTTTCTATGGATTCAAGTAATTATATTATTGCATAAAGTGTGCAATCTTAATTTAGTTATTAGTAATAACCTCACGCCCATATAAGTGTTTTCATTTTACCAATATTATTTGAAAAAATTTTTTATGTCTATAATATGCAAAATATACAATACAAAAATTCACTTCATTCTATAATACAGCGATTTTCTGAGATAATCAAAAAAAAACTGTATATACTTGTGACCAACGAGGTGCCACCCTTACGGATAAATCATAAAATTGAAAATTATACAATAACGCAATTCATAATCTCTATATTATGGCAACTTTGCGTGCATACTTCGACCTTCATTATTTTCTCTTGTAGATCGTTTGGTCATATAATACCAATGTAACTTTCATATTTTTGTATTCTCCAATCATTTCTAAAAAATTTCATTAAATACAATAGATTCATACCCGATTAATTATTGTTCATTTTTAATAAGTTCCCTATTTATAGATTGCATTTTATCAATCATAGGTGCAGGGGCGGGGGCAGGGGCCGACTCCATTGATGTCACATTTTTTATTTCCGGGCTAACCTTGTCACGGACAACTTGGAAGTCCTCAAATCCGTTCCTAATTGCCTGAATAAAATAATCAAATGAATAATTTCCTTTTCCATTTAACAGTTCTTTTATGTAAATTTCTCGATTGCTTTTCCTTACTACACATAAGCCACTAGATTTATCAGATAAAGGGGTGAGTTGAACAGTGATGCTATTGCTTACCGTCAACAGTGAAAAGTGCTCTGGTAGTTGAATCACACTCTCGCCATTAGTTAAAGTTGCCGTCCCACGAATAAAGATCGATACTTCTGGACCTTCAAGTGAACTATAAAAAATCTCTTTTTTAGGATTAGTCGGATGATCGACTCTAAAGTTTTTTGATTTTCCAGTGATGCTTCCATTACGACCATCAAGCGAAATAACTTCGTCGCCATTCTTATCATTTACTCGAATATAGCCAGCTTCAGAAGAACCGGTTCCATCAGTACAAATTCTGAGTGCCTCCGATCCGTCTGCGGTATAAGTGTATAAAGATCCACTACCGCCTTGATTTACTTGAAGTGTCGCTTTAAGATTTCCATCGGATCCATATATCCATAAGGCTCCTTTATCATAAGAATTAGCACCACAAGCAATGGAAAAAATTGATTTCCCATCATCACGTAAGATCCGTAATGAGCCTGACCTGTGAATATATATATTCGGCTTATAAGCATCTGAAGTCGAAAGATACAAACCAGACCCTGTTTGATCCCATAATACTAAAGAGCTGCCCATGTCTGGTTTTGTCGTACTACCTTCATTTCCACCGCGAAGCCAGGCGTATGGTTTACCATTACCCTTAAGGAGCATACTACTTATATCTCCTTTTGCACTTAGTTGTAAAAGGCCTTGATTTTCTCCTCCACCATATAAATCAATTAGTCCGCAATCCAGACAATCCGTGCTTTCAGTAGCATAAAAAATCGGATTACCATTTTCACCAAATAATTTTACTGTCCCAACCTTCGCGGAAGTATTACCCTGGCCTGCTCCAGAAATGATTACTTTATCATCTCCCGAAATATCATTAACTGTTACTTTCCCTGTTGAACCATTTTTCCCGAATTCCACGAACTCGGTAAGTTCTTTAGAGCCAATACTACTTTCCGTCACACTCCCGGCTCTCAGGGCATATCCTACACTGACTATTTCTTGTCTTGGTGTCATTTCCGAATCATTAGCTACCTTAATACCAATATATTTACTACTTCCATCAAATATACTTTCAGTAATTGGATTTGAACTTCCTAAAAGAACGCTGTACACTCCATTTGTTACAACAACACTATTTTTCATTTCCGACCATATGGGTGATCCTCCGGAAATCGTATTATATAGTTTAAATGTAATGTTAACTGTGCTGTTAATCGGAACGTTATTTTTATCAGTTAAGAATCCTTGATAGTTTATCATTTGAGGTACTGATGAAAACGCCAAATTGATGGCCAGCAATAATCCGATAACTTGAATAAAATATTTATCTTTCATATCTGCCTCCTCTACGTAAAGTCAAAATGTTTTGAATAATTTTATTCTTCCCAAATGCCATTTCCAATTCAATAATGTTCTTGAATTTACATTCTCATTTTTCCCGAGATATCACGCATAATATGTTTAATTAAATGAGGTTAAATTTCATTTATATTTAAGGCCTACTATTTATTATCGTTTAGTCACCTTTTCCAGGTTGAATAGGCTTTTGATCCCTTTTTGGCGATTGTTGTTTCTTGGGCATTTTATATTATTACTCCTGGCTGAGGTTCTTTTGGTTCTTGTTGCTCGTCAATAGGTTCTTCAGTATCTTTGTTATCGCTCATACCGTTGATATCCACTCTTTTATGTTGACAAATTTTTGTTCAGTCCAACCAATTCCTTTTCTTATTTTTCGATGATTTGCTATATAGAAGTATATTTGGATCACCTCCGGAATTGTATTTATTATGAAATCCACATTTATATTGTCATTCTCTCCTGGTTCAATTTCAAATTTACCACGCTCCCATTGCTTCTTTCTTTGAATTAATACTGGCCACTCTATGTCCGTATGATCCTCTTCAACAGGATCATACCCATCCAGAATTATATCAAAGCATGAAGCTTCAACAGACTTATCGGCTTCACTTGTCGTAATCGAATCTCAAATTGATCTCCGATGAATACAACATTTCCAATATTTTCAATGTTCACTCTAATACTTACCAATACTTTCTCAGAAAATAGTTTTATAAGTGATTCTTCCAATTGTATATTTATTTTAGGCTGGCCCGTCCTTTGATGTATGAATATTATGTATGTCCAAATTCCTGCAGTAATAATCCCCAAGGCGGAACATACATTCAACCAAATTTCGCTTATTTTTATCCAGTTATCCATGACACAACATATTACTTTTAACACTATACACTCATCATTTCAGTTAAAGAGATCACACAATTTTTAAAATCTTTATATTCAAATCTATATTAATTTTTTGTACAGAATTATAAAAAAGCGACCAGTGTTTTGTAATTTATGTCGAATTAAATAAATTTCTCCAGAATAAGCAAAGTTATATAAACACTACCTACGCCAAATATATTTGATTCAATTGGTATTGTCAAGAGGAATTAAATAAAATAAGGTATATTTTTCTTGTCTTTATCATCCGGACTTTTATATTTATGTAATAATTCTAGTTCGCATAACATTTTTTCTTAACTGAAATTTTATATGTCCATTACCAAATACAAAAGTCAAACTGATTTAACAGACATTCAAATAAAAGACGAAGAGTCATATTATTTGAGAGAATCGGGAAAATTACTTGATCAGATGGGCAGGTATCGATTAATCGACCTTTTCTCAGGAGCCGGAGGAATGTCTTTAGGTTTTTCGGCCAAATTCGGTCAACCGTTTGAGCCGGTTTGGGCGAATGATTTTAATAAATATTGTGTCGATACCTATAATAAAAACTTCGGTCCTCATTGCGTTTTCGGCGACATCGTCGACATTTTAAATGATCCAAAAACAAAAATACCAAAAGCGGATGTAGTTATCGGAGGCCCTCCGTGTCAAGGCTTCAGTTTATTAAATAAAAATAGAATTAACGATCCCAGAAAAGAATTATGGAGACCTTTCTTAGACATCGTAAAACGCTCCGAGGCATCTGTCTTTGTAATGGAAAACGTCCCGCACCTATTGGGTACATTTGAACATGATGAAATCGTAAAAACCGCGAAATTAATGGGTTTCAATGTTCATCATGAAAAATTAATTGCCGCCGACTTCGGGGTACCCCAAACTCGTTGTCGTGCGTTTATCATCGGCTGTAATTTTGCAGACCCACGAATATTATTTCCTCCTCGAAAAACATATTTTAATCCAAACAATAACGGTTCACAACTTACTTTGCCCTTTAGTGAAAAGGAATATTTATCAAATTGCAGGAAATGGAAAACCGTAAGAGATGTTATTAGTGACTTGCCTCCCCCGGAAGGAACGGAAATTAGAAACATCTCCCCTCCATTGGATTTACATTTCGGCCGTAATCCGACAGAAATGAGCAAAAAACGATATCGCGCCATTCCAGAAGAAGGGATGAATCGTTTCGATCTTCAAAGAATTGCGCCGGAATTAACCCCGAAATGTTGGATTCGTAAAAAAACCGGTGGTACGGATTTATTCGGTAGATTATGGTGGGACAAGCCCGCCTTTACGATACGAACGGAATTTTTCAAACCCGAGAAAGGTAGGTACCTACATCCCGAACAACATCGCCCCATTACACACAGAGAAGCGGCTCGTTTTCAAAGCTTTCCGGACGACTTTTATTTTACGGGATCGAAAATCGAAATTGCACGACAAATAGGAAATGCGGTTCCACCGCTTTTAGCGGCACGCGTCGCCGATGTAGTGCGATTACTGTTATCCTCAAAAAATTAACAAATGGACGTATTTAGTAAAGAAAAACGAAGCCGTATAATGGCGCAAGTAAAGGGGAAAAACACGAGACCGGAAATGGTTGTTCGATCTACTTTACATAAAATGGGCTATCGTTTTCGTTTGTATAGAAAAGACCTTCCCGGAAAACCGGATATAACATTGCCAAAACATAATAAAGTCATATTTGTACATGGTTGTTTTTGGCATGGTCATGAAGGCTGTCCCAGGTCGAAACGTCCGGCAACGAACATAAAATTTTGGAACGAAAAGCTTGATAAAAATATTAAACGAGATAAAAATAATATTAAGGCATTGAGAAAATTAGGGTGGAAACCTCTCATAATCTGGACTTGTGAAATAAAAGACACGACTGTGCTTAAAAAAAAATTTGAAAAATTTCTAAAACAGAAATAACAGACCTTATGAAATCCGAAAAATTAAGAAAAGAGCTAGAGTATCTTATCATCAATTTTGAAAACGAACTAAAATCGGATGACCTACGCAAAAAAGTACTCGCCTTGATCCCTTGTTTCAACAAACTTCGGGGACTTGGAAAATCTCTTATACCGAAAGATATCGCAAAGAGCGCTCGCGATAGAATTTTGTATTATTTTTTGAAATATCCAAAGATAATTATTAGTGGAGATGAATTGCTGGTCGTAAGCGGAATCCAAGAATATGCACGACGGATACGCGAGTTAAAAGTTCAATTCGGATGGACGATCGTCAGCGGCGTTACATTAAAACAAATGATAATGGAAAATGATTTTCCTTTGGAAGGTATTGATATTAATTCCATGAAACCCGCCGATTATATCATGTTGACGAAGAAACAAGATCGTGATGCGGCACATCGATGGAATATTGCCAATGAAATAAGAAAGGAATCTTTGTCGGTAAGAGACAAAATTTTAAAATTTATGCGTATGAATGTGGGTAAGATTATTACGGGAGAAGAGTTACGATACATAGCGAATGATAAATCCGAATGGGCAAGAAGGGTTCGTGAATTACGTACCGAATTCGGTTGGCCGATCGTAACAAAAAACACCGGTAGACCGGATTTGGATGTCGGTGCCTATCTACTTGAGGCCGACCGACAAAGCCCCGAACACGATCGACGGATTCCCGACCCGATAAAAAGAGCGGCTCTTCGGAGAGATGGGTATAAGTGCCGAAATTGCAATTGGTCGCATGATTTATGGAATCGTTCGGATCCCCGTCACCTGGAACTTCATCATATTAAACATCATGCTGCAGGTGGTGAAAATACGGAGGAGAATCTGATTACTCTTTGTACGGTATGTCATGATGATCTACACAGATAAAGATGGTTATTATTACTTGCTGATCGAAACTCTATAAAAGAACATTTTAGTATTTTTGATCCGATAGTAATTACCGGCATCACGTACTGTTTTTTTATATTTTACCATTCAACATCTCCACCTGCCTGACCGCAGCCTCCCACGCCCCCGTCCTTCTCGCCTCAAACTCCCCTTCCTTGGGCCAGCACAGCGACTCGGCGATATCCAGCGTTATCTGAAAAAAAGCGCTGTTGATCTCCGGGTCGGCACTTTGTGTGATTTGGCACGGAATTTTCAGCCAGTAAATATCCGCGGTCGTATCCTCCAGCGTGGTGAGCATTATCCTCAACTTTGCCCCGAAAACGTAATACAGGATATTAGTGTCCGAGTATTTATATAACCCCGAGTCATACCTTTTCACCGCCTTAAAATTTATCGGTGTCGCCCATTTGCCCTTTAAAAAATCCCCGCCCGGCCGGACAAAGACGTTGAGAATCCCTTTAGCACCATGCAGTACCACCGATCCGTTGGCGTACTGGTTGCAGGTCGTGCAGCCCGAACCGACAGGTACCGCCGCAGACAGCGTCTCGATGTCCTTTTCCCCGGTTGACATGTCCACGTTTTCATCCACGACCTCCAGTTCCGTTAAATACGACGGATGAATCATGTTGACAAATTTGATCTGGGCTTCGTTGAGTTTGTCCAGTTTTAAATCCAGACTCCACTGGTCCCCGTCCAGTTCCGGTTCCTCCAGCCGCTCGCCCAGCTGGACCAGCAGATCGTCGGTAATATCTCCTGCAGCCATTATCTCTTGTCCTCATAAATAGCGTAAATCTCCACCTCCGACGCCGATTCCTCCGGTTCGGCGATCCTGATCCGGATGGTCTTGCACCATTTTCTCAATATAACCTGTTTGGTGATTTTCACCGGACTCGCCGCCAGAATGACGGTTTTTGAAGCAGTCGTCCCGCCGTCCGTGTAAAGCTCCAGCGCCAGACTGACCGCGGATTTGTATTCCACATAGACCGAATGCAAAAGTCTTTTGTACTTGCCGCCGATTGTGTATTCCTTAGTCCTGACGGCGCACACAACCGCCTCTTGATCCGTTATTCCATAAATCTTTGAATCCGCGTCATCATAGACCATCACTTTGCCGTTTTCATCCAGGGCCACGATATCTCCGAACACGTCCGAATATATCTCCCGCCAGGTCCCGTTTAAAATACTGTATGCCCATATTCTCCCCGCTTCTCCTTTTGCATACAGTAGAATATCGTCCGATGATTCCAGCTGGCCGTTGGAATCACTGGCCCAAAGCGCATAATCAGCTGAACTGTCAAAGAAAAACACCAGTTCCGCATTCTGATCGTCGTATATCCCCCGGATGGAGGTTTTATCAATAAACGCCTCGTAAACGTCGTTAATGGGCTCGGATATCCGGTTTTTGATAAACGGGGTGTCGTCTGCGGCCGATTCCATGTTGGGCGCCAGTTGATATATGCCGTCGTCGGAGGCATACACTATGCGCTGTCCGAATTGAACCAC
>JAFGOZ010000528.1 GCA_016926235.1 Bacteroidales bacterium | reverse complement strand
CGTGAAAGGCGGCATTGGCAGAACTATTCCTATGAATGCCACTGTTTACGATCTGCTTTCCAGTAAGCTGCCAACGTGTGAGTATGTCCTGACAAATGCAAACGGCAAGAAACTATACCCCAATTACATGCGAGAACGATTCAAGCAGTACGTGCTTAAAGCCGGCCTCAATCCAAAGCTGCACTTCCACCATCTCAGACATACCTTTGCCACGTTACTTGTTCAGGATGGCACACCCATTTACGAATTGAAAGAGCTGCTCGGACATAAAGATGTCAAGACAACGCAGATCTATTCTCACATGGAAGTGGACACACTGAGAGGAGCAGTGGCAAGACTGGATAGGATGAAGCTGGTCACAAATAAGTGAGTCAGCAGGGGCTGGGCTGACGGCCCCTTTTCTTACACTCGCAAAACATTGGTCTTGCGACCTGAAACTAAAGTATCCATGTGTTCCGGTTTTAAGTGCCCGATAGCACCCCTCTCCGCCAAACCACTCCACCGATTGATTTGAATTCCTTGGTCGTTATGGAAAAGCCCAGGCACTGGCTATCCTGTCGCACAAGCTGGGTTGAACCGTTTATTACATGTTGAAAGACCAAAAGGCATTTAATGTAAAACAATTCATCAATGAAAAAGAGGCCGTGCCGGCTGAGCTGAACGCCTAACTGAGGTCATTGAAGAAGCAAGTCGAAGTGCGATCATTCTCAGTAATTAGTGTGCTTTCAAGCGCAATTCATTCAATTGAGGCTATGATCATCGACAGCTTTCGAACCTCGGCAAAAAATGATTGGACAGCCGGCGTGAGCCATATATCAAAGATCATTCATTTTTCGTCTGCTCCTGTCTGAGCCCGTTGACTAACTGAACCGCAGTGTGAGTCATTTAAATTGTCTTGAACGGCCTAGGATCCGAAATAATTTCCGGGACAGCCCCAGCAGAGAATCGGGGAGATAACCCATATATATGTTTGGTGGCAGACAAAGTCTGCGAAATCGCTCAAGAAACCAAAGTCAGAATCGGAAGATGAATTGGTCAAAGAACAAACGGTAAAATAAGCTCACCTTATTCGAAAGGGAGTAACATTTTCTCTTGACTTTTAAAGACAAATATATGTTAGTGCTGTGTTAATGTGGCTCTATGAGGCATAAAATTTAAAACTTTGTAAGATGGAGAAATCGGCTTCAACATTCTTCTTGGCTATTTTCGTCACAACTTATTTGTTTAAATTTACCGCATTCTTTTAGGACTAGTGTACCACAATTTTTATAGTAGATGCAATTTTTGCAAAGAGAGTTATTCCATGCTTCTCTAAATATTGCTTCTTCTTTTGAGTTCCCAGTTATTGTATAATAGTCACTATGGGTTGATCGGTCAAAGCACCGGAGACATGGTCTGCTGGCTTTGTCAAAAATCATCTTTAATCTGAAGACATAAAGAAATCGGTTTTCTAGCTTTTCCAAGTTATTTGTCCTTATATTTATTTGGAATAAGTCATAATTATTTAAACAAGCATATTATCAAGAAGAAACACTCGTATAATTAAGGATTATTGATGAATGATTTAAGTTGATCTATTGCCCTTAAAGCGGCTATTGTAAAATCCTTTTCAGAGAAGTGAATGCGTTGCCAATCACCTTGTAACCCTCCAAAATCATTAACTCCATCCTCAACCATTAATACAATCTTTTTTTCAAAAGCAAGGGCGGCCCCTTTTTCCTCAAGCAGCCAAGCGCTTGTTGTAAATGAGCCATCATTTTTTTTATCTGCTTTGGTCATTAAGCTGAGAAAAAATTCAGCACTTTTTATTTTTGATATAATGGCTCGTCCAATATAGGTATTATTTTCTTTGCCCGTTATAACTGTGAATCCTTCGCGCTCGAGCAGAGTACGTAATCCATCGATATAACCGATTTCTGCAAATCTATATGATAAAAATACAGAGTTTGTATTTATGGTAAATTGATCTTCATGTTTTTGAGCCGTCAACATTTTTAATTGATTGTTGATTTCATTAAGCAATTGTACTGATATCTTTATTTCTTCAGCTGCTGATGAATTGTCTTTAATTTCGATTTTATTTAATTCATTTTGTAACTTTTGAATGGTTTCCTCAGTTAGACTGTAGCTTAAATATTTTTGACACTTTGTCACAACGGATACAACTTCTTCTTGGAGAATTTCGCTTGGGGTCATTTTATTGAGCTTGTAATAGTGTTTGAAGCGTTTTCTATCACCAGCGAAAAATGTATCACGAATTTCTAGTAAGTTGTCAAAATTAACAAACAAGACAAATACGATCGAGGGGTATCTTTTTCGTGTGCGAAAAATGAATTCGACTGCTGGATCAACTCCCAATGCTAATGGATCAATAAAGATTGTATTAAAATCATGTTTTTTAAGGTGTACTAACGCATCGTTTATAGATACAGCACTTTGGATTACCAGAATATGATCCGCTAAGTCAGTTAACAAATTAACAAGAGTCGTGGCTAATTGTTCATCTGAATCGATAACAAGAACTTTTAGTGGGACCTTACTCATTCTGCTTTATCCTATCATATATGATGCGCTAACGGTTTTTTTCACATGCGCGAGCGTTAGAGAAAGCCGAGCCGCCAAACGATTTTTCAACTCAAAAATTCTCTAACTAAAGAAGTCTTTCATTTTTAAAAACTTTGCGGTTTGAACATAATTCTGTGAGATTACCAAGGTCGCTGGTCCACCACATAAAATTGCATCAGTATCTGTTAAAATTTCTGCCAGTTTCCAACCAACAGTATTTGATAATGTGTATCCGCCTTTTTCATTTTTTTCTGCAACTATATCACATTGTGCATAAATTTTTTGTCTTTTTTGATACATATTATAAAATAGTTTCATAGTTTCTTCAATTTTATGCGGATTTTCAATGATTTCTACTAGGCCGCAACTAATTTCAGTGTATAGATTGTCCATAAAAACATTTCTATCAGCGGAGCCCCAAAATTGGAATGCATAGCGATCAAAAAAATGTAAATTTAGAATAAGGCATTCAGTGAGCAACCTAAACAATTCAATTTTTGTAAAGATATCTTTTTTAAATAAATTTGCCATTTCTTTTGAATTTTCAAAAATAATAACAGCTGCTGTTTTAGCTTTTCCCTCAAGAATGACTTCTTTCGTATTTGTAGCAGTTTTAGGTTGAGGACCCTTTCTAACCTGAATAATTCACAAATTTTTAAAATCGTCAGTTTAGCGGCATGACTGATGCTATACGAATGGAAACCTGACAATTTTTAAT
>JAFGOZ010000527.1 GCA_016926235.1 Bacteroidales bacterium | reverse complement strand
GAACAGAGTTTAAACAATGTTGATTTTGAAAGAATAGCAGCAGTTATGCCTGATACAACAAGTTTTACACTAACAGGATTAAATCCAAATACAATATATTATTTCCGTATCTGTGGTTTTCATCATATTTCTGGTAATTCGTTATATTCTGATACAGTTATTACCACAACTCAAGATGCTGAACCTGTTGAATTAATTGCTTGGTATAAATTTGATGGCAACGCATCTGACTCAAGCGGGAATAATTATAATGGAAATGTTAACGGTGCAATATTAAGTTCAAGTATACTCGATCAGGCTTATAGATTTGATGGAGTTGATGATTTTATACATATTCCAAGATGGGATCCGGATGGTTGGAGACCTCTTCACTCTCCAATACATGGCGATCATCAGGCATTTACTCTTGTCGCATGGATTAATCCTGATGTTGTGATGGATAAAAATAATTTAATTATTGCTGATGATTCGCAATGGGGAGATTTTTTCTTTGGTCTGCAGGATAAAAGTATAATACTTGCTTTTATTCATAATTCAGTTGACGGAGGAAACCAAAGGTACAGTACAATAACAGACGAAAGCGTTGTGGTTAACGAAGAAACATTTTCCCATATTGCCGTTACTTATGAACCTATTAATAAAGCAGTAACTATTTATTTAAATGGGAACCAGGTTATGGTTGATCGAATTTCACGCCCTCTTGGTCCCTCAGGCTTTGATTCATTATATATTGGACGGGGAGGAGCTTTATCTGGAGGAATTCATTTTTTTGACGGAATAATTGACGATGTTAGGATATATAAAAGCTGTTTATCATCAAAAGATGTTTATGAAATTTATTTAGAAGGCTTACCACCTGAAAGTAATCCCCCTACAACACCTGAAATTCTTTCCGCTACTGCTGTATCAGAATTTCAAATCAATTTAACCTGGAGTGAATCAGAAGATGAATCCGGTATTGCAGAATATTTAATTTTCAGGAATGATTCGTTAATTGCCCAAATAAAAGGCCAAAGTTATTCTGATAGTAACTTGCTGGAATATGAAACCTATGCTTATGTAATTGTTGCAGTTGATAATTTTGGAAACAGGAGCGAGGATTCACCTGAAGTAACTGTTACAACTCTTGATATAACTGCTCCTTCTGTTCCGCAGAATTTAATATCGACCAATGTTACTGGAAGTCAAATAGAATTATTCTGGTTTTCTTCAACAGATAATGATGGAATAGCAGGATATAATCTTTACCGTAATGATACAATATTAATACAGGTTGAAGATACAAGTTATTCAGATACAAGTGTAAATGACGCAACCTCATATATTTATAAAGTACAGGCAATTGATAATTCAGGCAATGAAAGCGGATTTTCAAATGAAGTAACCGAAACAACTTTGGATGTGACAGCTCCTTCGGTGCCTCAGAATTTATCTGGATCAGCAATATCAGGAAATCAGATTAACCTGGAATGGGATGCATCCACTGATAATGTGGGAGTAACAGGTTACAATATTTACAGGGATAATGAAATGATTACAACCATAAATGGAACGAATTATTCTGATATTGGATTAATGCCAAATACCGAATATTTTTACCAGGTAAGTGCTAGCGATGAGGCAGGGAATGAGAGTGATTTATCAGTAGCAATTACAGTTACAACTTTGGATGTTACAGAAATCAATGAAATGAATTATGCTGAATTTAATAAGTTATATCCAAATCCTGCTAATTCTGAAATAATTATTGAACTTGGTACGAATCAAATAATAAATTTTGAATTATTTGACCTGTGCGGTATAAAAATTATTGAACAAGAAATTTATCCGGGTAACAATAATATTAATATTTCTACATTAATAAATGGTATGTATATATATAAAATATTTTATGGCAATGAAAATTATAAACATGGAACGCTGATCTTATCTCATGATTAAAATATTATATTGATAGTTAATGCATTAATATAAATTGTTTAAACTATTGGTTAAATAAGAAATAATATTATTATAAAGATGAATAAAACATAAACTTATTTTTGAAAAAAGCAAGATTTTAGCATTATTGTATTAAATTTTATATTTTTATTTTTTAAAAGATTTATTTAACTAAAAAAACATTAAATGAAAAATTCTATCAAATCTTTATGCTTACCAATTATATTTGCTTTATTTTATATAAGCAATACATATGCTCAGGAAGAATTTAAATTCCAGCAAACAGATGATGAAGATGGTTTAGTTGTAATGGAAGCTGAAAACTATTCTGAAATAATCATACAGGATGGATTAACTGATTGGGAAGCTGTTGCAACGCCTGTGAACTATTCAGGAACTTCAGGTATGCAGGCTTCTCCTGCTGATGGCAGTCCTTATGCTGATGGTGAAGTAGCAAAAACTAACTCGGCAGTACTTTCTTATTCGGTAAATTTTATTAAAGAAGGGAATACATATATTTGGGCAAGGCATAGTCATTCCGGGAAAGGTGATGATTCTTTCCATGCAGGTCTTGATAATATTGTTCCTACTACTGCATCATTCATTGCCTATGGGACCGATTCATTAGATAGATGGTACTGGATAAGTTATTTATCGGGCGATACCTCGAAAAGAGCTT
>JAFGOZ010000061.1 GCA_016926235.1 Bacteroidales bacterium | reverse complement strand
CCTTATGAATGGTACAATGATTCCATAAGTAGCTGGACAAAATCAATGGGCTTACAGCTTATCAATTTTACCTCCGGAACCTTATCAAATGCGGATTATACCACTCCGGATATGCCCAATTACAGGAGCAGTGGGATCATTTACGAGAGTATCATCAATTATGAAAAGGAGCATGCCGGAGGTTTAAATGGTTTTATTTTGCTGATTCATATCGGGACAGCTCCGCAAAGGGAGGATAAGTTTTACGATTACCTGCATGATCTGATATCAGAATTAAAAAGTGAGGGATATAAATTTAAAAGGATTGATGAACTCCTGTCACACGCTTACACACCATTAAGTCGGTTATGAATAATACAGAAGTGAGGCTTGGGATACAACATTATCCTCCCTCAGCTCATACCAGAATATCAGATTATTCTTCAATAGGGTAATAAATAAAATAGAACTATTTGATGTCAGTGTTGAAGGTCGAGGTGACTTTGAAATAATTCCTGATCGAAAAGAAATCCTGATAGCGGGAATAACAATTTAATATTATGCAATTATAACAACAATAAATATTTAACTTATCCCATAGGGATACCAAAATCAATAATCGTTGATAGGGAACGAGAAAGAATATTTGTCGGGCAGGCTGGACATGGACCTATAACAAATCCGACCAATCGTTTGCATGTCTTGGATTATAATCTGAATTTATTATTTCAATTAATTGTTCCGTATGTGAACGTTGATCTTGAATATGATAACGAAAAGTATCTTTACTACCTGTCAAGAAAAACCGTTTACTACCCTGGCTTTAATAAAATTTATAAAATAGATACAGAATTAAAAGAAATTGTAGATAGTATTAAAATCGGTTTTGATGTCTCAAAAATTGAATATTCAAAAAAATATAACCGTCTATATGCGCTCAATAACCATGTGTCTCCATATGGTGATATTAATTGGGAATATCCAGGGTATTTGTATGTGCTGGATTGTAACGATATGACCTGTATTGATTCAACTGAAATTCCGGGAGCAAGGCTTGGTTTCCTGGCAGATTCCATAGAACAGATCCTTATCAAATGGGACAGGAATGACGAAATTGCTGCTTAGAATCTGTACCGGAAAACAGCCAATGAAGACTGGATGTGCGTTACCTTTGAACCAATAGTTGATACATTCTATAAGGATCTTAATTTGATTAACAATATTGAATATTCGTATGCTTTATCATATCTCAGCAAGTATTATATAGAGGGAGAGAAATCAATAGCTGTGTCAGGTATTCCAATAGATATGCCGGATTTTGAAATCAGCCGCGTGTATTCAGATAATATCTGCAGTAATGACGGAAAAGATGCACTCTTTACTTTTGGCATTAATCAGGAGTCTCTTTTCAACGATACCATCACATTTAGTCTCCAGGATATTCCAAATGGGATTTCATTGTCAGATCCTGATCTTATTAAATATAATGAAGATTTCCTAACAATTAAATTAATATCGGATGGCACTGCTGTAAAGGGAAATTATACAGTCACTATGATGGCAGAGGGTGGAGGACAGACACATACAATGGATTTTTCTCTTCAGGTTGATGATGTTGATGGAATCTCAGATATCAGATCTATTAAAGCTGCATTTGAATGGGCAAAAACAAACATACAGGATAGCCTGGATTTAACATTGTATATGGTAAGCTCTGGTAATACAGGAAGTTTTGTGGTCAACGGCATTGAAAGTTTGCCAATTGACAGTCTTGATAGATGGATAAGCGATTTCGGTCTTGCAAGAGATAAATCAAAGATTAATATCATCATTGAAAATTCATGGGGTGGGGAGTACATTATAAGGTTGGCCGGGGAAGGCAGAAGGATTATAGTTGCATCCAATGACTCTATCGATTACTTCTTTAATTATGGTGATATTTCATTCAGCGGGTATTTCTGGAATTTTATATTACAGGGTGCATCAACAGGGGAGTCATTTATTGTTAGCAAGAGTGTAATGAATTCATTCCCGGATTATAAGGTTTATGAGTTGAGCAGATATGGAGAAACAAATTATTTCATAGCCCGGGTAGATGAGTTCCTGAACATCGGTGATTATACTTTCATTGTTTATGCAAAGGATGCAGCAGGAATGAAATCGTATCCGGAATATTGCCGGTTTTCAGTTGTTGAAATAAATGAAATTTCACACGCGATTGAGAATGAAAGAATAACGTCAGGTATGAATGTCCGTGTTTACCCAAATCCATTCAGTACTCACCTGAACCTCGAATATACTTTGAAAGAAAAGAGTGAAGTAACGGTTAAAATATATAATGAATCCGGAGTTTTATTGGATATAGTGGATCATGGCAGTAAATCAGCAGGTGATTATTCGATCGGATATGAAACTGTAAAACTTGATAATGGGATCTACTTCATATCTGTTGAAGTGAAAAATACCGGTATCAGGATTGTAAAGAAAGTAATTTGTATTAAATAGAAACTAAGGTTACTGGTTTATTCTTTGGATCGCCTTTTCAATATATTCATCCCGTCCTTCTTTAATGGCACGGATGGTCCTGTCCACCTTATAATCCGGCTCAAAGCCAATTAGGTGCAGCCGGGAACCATCGTGCTTTAATACTTTCATCCCGGTCCACTCAATATTATACCCTCCCATCAGGGGGATATGATTCACATTGCCATTGGTGCCGGCGGT
>JAFGOZ010000526.1 GCA_016926235.1 Bacteroidales bacterium | reverse complement strand
ATGCCCACTAAAACAGAAAGCGTTACCACCACCATTCTAACCCATTTCTTCTTGAAATTCAATTTATTCATAGGACATTCATTTGCTTTATGGATTATTAGATTGAATATTCAGGCGTCCATTACGACAACTGTAACAATGCATAAAAATAGTGAAATTGTTAAATTGACCAGCTGTCATCCCCCTAACCTGACTTTTTTGCCTGTTTTTTATACCATAGCCCGTCCCGGGAAAAGTCGGGATGGCATCGCTGCTAGTTGATCTTGCAGGTGGTTTCAACAATTGTATTACCCTTAATCATAGCCCACACCAGGCAATACTTATCTTCAGCTAGTGCAATGACTTTCTGGACATCTTCATCAGAAACATCCGGAGAAGTAAGGTGTATATCCAGATGAATGGATTTAAAACCAACCGGATGTTCTTCTCTTCTCAGTCCTTTGGCCTGAATTTCAAAGTGGGTGATTGTTTTGTGCATTTTCCGAAGGAAAGTAAGCATGGCACTACCCAAACAGGAGGAAAGGCTCAGCAGCAGCAATTCGAGAGAAGTATATCCCAGATCATCGCCAAGAGGCGCAATGTAATCAATTGAAACAGGTTCGTTTCCCTCAACAGATCCGATAAAATGAAGCTTGTCGTTTACCAGCTTAATTGCAGCGTTTAACTCTTTTGATTTGTCGTTCATTGTTTGAATTTATTCTGTTACTAAGCATTGAATTCGTGAATTTGGGCTGTTGCGCGACAGCAATAACAGGGCATTTAATAGGTTATTTTATTAATTGTTAATGTTTTCATTCGGTCCGACCCCGATTTGAAATACCCAAAATTAACGCTGTCAAAAGAAATTAACCGGGTCTCTTGATAGGGAGAGTTACCCCCATCACCTGTTGTTGTGTGCCGTTAATTATCTTTAAATCTGTTTAATTTAGCCTCTAATGAACCCTTCCCATAGCCTGCCCATTTATCAATAATTTTCCCACTTGGGTTAATAAGAAAGAATGTTGGAAATCCTTGAACTCCATATTTTATATACGTTTCACTGTATATTCCTTTTCCGTCCCATAGGCTCAACCATGAAACACTATCCCGATTTAATGATTCCAACCAGGTTTCTTTTCTTGCGTCAGTTGAAAAACTGACTATTTTTAAAGAATCATTATACGTCTTCTCAATTAACCTAAGTTCTTCTGCTGATTGTACACATGGTCCGCAATTTGCAGCTGTAAAATCCAATAATATGTATTGACCTGTTAATTCAGAGAATTTTATTTTGTCTCCATCTTTATTAAAAGCTTCGAAATCATGGTACATATCACCAATTTCTGATATGTCTTCATTCAAGAAAATCTCTAAAACTCTTGCATATTTGCTGGCTTTTATATCAGGATTTAACATATTATACAGCACTAAAACCGTATCTTTTGGTAATGATTTTTTCAAATATCCTAAATTTATTATACCCGGATAAGTATTTATATGGGTTTTAGTAAATCTAACGCGTATAGAATTTGTAGTGTCATCAATACTATTTATTTCATCCCATATAGCCTTCCCCTTTGCTTCCTGTTCTTCTTGAGATAATTTAAAAAAGCTCTGAACAAGAGAATCTCTTTCAATGTCAAATGATTTTGTCATACTACGAAGGATGTTATAATCATCTTGTGATTTTGAACCTGAAATAGCAACATTCCAAGGGAAGTCCTTAATGTCCCCACTAACAGATATTTTTTCATTGCCTATTAACAGGTAACTATAAATGAATTTTCCGTCAACTTTTGCTGTAAGGAAAATTTCTTCCGGAGTATCTTGAAATTGGCCTTTGAATTCAAGATTATTTTTTATAATTATTGCACTATCTATTACTTCCTGTGTACTTGAATTTTGTAAATAAAATACAGTACTATCAGGAAATCCGGTTAAATCTCCTTTTATTATATATCCATTGGGCTTATTGCATGAAAAAAAGACTACTGCAAAGATCAATAAAAACAGATTTGATGTTTTTTTCATATTTATAATATTTAAGGTTTAATGTAAGACAATCCTTTTAATGGCAAATCGCCCGCGTGTATGAGCCGTTGCGTTGCCAATGCGCTTTGTTACCGAGACGCCACAATGCAACCAAATGAGCCAACACTTGCAAACCCTCAGCCAGTAATGGTTTATACCTGTCTGTTGGGCTTAGTGCATTTTAATATTTTCCATATGCATTTTTCCATTTATCCGCAATAGCAATAAATTCAGAGTAACCGTGCTCCTTAATAAAGAGAATGGCTTGTTTGTATTTCTGGTATTTATATCCATTGTTTGAAAACCAACTACCGATTATTTCACAATTTTCCAATTCCCTGCAATCTGCACAAGTATCAAGGTTTTTATCTTTAAAACAACAAACCTTGATTTTACATTTTGCTTTGCTTATGTCCCTTTCTTTGGTATCGAAGCCAATTTTACATCCCTTGCAAAATCCTTCTAAAAAAGGTTTGCATGTCTTACAATAAGCTCCGCAACAACCAATATATCTATTTGAACTTATCATTTATAATTACTGTCGATCTCTTTATTAAGCACACCGTTTGCGTGTATGAGCCGTTGCGTGATCAGGGAGACTTGTTGTCTAGGTAGCACGAGGCAACCGAAAGAGCTAACGCTCGCAAACCCGCTGCCAGCAATGGCTTAAACTTGCTGTTGGAGTACGTTACTTTTTAATTTCTATTATTGTATTTTTTGAAATGAATGGATAAAGTTCATCTATATCTTTATTTTTCAAGGAAATGCACCCGAGTGTCCAGTTATATTTTAGGTCAATTAAGTAATCCATTCCTTTCGGTACACCATGAATGCCAACCTCACCGCCAATCTGTGCATTTTTTGGAATTATTCCATCTCTTTTGGCGGCGTTATGTTTTCTCCAGGAATCATCATTGGGATAGTCAATCCAAATGAATTTGGACCAATCTTTATGTGGATATTTTGAAATCATCTTGAATTTACCTTCAGGAGTGCATTTATCACCTTGCATAAGCTTATCATCACCCGTAGTTTTTCCAAATACAACCGAATATTCTTTTAAAACAACTTCATCTGCTAGAACATAAAGCCTGAAATCTGATTTATCAATTAGCACAGAAATCTTGCTTTTATCAATGTTGAGTGAATCAATTGCCTCTGCAAGAGATAAATCAATGCTAACAGAATTTTTCTCTTGTGCATTACATGCAAGAGCAAGAAAAAGAATAATAATATTTGTCAGTCGTTTCATTATGTAACGTACCCCAACGTTTTGCGGTATGAAACGGTTGGGTTTTCGATGCGCGTCTTTATCCACCCTTGGAAAAGTTGATTTAAAAACCAAATGCTCGCAAACCACTGAACCCCAACTGTTTTATATTGTGTGTTATATGCAGAAAGTCTATTTTTCATATCCAATCGAAATTTGTATTAAAGGTTGAATTATTGAATAAATTTAAAAAACATTAACAAATCTATTAGTTAATTTGGTGTATTTTGAGCGCTAAAATATGTGTAATCTAAATTGTCATTTGATGAAATTCTTTTCGTTTTACCACTAAAAATGTCATACTTATAAAATTGATATTTTCCAGTCTGGTTGGATACATATATAATGGAATTCCCATCATTTGTCCATTTCGCATAAATAGTAGAATAATTCTTTTCTAACGCTACAATTGGTAAAAAGCCTGTAATTCTCGGAGTATATTTATTCAAATCCAAATCAGCCAAATACAAAATGGTATTATCCATAATCCATGGATCTTCGGCTAATTCAAAACCCACTTTAGTATTATCAGGGGAAATACTGGGGCGTACTAACCGCATGTGCTCCATATTTTCAGGTATTTCAATAATTAACTTCTGATACTTGCCAACATTTCCGGTCACATTTTGAAGACTATCACGATCGATCTCTAGCAGAAAAAAACCACCCTTATCTCCTTTATCACTTTCAATTAAAATCCGGCCATCATTTAAAGCCGTAACGGATACTTCATTAAAGAGTGAATCGGAAATTAATATTTCATGTCCAGGACAAGATGTTGGTGAGGTTAAATAGATGCCCCAATGATTAGTTGCCTGATCCAAACGACTGAAAATAATCTCTTCACTATTGCGTACCCATGTGGGATTAAAATCTCCAAAGTGCCCATTTGTCAGTTTTTTAAAATTAGTTCCATCAGTATTAATGGAGCAAATAATAGGAGTCCAATCTTTAAATTCACGAAATAAACCATCTACTATCGAAACCTGCATAAAGGTAATTTTATCACTAACCTTCGACCATGATGATTTCATATTCAGATGTAAATAGCTTTTAAAGATTCTTTCTCCTTCACCTTTCTCATCAAATTTCAAGTATAATGATCTCCAATTCAAAGTATAAACTCCTTTCGGAAAATCATTATTGTCTTTTTCATAAGCAAAGTTGTTTGTGTTTGCTGTTTTACAACTACTGATGAATACCATAAAAAAAAGAAGCAATAAGAGTATTACATCTGAAATAAGAATACCTCGTCTCTTTATAAAATATAAACTATTACTTTCTTTGATTCTAGTAGCTACAAAATAATTAATCATTGCATCACTTTTGTTAGTTCACGGATTGTTCTTTTTGCATAAAAAACAATTCAATATAGTTACTTAAATTAAGTATATTTTACATATATCAATAGTTAGCTTGTGTAATGAT
>JAFGOZ010000525.1 GCA_016926235.1 Bacteroidales bacterium | reverse complement strand
TGAAGGAAAGTACTATACGTTTGGCACATTTGGAGGCGGATTAATATCCGAAGATGGCTGGACATGGAACGGAGGTGCCGAAAGACCTGGTAGAGGAGCTGCTCCTGATGCTCTAAAAATTGGCGATCGGTATCTCGTAGCCTATAGTTCTACTGGCGGTGGCCTGGGCGGCGGTCATAATGGTAAAATACTCACCATGTGGAACAAAACACTCGATCCAAATTCACCCGATTTTAAATTTACTGACCCCATTGAAGTTGCATCATCGGAAGGAATGGAAGATTGTGATGCCATTGATGCAGGACTTCTTCTTGACCCAACAACAGGCCAATTATGGTGTACCTATGGTACTTATTTTGGATTTATTCGAATGGTAGAGCTTGATCCCAAAACAGGAAAACGCGTAGAAGGTAATGAAGCAATTGATATTGCCATTGATTGTGAAGCCACAACCTTAATGTATCGCAATGGTTGGTATTATTTACTTGGAACACACGGAACCTGCTGCGATGGTGCCAATTCAACTTATAATATTGTTGTGGGCCGTTCGAAACAAATAACAGGCCCTTATGTTGACAATGTAGGAAGAGAAATGCTAAAAGGTGGTGGCAAAATGGTCATTGCAGCTCATGACAGGGTTACCGGACCTGGTCACTTTGGCCGTTGGGTCATTGATGAAGGTGTTGAAAAAATGTCCTGCCATTTTGAAGCCGATTTAGATCAGGGCGGTCGCAGCGTATTAGGTATCCGTCCATTATTGTGGAAAAATGATTGGCCGGTTGCCGGAGAAAAATTCAAAGAAGGAACCTATGAAATTGAATCGGAGAGAAGAGGTTACGCCTTGGAATTGGTAGTTGATTTTGTGCGCATGCCCCGTGGACCAAGAGGTTTTAATCGCGATAATGATGAACCCATAGTGCCCGTTCCTTCCCAGAAACTGGAAGACGTAATTAGCACCTGGCCAACCGGAAATATCAACGTTCGGATTGGAGATTATATGTTCCGTCCGCATCAGAAATGGACTATTACAGCAGTGCCAGATGCGGGAGGATATCCCGGGGGACCGTACTATAAAATAGTAATTGAAGGAACAGAACGGGCCTTGGCTGCAACTGCTGAGGCAGAAGTTATCACAGTTCCCGAATTCACAGGCGCACCGGAACAGTTATGGCGTATTGATCAATTAATTGATGGAACTTACAGAATAATGCCAAAAGTTGTTCCAAACTCAAACAAGAAGTTAGCGCTTATTTCAATCGGTGACAGCACGCCTACACTTGCCGAGTTTGATATGAACAGTGACAACTCAAAATGGAATTTTAGAAATCACTGATATTATTCTTTATGAAAGACGCTTGATAAATTAACAGCGTCTTTCTTTATGAATAATTAAACTGTAAATATTAAACCTGACAAATCAAGGAAACAATAGAGGTATGCTTAAAATTGAAAAAATAACCGAAAATAAGAAACAGTTCCTTGATTTGTTGTTGTTGGCTGACGAGCAGGAGAATATGATCGACAAGTATTTGCCAGGTGGCGACTTGTTTGCCTTATATGATGGTGATTTGAAAAGTGTTTGCGTTGTATTACCGATAAATAGCGAAACCTGCGAGCTGAAAAACATTGCTACATATGAGAAATATCAATGCAAAGGGTATGGTAGAGCATTGATAAATTTCATTTGTGATTTCTACAAGAATGATTTCGCAACAATGCTTGTCGGGACAGGAGAAACACCCACAATCTTGTCGTTTTATGAAGGTTGTGGATTTGTAAAATCGTATCGGGTAAAGAATTTTTTTATCGATAATTACAACCACCCAATGTTTGAAGACGGAGTACAACTTATTGACATGATTTACCTTGAAAAGGATTTGTAATAATTGCAGACAAGTTAAACTTTACAGATTCATTGTCCTCATATTTCATAACATAAACCTTGTCGTTTTCTATTCGGTAATAATCAGTATCATTCTCGCATTGAATCAAAAAATACTTCCTATCGCCAATCTTTGTAGTCCCAACAATTTCTCGTTTTTTTTTAATAATCAAGTTGCCGGTAATTACCTATCTCAAGTGGTAAATAGTTATTTGTTAATAAAAACTCATCATCTTTCTTATCATATAATAAAATAGAAATCAATGCAATTATTAATAGTGGTAAAATATTTGTCAATTTCATATCTAATAATTTTAATACCCGTGTTGTGATTTCGTGCATTGTTCTGTATTCAAAAGCAACTAAAAAAACAGAAAATATCTTGGGGCCTTTTTCATGTAATCCTGATAATCAGGCCCATATTTATCAATGCAAAATTTCTCCTGAGCTATAAAAGTCGGGTAAACCGTGAACAGTTGTAAAACACAGATTGCGATTATTAAAACACTGTTTGTCATTAATCCAATGCCTATCCACATAAAAATGGTGCTTATTTGCTGTGGGTTTCGGCTTAGTTTGTAAACTCCCTTAGTAACAGGTTTTTCAGGATTACTTGTTGCATATGCCATAAGCGACATTATATATGCTATGAAACAAATAATAAAAAGTACAAGTCCGATTACAAAATAAAAAGAACCTACCTGTAAAGGCAAAAACACTACCACGATTATTAACCCCTGAAAAAGGAAGAAGTTAAAGGTGCCAATTATCTTTTCAAAACCTTTTTCAAATCGCGGCATCTTTAAAACACGGTTTTTATAGTGTGTTGGATAGATTTTCAGAATTATAAGATTGCTAGTCCAAAAAACCAATGAAAACCAAAATGCATTGCTTAACGATATTGTAAATTGTGGGAAAAACTCCATCTCTTAATCCTCCATTTTTATAGTTATGAATTTATTACTGTTTGCGGTAAAAGAAATATCCGTAAAATCAAAAGGAAATTTCCTGCCAGATTTCCATGAGAAACCATAAGGCTCGGCTGGGCCAAACATCCCTTTATCAAGAATGCCGTTGTTGTTTAAATCCTGGAAGCAACGTATTCCATAAGAGCCTTTCTTACATGGTTTAAAGGTATAATACACTATTTTGTCTTTTGGGTTTACAAATACTGTATCTAAACCTGTTAAAGGCTTTTTAAAAGTTGCAAAGTCCACCAGAAATACAACTATTTTACCTTTGTTTTGTAAAGTGGTAATTATTTCTCCCGAAATGGTAATATCTGTACTCTGTGCTTTAGATATTATTACACTTGAAGTAAATACTAGAAACAAACAGCTTAGTTTTGTAACATCTTGTTTGATTGTTTTCTTACGCCGTTTAAAAAGCCAGGCGTATAATCCGATAATAAAAAGTGCTATCCACATAATTTGTTGTTTTAAATTTTCAACAAACCTACAAAGCAGAATTATTCAGTTCGCCCCATCCATCTATATGGGAGGTCTCAAATATGTGGGAAGCTTATTATCAGTTGTTTATGTCGATATTTTTTCTGAACTCAGAAGGAGATTTTCCGGTAACATTTTTAAAAACACGATTAAAAGACGATTTAGAATTAAAACCACAATCATATGCAATACCCAACAATGAGAAATTATCGGCATCTCCTTTTTGCAGCTTATTGATAAATGCTTCTACGCGATAAGCATTTACATAATCGTAGAAGTTTTGTTTTTTATATTTGTTTAATGTTTGTGTTATATGATGCTGCGGAATTTTTACATTTTCTGAAAGTTCTTGTAAATTCAGGTTTGCTTGCAAAAACAATTTCCCGGATTTCATTGCATTTTCTAAGGATTTGAAAATCTGCTCCATATCCTTTTCTTTTAAACTTGATTTTTTATAGCTCGAATCATCAAGACGGGTTTGTTCTTGATTGATAAGTGGATTTTCAACTTCAATTTCTGTTTGTTTATTCCGAGCACCCTCATTTTGGACAGACTGAAAAACAACCTGTTGTTTAAATCCATGATACCCAATGTAGGAGATAAAAAGAGGTATGGCAACAAAAAACCAATTCAAGGGTATTTCAATTTGAACTAATTGCTTAAGAATAACAAGTACAAACACAACAATCCAAATAATAACCACTCCATTTACAAGTTTGCCAATCCAATTCAGGCTTATACCTTTCATGTTAGAAAACAAATCAACAATTTGTTTTTTGTGGCCTTTAAGAACAAATAGTGTTATTATGCAGTAAAGTAAACCCGAAACAGCACCTGATAAGGCAAGAATCCTATGAAAAGACGAATTATCAAAAAATAAAAAAGTAAGTGCTGAAAAAATAAAAAATGGGGCAAAATGCCACAGTATAAATCTTTTTCTATCAATTATTTTTGAGCGAAGTTCATTAACATAGATAAGTAACACCGGGCCATAAAGCAAGGTCAGGTTTACTGGTAATCTTTGAAAAAGCAGTGAAATTTCATTATTCAGGTTTACCAGAATCAAGAAACTGTGAAGCGAAAACAAGAGCAACCAAGACACCATAATCATGTCAGCAGAGGTTCGGCATTTCTTTGACGAAAATAATCCGGCAAATAAAAATGCTTGTATTATGCTGAAAATCAGGAATCCATTTAATATACTCAGGGTCATTTTCTGGTCTCTTTCAATGTTGGTAAGGTTTCATTTTTCATTCTGACTAACGGTAAAAATACATAATCATAAATTACAGTAAATCAAAACTTTGTATTTTTCGTTAGCCATAGAAATTAATCAGCTCTTTAGGAATAAATATCTTATTTTACAGTTTATTCCGGTAGTGCTGATTTGAGGAATGGAGCACAACGATTTTGCGGTATGAAAGGTTTGGGAGAACGGGTTGCGTTCGTATCCACCCTTGCAGAAAGTTGATGCGAAGCAGAGTGCTCGAATAACCAATTCACCCCAAATATTTTATGACCGCATGTGTACTGCCATTTCTATTTCTTTGAGTATTATTAGTAAACTACAAAAATAGACTTTAGTTTTATAATGGAT
>JAFGOZ010000524.1 GCA_016926235.1 Bacteroidales bacterium | reverse complement strand
GTGCCCAGAACAGGACTCGAACCTGCACGTACTTGCGTACACTAGTCCCTGAAACTAGCGCGTCTACCAATTCCGCCATCTGGGCTTGTCTAAAACATTATTTAATGTTACAAATACAAAGAACATGCGAAGAAAAACATACCCATAGATTGATGGCGGGAGCTAAAGGTACCGCCATCCGGGCAAGTTGAGAGTGAGAGTGAGACTTGAGAGTGAGACTTGAGAGTGAGAAACATCTTAATAAACCTCCTTATTCTCTAGTCTCACTCTCACTCTAATTCATGTGCCCAGAACAAGATTCGAACTTGCACACCCTTTAACGGGCGCCAGCCCCTCAAGCTGGTGTGTCTACCAATTCCACCATCTGGGCATATACTTATAAGAAAAACTCTATAAAAATTTAAAGAACTCTTAAAAACAAATAATTCTCAAATCTGGATGGTGGGAGCTAAAGGTTCCACCATCTGGGCAAGTACAGAGTGAGAGTGAGGTCGGAGAGTGAGGATATTCCTTTTATACATTCTCAAATCCCACTCTTACTCTGTATTATTAAAAAATTTTCAGAACTTATTTTGTGGCGCAAATTTAACAAAAATATGATATTTCAATACACTATTTTAAATAATATCCTACTTTCATATCCTCTTCACGTTATTAGAGTGATTAATCCATTATTTTTTTGGTTTTATCAAAAGATGATTTATTTCATCAAACTAAATATGTAATTTTTACGTATATTTTTTGTATCTTTAATAGGAAGTGGGAACTTAATCGATATTTTATTACGGATGAATTTAAAACTGGTCGTATCTTTCCTTTTATTTTTTATTGTCCCAAGTTGTGCATCTCCTTCAACATACTATGATGATGAGATTGAAGCAGCTGATATTATTAAAAAACTTAAAAAAGGCGAGAATATTTTAATAAATGATGTTACTATTAATGGAGACTTGGATTTAACAACAATACAGCCTGGTTATCCTGAATCCAAAGGCGTTATTCGTTATAATATCTCTTCTTCACTGGCATTCCTAAATTGCAATTTCACGGGAAAAATAATAGGATATCGTAACGATGGCAAATTTGCACACGTAGTAATTTGTGAAAAGAACCTGACATTTCTTAATTGTGAGTTTCAGGATGAAGTGATTTTTAAGGAAGCCATAATCCAGGGAGTAGTGAATTTTGGAAATTCAAAGTTTAACCATCAGGCAATATTTACAGGGGCATCTTTTAATGCCCGTTATAACTATTTTAACGAAAGCTTTTTCAAGGATAAGGCTTATTTTCAGGGGATACTGTGCAATGGTTCGATAAATTTCATGAAAGCCGAATTTGTTGGCATAGGATATTTTCAGAATGCTGCGTTTGCCTCCATGGCCCAATTCAGTAATGTTAAATTCTTTCAAAACACGGATTTTAGCCTGGTGTCATTTAAGGGCGGATGTATGTTTAATTATGCACTGTTTAGTGGAAAAGCTATTTTTTCAAGTTCCTCGATAAACCAAAGGGGGGATTTTATTGAAGTGCATTTTAAGGGGGAAACCAATTTTAAAAGAGCAAGGATCGATTGTGAACTTAAATTTACAAATTCTGTTTTCTCTAATGATTTGATTTTTAATGATGCCAGATTTATATTTTTTAAACCGGATACAGAACAAACTATATTTGAAAATGATGCGAAGATTGAGATGGTCAATGCAAGAATAATTGAAGGGGAAGAATTAAAGGTAAAATAAATTTTTAGTTATAACATAAATCAATACAAAATGAAAAAGAATATGAAAAAAATCAGTATGCTAATTGCTTCATTGTTTCTTTTGGGAATTATTTTCCATGGATGTGAAGAAGCACAGAAAGTAGTGGAGAAGATTGATGCTTTATCTGATGTTTTAGGTGAAGATGGCGAGGCCACAGACCTCTTTGGATGGATTGGAAGTGACGAAGAAAACCTGGATGAGATTGAAGACGATATAAACCTGGGTTCTATGGGGGACCAGGATTTACCTTCAAGCGTTGACCTTACCAGTAAATTGCCTCCAATTGGTAACCAGGGGGCTTATGGTACTTGTGTTGCCTGGGCTTTGGGTTATAACCTTAAAACGTTCCTGGAAGGTGTTGACCAGGGTTATTCACCTTCTCAGCTAAGTAATGTATCAAATCAGTTTAGTCCAAAAGATTTATTCTGGTCTATTCCTTCAGCTCAAAAAGGAGCAGATTGTAATGGTACCGGTTTTGAGTATGCTTTTGATATGATGGTTTCACGTGGTATAGCCAAGATGTCTACTGTACCTTATTCTGGACTGGGAGATTGTTCAAACTCACCGGAGTCAGAATGGACAAGTGATGCAGGAAATTATAAAATTGACAGCTACCGCGAAGTGAATTTAGATGTAGATGAACTAAAAGGATATCTTGCTGATGGACGTGCTGTTGCAATTGGTGCCAGGTTGGGAGATAATTTTATGGCCTGGAATTCCGATGATGTGATCAACAGTGATACCTACCTGAACCCCGGTATGCAGCATGCATATCATGCCATGTTACTGGCCGGGTATGATGATGATATGGGGAGTTCCGGTGCATTCCGCGTTGTGAATTCATGGGCCACAAGCTGGGGCGATGACGGGTATATCTGGGTAGATTATGATTTTTTTGTGGATGAGTTTTGTTTTGCAGCTTTTGTAGCTACCAACAAGCGCTCAAATCCTGATGATGATGGAGACAATGTGGTTGACCCCGATGAAACAACCAGCGGTAAAGACCTTGTTGCATGGGAACTCCAGGATTATGATGATTATGATGATTCAGATCCTCTATACAGAACAATAGAATATAATGTATTTAACGCCGGGACATCAACAATACCAGCGACTGACAGATGGAATATAATATACATCTATTATAATGCATACGATGCAAATGACTTTGGGATCGTTCTTTATGACTATTATACTGATGAGTATGGCAATTCTGGAAATTACTGGGCAAATTACGAAGGTGGTGAACAATTAGGCAATAATGGTTCATTTAATGTTATTTCCGAAATTGGAGACGGTAGCTCTGGAAACTGGTGGAACAACTGTGATGTGGCACCTGGTATAAGTGTTGCCAATGCCCTTTATAATACTACTGATACTTTTGGTTTTACCTGGGGATACAAAATGGAAAATGTTACAGGCTATTATTATATGGTGTTAATAGCTGATGGGTATGATGTTATTTCTGAAGCTTATGAGGACAATAATTACTATTTCTATACAGATGATTACGGGGATCCTCTTTATGTGGACGCTGGTATCATTAATGATTCAGGAAGTAAAAAATCTGCTAACAATTATTCAAAACCCGGAAAATTTGCTGCATCACCAAAAGGAACTGTTAAGGCTGGCAGGAATATGAACGCATATTCTTCTCAAGAGATACGAGAGATGTTGAAGTACCATAAACGTTCAGGGTTGCTTCAGCAAAAAGTAGATGAATATTTACTAAAGAATGGAAGGCAACAACAGCCAAAAAGATAAATAAAAAGGGGCTCACAACTAACGGAGCCCCTCTTTTTTTTAACCCTAAAATATAAACCCTGGGAATAATCTATTTTTTTGTTTCAAATGCTTCTTGTTTAACATTCTCTTTGAATGTCCTTGCTTTTTTCAGGCTTTGAACAGCTTCACCTTTTTTCTTCCAACCTTCAGGTACGTAATCAACCCAGGCAGTAAAGAAAGTAGTTCCGTGTTCAATAAGCGGGGGGATACGGATGTATCTCACGTCTTCTTCTGCTAGAATGTAGTTATTGTGTTCCGGGTGCCATACATCTACGTAGTATGCCTGAGGTGGAAGGTCTTTAATAACTGCCACTCCGTAATAATCCGAATAAACTTTAATAACTGCATTTGTCTGATTGTACCAGTCATTAAGTGTAGGATATAGTATAATGCTGGCATCAGGAACTGCATACTCATCATAATATTCCAAAACTGTTATTTCCAGTATGGTTGAAGACTGAACAGTAATAGTCTGGTAGGTGGTATGCGCCAAACCGTCGAAAAAGGCAGTTAGCGACACCGTGTACGTTCCTGAAAAATCATAATTGTGTGACGGGTTAGGCACATTTGTTACATAGCCATCACCAAAGTCCCATTCAAAATAATCTGCATTGAGAGAATTGTTCGTGAAATAAATTTTTTGATGTATTTCCACTACATAGTCAGAAACGGTAAACCTGGCTACCGGTTCTACAGGATATTCATGATAATGATAACAACCTGCCATCAACATCAGTGCGAATCCTGCTATTATAAGTCTTATTGTTTTCATGGCTTTCGGTTTTATAAGTTACTTTGACAGGTATAATCCAAATGTTGTGCCAAAAAATTTTGTCCACGGATTTCACGAATTAATTGAATATTTAATTTTAACTATATCAAAGGATTAGGGATGATTGTTAAGCATCTGTTAATATATTGTTAATCATTACTAAACGAGTAAATTATATTTCGTCCCTTACGGGACTTAGAAACATTTTCTAACACAATGGTTACCAATATGTCGTCCCTACGGGACTGTCCCGTTAGGGACAAAATATTGGTAGTAGCACAAAAATGACCTGGGGGCATTAAAGTCCCGTAGGGACGGCATATAAATAAAGGCATTTCATAATTTCATAAAATATTTAATCGGACAGTAGTGATTGTTAATGAACATACCTATACCTGATAATTTCTTATAAGTATCTATTAAATTTAAAGTCTATTTTCAGGTAACCTGAATTTATATGCATTCTTTTATTTTGAGACCACATATCCCGAACTGCACGATGTCATCTAAAAACTGCATAGTACTTCCGGTTAACTGTACCATATTATCACATTACCACTGCAACTGTAACTGTAACTGTAACTGTAACTGTAACTGTAACTATTTCCCTTATTCTACACCAAACTTCTGTCGGGTTCTACGAACTCTGAAAGGGTATCCCATTATACATTATTCATTTTATGTTTTACATTGCATTAAGCTCTCGGATGAAATCTCAAAATAGCATCCCGTAAGAACTCTCTGTCCAGGTGTGTATATATTTCTGTAGTAAGGATGGACTCATGTCCAAGCATTTCCTGAACAGCGCGCAGGTCTGCCCCCCCGTCAATGAGATGGGTGGCAAATGAATGGCGGAATGTATGTGGGCTTATGGTTTGCTTTATCCCGGCTTTTGTGGCCAGGCCTTTAATTATGGTGAATATCATCACGCGGGTCAGCATTTTGCCCCTTCGGTTGAGGAAAAGGATGTTCTCATGCCCTTTTTGAATAACTGGCAGGCTGTTTCGATCGGGCATGTAATAGCTGATTGCCTTTATTGCGCTTTCACCAATGGGGACAAGCCTTTCTTTATCACCCTTACCGGTAATGCGAATATAACCCTGCGCAGGGTAATAATTGGTAAGCCTCAAACCAACCAGTTCAGAAACCCGTAAACCGCATCCGTAGAGTACCTCAATAATAGCTTTGTTCCTGTGCCCTTCTGGTATACTTAGGTCTATTGCTTCAATAATTCTTTCAATTTCCTCGATTGAAAGTACTTCAGGTAATTTTCTTCCTATTTTTGGACTTTCAAGAAGTTCTGTAGGATCAGCTTCAATCTGGTCGTCCATTATCAGGTATTTGTAGAAAGCTTTTATCCCGGAAATAATGCGTGCCTGCGACCGATGGCTTAATCCTAACTGGTTGAGGTAAACTATAAAAGATTCAAGTTGCTGAAGTGTAATGTTTTCGGGATCTAACACAGGTTTTTGATTTTCTGCGAACATTTTCAGCTTCTCGATGTCTCTCATATATGCATCGACCGAGTTTTTTGAAAGTGATTTTTCAAGTTTTAAATAGTTTTCGAAGTTTTGTATGGTTTCATTCCATAACATAAAAATCATGTAAAATTTACATTGACTGAAGGTTAAAATTAGATAGAATCACTTTATATTTGCACACTTTTTACTATAAGTTACAAACATATGGATTTTACTATGAAGAAGAAGACAAAAATTATTGCTACTATCTCGGACATGAAATGTGATGTGGATTTTATAAAGCAATTGTATGAAAAGGGTATGAACGCTGTCCGGTTAAACACAGCACACCAATCTCCTGAAGACACATTGAAGGTGATAAATAATGTAAGACAGGTTTCAGAAAGAATAGCTTTAATACTTGACACAAAAGGCCCTGAATTAAGGACTACCAAAGCAGAAGATAAAATAATATTAAACAAAGGTGATAAAGTCATAGTTAAAGGCGATCCGGAAAAAAAATCGACAAAGGAAACAATCTATGTAAATTATGACAAGTTTGTGAATGAGGTTAGTAAGAAGGATGTTATTTTGATTGATGATGGTTTTATTGAATTACAAATTCAAGATAAGAAGGGTGACGAGCTACATTGTCTTGCTATGAATAATGGTAGTTTTTCAGGAAAAAAGAGTGTGAATGTACCTGATGCAAAATTTTCATTACCCTCATTAAGCAAGAAGGACAAGGATTATATTGAATTTGCTATTGAGCATGATATCGATTTTATAGCACATTCATTTGTTCGCAATAAAAAGGATGTAGAGCAATTGCAGAAACTCTTAGATGCTAAAAAAAGCAGGATAAAGATAATTGCAAAAATAGAGAACCAGGAAGGGGTGGACAACCTGGATGAGATACTTGAAAATGTATATGGTATAATGGTTGCAAGGGGCGATTTAGCTATAGAAATACCTTATGAAAAAATACCAGGTATTCAAAAGATGATCATTAACAAATGTATAGCAGCAAGAAAACCAGTAATTATTGCAACTCAGATGCTTCATTCAATGATAAAGGAACCACGCCCAACGCGTGCTGAGGTGAGTGATATTGCAAATGCTATTTATAGTAAAGCTGATACTATCATGTTGAGTGGAGAAACGGCATTTGGTGATTATCCCGTTGAGGCTGTTGAGACCATGGCCAAGATTGCTTTGGAAGTAGAAAAAAGCCGAAGTGATGTTAATGAGGTTCCTATTAAAGTAATGAGTACCGAGACTTCTGCATTTTTATCCAAAACAGCAGTAGAAGCTTCCATAAAGTTGGACGCAGAAGCAATTATTGCAGATACATCTACAGGACGTACAATTCGTAATATTGCAGGCTATAGGGGGCGTAAGGTAGTTTATGCCCAATGCTACGATAAAAGAGTAATGAGAGAACTGGCAATTTCTTTTGGGGTTTATTCCAATTATCAGGAACCCGATGAGATTCACGCTTTTATTCGGGAATCACTAAGCTGCTTGGTTAAGAAACAACAATTAAAAGAGACAGACAGAATTGTTGTGCTTGGCGGTAACTTTGGGATGAGTCATGGCGCTTCGTTTATCGAAATAAGCACAGTTAAAAACCTGATGAAAAGTAATTAACTCGTCAGATATTAAGGATAAATTGTTCTGGCTGAAATTATAATTTATCCTAAATACATTCGTTAACCTTACGATATTTAGTAATTTTGTGAAATATCGTATATATCCATGTATATTATTTTTAAAATACTTTTGTTTGTTTATTGCAGTCACCCATTACGCGTATCTGTTGCCAATATAGATTACTCTGATGATCGTGAGCAATTAGCAATCAATCTACGTGTAGATAAAAATGATATGAACCTGGCTGTTTTTCATAATTTTCAGGATACTATTAATATGGCTGAAAAATATATTGATTCGATGGCAATGATTTATACTAAACGATATCTCACTGAAAATTTTACTATGCGTGCCAATGACACAATTGCAATTGAATTGGAATTGAAGGATTATTCTTTTAAAGATGAAGAGATTTGGTTTGATTTTTGTGGGAAAATAAATGCTTGCGTTGAGAAAATTGATGTGTATAATGCTATATTTACCGATTTGTATTTTGATCAAAAGAACCTGGTCATTTTTAAAGGTCCTGGTATTGAAAAAGGAATGTATTTTGATTTTCAGGAAAGATCAAATTTTTTAACATTGGATTGTAATCGATGAGGTTGCTGAATAAATATATATTGCTGCCCATACTGATGATTTTCATCTGTAATTATAGTATGGCTACTCATAACAGAGCTGGGGAAATAGTAATAAGCCATGTTGAGGGCTATACATATATGGTACTGGTAACAACCTATACATATTCGCTTAGCATGGCTGACCGGCCAGAACTTGATGTAATGTGGGGAGATGGTGATATTACAACAGTCAAACGGTATAAAGATACTATTATTCATCTTCCGGATAATTATAATTTAAACAGGTATATAGCTATTCATGAATATCCCGGACCCGGTGTATATCAAATCCTTGTACAGGACCCTAATCGTAATGCAGGGGTAAAAAATATTCCCAATTCAGTAAATACTATATTTTCAATAAAGACTACCATTTTCATCGACCCCCAGGTTGGGGATAATAGTACTCCCTTTCTTCTTAACTATCCAATTGACAAAGCCGCTGTGGGGCATGTATTTATACATAATCCGGGGGCTTTTGATCCGGACGGCGATAGTATCTCTTATAAACTCACCATTTGTACAAAAGAAAATGGAGAGCCTATTCCTGATTATACATTACCCCCCGCTTCAGATTCTATTTATATAGATGAGGTTACAGGCGACCTTATTTGGGATTCGCCCACAGAGGTTGGTATTTATAATGTAGCTATGAATATTGAAGAATGGAGGCAGGGAGTGAAAATTGGGAATGTTGTCAGGGATATGCAAATTCAGGTTTACGATTCGGATAACGAACCACCGGAAATATTTGGTATGCAAGATCTTTGCGTGGTTGCAGGAGATACAGCACGTTTAAGATTATGGGCTACTGATGCTGATAATGACTCGGTTTTTGTTATTGCCCAGGGTGGCCCTTTCGCATTTAACATCAATCCCGCCAAATATTATCATGATACAATATGGAGTGATTACGATACCATCTGGACGACAGATACAACATATCGTGTAAACGCAACATTCAGGTACGATTACTCAACCTTGCATTTTGTCTGGCCTACACATTGTATTCATGTGCGTGGGCAACCTTATACAGTAATTGTCCGTGCTGAGGATGATGCAATGATAAATTTGGTGAATATAAAAACTTTTAATGTTCAGGTGATAGGTCCACCAACAAACCTGGTAGAGACCCAATCGAATAATAATAGTATAACAATATTTTGGGAACCAAATGAATGCGCAAATATTTCGGGCTATAATATTTATCGAAAAGAGGATTCTTCAGATTTTGTTCCAGGTTTTTGTCAAACAGGTGTTCCAGGAAATACAGGTTTTATTTTGGTTGGTATGACCTATGGAGCAGATACTGCATTTATTGATAATAACAACGGATCCGGATTATTGCAGGGTATCGAATATTGTTACAGGGTTGTGGCACGTTATCCGGACGGTGCGGTTAGCATTGCTTCCAATGAATTGTGCAATATGGTAGTCCCTGGAAAACCGGCAATTATTAAAACCAGTGTAGCAGTGGTTGATGATGAAAAGGGTGTTGTTGAACTGGCATGGCTTAAACCTAGAGATATCGATACCAGCGAAGCTCCCGGACCATATGAAATAGTAATTTACAGGTCTGATAATCTTACTGCTGCAAATGCGCAGCAGATACATTCTTTTATAACACCAGATCTGAATGATACTACATATATCGACTCGGCGTTGAATACTGTTATATATCCCTATTCATATCGTATAGAGTTGTATAATAATACACCGGGGAATCGTTTCCTGATTGGAAATCAGGAAGTATCCTCAACATTATTTCATAATGTAGAAAACCTTGACAATGAAATCGTTTTACATTTCGAGCATAATGTTCCCTGGGTTAATACAGAGTACACTGTATACAGAAAAAATTCTCAAACCGGGCAATTTGATTCAATAGGGGTAACAACTGAAGAACACTACAGTGACACAGGTTTAACTAATGGAGTAGAGTATTGCTACCGTACATTAAGCAGGGGATTCAGGCAAATTGAGGATAATAAAATTTATACAGAGAATTATTCACATATTAATTGTGGGATACCAATTGATACTTTTCCATCATGTCCTCCTCAACTCATTGTTACCAGCAATTGCGACAGTATGGTGAATGTATTGCAGTGGACAAATCCAAATGAAACATGTGCTGATGATGTTATTCGGTATAACGTATATTATAAGCCAGATTTAAATAGTACCTACCAAGTTATTTATAATGCTGAGGGATCCGAATCGACCAGGTATGTGCATTATCCTGAACAAACTATTGCCGGATGCTATGTTGTAACAGCAATTGATTCTTTCAATAATGAAAGTGATCCTTCCAATACGGTTTGCGTCGATATTTGTCCAATTTATGAGTTGCCCAATGTTTTTAGTCCTGATGGGGACGGGAAGTATGATCTATACAGGGCGATGAATAAAAATGACTATGTGAAAAAGGTGAATATGAGGATTTTTAATAGATGGGGGGATTTGGTATATGAAACCGACGATCCGTATATTAATTGGAAGGGAACATATTTAAAAACAAAAAAACTAGTTTCTCCAGGTGTGTATTATTACATATGTGAAGTGCATGAACCCAGGATAGGAGGGATATATGTAAGAAATTTAACGGGATTTATATATGTTTTTACAGATGTTCCTGTATTGAAAACTAATGAATAGATGCAAAAATGAAATTATTACCAAGTGTCATATTTTACCTGTTATTATTAGTTCAAGGGCTTTTTGGCCAGGGACTTGATGAATACAAACAAGGTATTGCAATGATGGCCAAAGAAAATTACACTGGGGCCGTTGAAATGTATAATATAGCAATTAACCTTAATAAAAATAATAGTAAATATTACATAAACAGAGGCTTAGCACTGTATGAATTAGGACAAATTGATGAAGCTATAAAGGATTTTATAACAGCAAATACATTACAGATAAATTCGGCAAATTATTTGTTAGCCAGGTGCTATGCTGCCAAAGATGATTTAGGTATGACATTAAAATACCTGGAAGAAAACCTTAAAGGGAGAGATAAAGTTCTTTACTATGAAGTAGTGAAAGATCGTATATTTTATAACTTTCTTGAAGAATCTGACTGGTTAGATTTTTGGGAAAAGGAATGGTTCGATGATTATCAGAAAGTACTTAATGAAGCTGGTTTTCTAATGAATTCACACGATTTCTATGATGCCATTGAATATTTGGATAATGCTCTTTCAAAGAAATTACAAGGACATGAGATATATGCAATGCGTGCATTGTGTTACAAAGAGCTGGGTAACAATGCAAATGCAATTGAGGATTATACGGAAGCTATTAATTTGAACCCAAAGACTTATGAGTATTATAATAAAAGGGCTGAATTATATGTATTAACAGGCAAACCGAAAAAAGCAATTGATGACTTTAGACAGTCTGTAAAAATTGAAAATACCCAGGTGCCTCTTTATTTTCAACTGGCGAAGCTGGAAAACCAGGAAAAGATGTATCCTGAAGCATTAAAAAGTATTCAAAATTTCCTGGCATACAACTCTTCTGATATTGAAGGCATGTATATTGGAGGAGTGATATACAGGAATAACGGAGAATATCTGAAAGCCCTGGAATATTTAAACAAAGTTCTGGATATTAGCCCTTCAAAAGCTGAATATTTTCAGGCTAGAGGAGAAACATACCTTTCAATTAAGTCGAATGATTTTCTGGAATATGCCATCAATGATTTTTCAATGGCATTGGATCTAAAACCCAATAATCCGGCAATTTACCTGAAGAGAGCTGAGGCTAATTATAAATATAAGAAATTTAACGAAGCTTGTTTTGATATAGAGCAGGCTATTAAATTAGGCAGCCTTGAAGCCATCACTATGAAGGAGACCTATTGTTTGAGCAATGGTAATAAGTAAGTCATTGAAATTTATCAATCCTCTTAGTCTATCGAAGAAAAATACCTCATAAATTGAGACCTTTCATACATGGTTGGATTGGCAATATTTGAATAATTTAGCTTCCCGCGTAATAAATCGAGGTTCATAAAATTGTTATTGTTCATCCACTTATCAATGAAACTAACAATCTTGTCTATTTGTGCCGGGCCATTTTTATAAACCGTTGAGCAAACCTGAACTGTTTTTGCTCCTGCCAGTAACATTTTTATAGCTGCTTCTCCATCCTGAACACCTGTTGATCCTGATAATTCAATTTTTTCTACCTGGGATGACAAAATACCAATCCAGCGAAGCGGAAATCTTATATCAACAGGTGAACTGAAGACCTCCGCTGATTTTATTTTTAATTGATCAATATCAATATCAGGCTGATATAAGCGGTTAAACAGGACTACTCCTGCCACACCTCTCACGTATAACTGATCTGCAAAATTAACGAGGTTTGAAAATTGCATACCCAGTTTAACAACAAGAGGGATCTTGATTACTTTCTTTACTTTCTCTACAATCTCGAAATAGTTTTTTTCAATATCAGAAGGTGAAGTATATTTCGAAGTCGGGAGTTGAAATATATTTAATTCCAAAGCGTCGGCTCCGGCATCTTCAATGTCTTTTGCATAACTGGTCCAGTCGGCAGATGAAACACAGTTTATGCTGGGAATGATCGGAATATCAACAGCTTTCTTTGCGTTGCTAATAAGGTCAAGGTATTGACCAACAGAATTACTTTTAGTATAGTTGGTTATGTAGTCATGCGCTTCCGGATAATCACTCTGAGTGACCAGTTTACCTGCTTCAAATTGTATTTGCTCTTCAAAAAGAGACTTTAACACTACAGCTCCTGCATTATTATCATAAAGTTTCTTTATTTTGTCAACTGAATCTGTTAGTCCTGAACTACTTACCATTACCGGATTACGAAGCTCCAGTCCTAAATACTTTGTTTTTAAATTTGCCATTTCTCTCTTTCTTATTATATATCATTCATTCGTACAATTTGGATAATATCGTTGCCCAAAAATAGAACTACCTATTCTTACCATGGTGCTGCCTTCCTCTATTGCAATAGCATAATCATCAGACATGCCCATTGATAACTCTTTAAAGGTAATGCTATTTTTAAAATATTTCTCTTTTAAAGTATGAAAATAGTTACTTAGAAAACGAAACTCAGCCCGTATTTGTTCAGTATTTTCTGTAAAACTAGCCATACCCATTAAACCACATATTTCGACATGTTTCAACGTGTTTATTTCTCCTGATGTAAGAGCTTCAGTAAGTTCGTCATGAGAAAATCCAAATTTGGTTTCTTCCTGGGCAATATGTACTTGTAAAAGGCATTTTTGTTTCCGATTGTTTTTTTCAGCTTGCTTGTCAATCTCTGTAAGCAGTTTAAAACTATCTACTCCATGAATCATATGCACGAACGGAGCAATATATTTAACCTTATTTCTTTGTAAGTGCCCAACCATATGCCATTCAATATCTTTTGGAAGGGAATTGTATTTCTGTATTAATTCCTGGACTTTGTTTTCACCAAAAATTTTATGACCAGCATCATATAATTCCTTGATTTCTTCCACAGGCTTAGTTTTGCTAACTGCCACCAGGGTTATATTATTAGGAATGTTTTTCAGTATTTGCCTATAATTGCTGGTAATACTCATGTTTTATCTTTTTGAAATGCAAAAATAGTAAAAATGCCAATTAGAGAATGGGGTCATTACTAATTTATATATAGAGAGTTTGTTTTTCTTTTAGCTGATGTAAGTATTAACATTTCTACCATCAAATCAATACAAATGACCTACAATTTCACTGACATCCACATTGTAAGATGCCATATTATTATATATTTTAGCATTTTTATTTATTATATTAAGGTTGAATGAGTTTTGGAAGCAAAATCAGAATAGATGAAGAAGTTTTTTATTATAGCGATTTCAATTTTAGCCAATACTTTATTTGCTCAGAATTATAATCCTTTTACAGATAATGTAATAATAGAGGATGATTTAATCAAGGTTACAAAACTATTTGACCAAATATTTAGCCATAAATCAGGGTTCTATTATGAAGGATTTAACTTATATATTGAACCGCCACCCTCATTTACTGTTCTTTATACAGTAGATGGCAGTAACCCATTAACTTCACCTACTGTTATAAAAACAGATAGTTATGATCATATTTATATATATCCGATAAGTACAAATGGTCGTGGCATAACTCCGGCTTATGTGATACGTGCTAGTTTGTATAAGGAAGGTTATAAACCAACCAGCCCTGTTTCCAGGACTTTTATTTTTCCTGAAAATGTAGCCGAACAAACTTATCCTATGTGGCTATGGCCTTCAAAAAATATAAATGGACAGAAGATTGATTATGCCATGAGCACCGAAGTAACATTGGATGATAGGTACAAAAACTTAATTGATGATGCATTATTGGAGATTCCATCTATAAGCATTATAACTGATATGGCCAACCTATTTGATAAAGATACAGGAATTTATGTAAATTCAGGTGGAAGAGGACTGGCATGGGAAAGGAATTGCAACGCGGAGTTAATCTTTCCTGATGGAAGTAAAGGTTTTACTATTAATTGTGGACTACGAATCAGGGGGGGGGCGAGCAGATCTAATAATAATCCAAAACATTCTTTACGGTTGTTTTTCAGGGAAGAATACGGTAGTGAAACACTTAATTATCCATTATTTGAGAATGAAGGAGCAGATGTTTACTATAAAGTGGATTTGCGAACAGCCCAGAACTATTCCTGGAATGGTGATGCTGAGAATAATAATCTAAACACCTTAGTCAGGGATATTTATTCAAGAGACGTCCAGAGAGCTATGGACCAACCCTATACACGTGGCAGATACTATCATTTATATCTTAATGGTATGTATTGGGGAATATATCAAACACAGGAAAGGGCAGAGGGGCATTTTGCTGAGACTTATTTGGGTGGTGATAATAGTGACTATGATGTGATTAAAGTTAGCCCCCAACATTTCCCATATTCTATTGAATTAGCAGATGGTAGTTATGATGCATGGAAAAACCTTTATAGGATATGTGGATTTGGGATTACTTCCGTTAAACAGTACTATTCTCTGGAGGGAAAGGACGAAAATGGTTTGGATGCACGAGGTTATCCAGTATTGTTAGATATAGATAATCTTATCGATTATATGATAGTCATAATATATACAGGCAATTTTGATGCTCCGGCTTCTTCGTTTTGGGGAAATAAAATGCCTAATAATTTTTATGCTATAAATAACCGAAAAGATAAAGGCAAAGGATTTGTTTTTTGTGCACACGATTCAGAACACAGCATGATGATATTTCCTGTGTATGTTGGTGAAGGGTTGTACGAAAACCGCGTAAATCTGGCTGACAGAAATGATTGGTTTAAAATGGAGGTGGAGGACTTTACAAAGTTTCATCCACAATGGTTGCATTACAAACTCAGTAATGTGGAGGAGTACAGGGTGCGATTTGCTGACAGAGCTTATAGGTGGTTAAGTACCAAGGGCATACTTAGCGTTGATTCTGTAAGAGCAATGATCTTAAAGAGAGCTTATGAAATTGATACGGCAATAATTGCGGAATCTGCACGTTGGGGTGATTCTCAACATAAACCTTCTCGAACTAAAGATAACGATTGGGTACCTCAAATTAACAACCTGGTTAATACTTTTGCAGAAAGCAGAACCTCCATAGTTATCAATCAGTTAAAAGAATATGATCTATATCCGAAGATTGATGCTCCAAAATTCTACAGATCAGGAAATATTTTATATAGCCCAAGTTATCCTGTAATTTCCGATTCATTGATAGAAATTAAGAAATCAATCAGTACAGGAACTATTTACTATACTTTAGATGGTTCCGATCCCAGGTTGACATATGGTGAAATAAATCCCAATGCTGTTTCAAGTGATACGAATGTTACTTTAGTTATTCAAACTTCTTGTTTAATTAAAGCAAGATTGAAAAACGAGGAAAACTGGAGTGCATTAAAAGAGGTAAGTTTCTTAAAAACAGATGAAGACTATTCCGGTCTTAAAGTTACCGAAATACATTATCATCCTAAGGATGTAAAACATGTGGATGATCCTATTGATGGGAAGGACCTTGAATTTATTGAGTTGAAGAATACGGGTGAAAATGTAATGAACATATCAGGAATACATCTTGATTCAGCCGTTACTTATACTGTACCTGCAAATACTTTGTTATATCCAAAGCAATTTTATGTAATTGCCTCAAAACCTGAAGTGTTTTTTAATTATTATGGCTGGTATCCAAATGGTAACTTCAAAGGAAATCTTTCCAATGGGGGAGAATTTATATTATTGAATGATCCGGCGTATAATGAAATATTTTCGTTTACATACAGCGATAAGTCTCCCTGGCCTGAAGAGGCCGATGGTCATGGATATTCTTTGGTAACTGTAGAAATTGACCCGACGGATGATCCTGGTCAGGTTGATTACTGGCGAAAATCGCTTCAATTTGGAGGGTCTCCTTTTTTGGATGACACGCTTTCTGAGCCATTGGTTGAACCTGTAAGTATTGAAAACTATTTTGCTTCATCATTACGCATATATCCTAATCCATGCCATGGATTACTTACCATTGAACTTGATAATTCAAATAATGGACCATACCATCTTGAATTATATAGTCAGGATGGCAGGTTAGTCTATCATTCTGAAGTATTTGATGGATTACATACGATTAATTTTGCATCTTTTCACGGTGTTAGTGGGATATATATATTGAAAATCGTTTCAGAAAATCAGAGTGCCATTAAAAAGATACTCTACTTACCTTATTAAACCTTAAGCGAAAATATCATCGCACTTTATTTATTTTTTTGAATGAAATTTCTAACTTAGTTTATCACTAATTATTATTACTATGAAAAAGAAAGTGTTATTGCTATTAATGGCAACCATGGTATATTCAATAGCGGTTATTTCTCAGGATGCTGAAGTAAAACACCCTATTGAAGAAAAATTGAGTAAGTGTCTGGATGACAGTATTACTACCGTAGGTATGTGTAATTGCATTACCGAAGCTGCAGTGGCCTGGGACAAGGAATTGAATAAATACTATAAACTATTGAAGGATGAATTGGATGAGCCTGCTCAGCTGCTTTTAAGAGAAGCCCAAAGGAAATGGATTACATATCGTGATAATGAGATCAAGTTTATTGACCATTATTATAGTGAGGTTAAAGTAGGAACCATGTATTCCATGTTTGCAGAAGACAGGAAAAAAGAGATTGTTAGAAAAAGGGCTGAAGAGCTTCAACAATATTATGAGGAATTGGAGTATTAGAATTTTGTTTTTCGATAAGCAATAAATTGGTGTTTAGATCGTTATAGTTTTAACTAAAATGTAAACCGATGCGACTTAAAACCATTATTTCAATACTTCTTACCTTATCTTTATTTAATTTTTCTGCTTTTAAAAAAGATAAAAAGAGACCTGATAGCTCTCAATTAGTCTTTATTCCATTGGGAAGTATGAATATGGATGACAGGGTATATACTCTTGATGCTTTCTGGATGTTATCCACCGAAGTAAGTAATAAGGAGTATAATCTTTTTCTTAATGATCTGAAAACCAGTGGCAAAACAAAAGATTATGAAATGGCCAAGGTGAGGAATGAATGCTGGAATATGTTGAAAATAAGTTTTTATAAACCCCTTTCTCAGTTTTATCATACCCACCCAGCATATGAAAACTATCCTGTAGTTGGAATAACTAAAGAAGGAGCCCGCTTATATTGCGAATGGTTAAGTACAAAGTCTGAAAACAAATATAAATACAGGTTGCCAAGTCGTGTTGAGTGGATTTATGCTGCCCGGGGAGGTTTAGATTCTTCCGATTATCCCTGGGGCGGCAAAAATATTAGAAATATAAAGGGAGATTTTCTATGTAATTTCAGACAAATAGGGGATGAAAACATCCATTATGTGGATTCTCTGGATACTTATACCGTTGCTCAATTTACTAAAGTAGGTATGACAGTACCGACAGGATCTTATCTGCCCAATGAGTTTGGATTGTATGATGTTTCAGGTAATGTTGCTGAAATGGTAGATGAGGAGGGTATCGCCATGGGAGGTTCCTGGGATAGTCCCGGCTATGATGTAAGGGTTACAAGCAAAATGATCTGGGAGGGTACGGATCCCAGAGTAGGTTTCAGAGTTGTAAGAGATTATATATCAGGTGAGAAATAGAACTTTATAACAAGATTTTTCATAAGTAAAAACACCGGGTATTTCCCGGCGTTTTTATCATATAATTGTTTATGGTTCTTTTAATCCAAACAATGTAAAATTAAACCACTACGTAACTTTGGCTCAAACCAGGTAGTTTTTGGTGGCATAATATTACCAGTGTTGGCAATATTTATCAATTGATTCATAGAAACCGGAAATAGTGCAAAAGCGGCAATCATTTCACCGCTATCCACGCGTTTCTTTAATTCTCCCAGACCTCTTATACCTCCTACAAAATCAATACGGGTAGAGGTACGTAAATCGGTGATATTCAATATTGGGGCTAAAACCTGTTCAGAAAGTATGGTTACATCCAGGCATCCAATAGGATCATTATCATTGAATGTTCCTGGTTTTGCCTGCAGAGAGTACCATTTATCCCCAATATACATTGAGAATGTATGAAGTTTGTCAGGTTTAAATTCTGCAGTTCCTTTTTCTTCAACAATAAATCCATCTTTTAATTTTTCAATAAATTGGGCAGGTGTTAAACCATTTAAATCTTTCACTAGCCTGTTATAATCAATAATAGTAAGTTGACCCGCGGGGAAATGTACTGCCATAAAATAGTTATACTCTTCTTTCCCTGTATGGTTTGGATTTTTTTTCTTACGCTCGTTTCCAACAAGGGCTGCTGCAGCTGTTCTGTGATGCCCATCAGCTACGTAGGTATACTGCACTTCTTTGGCAAATATCTCTTCGATACGTTTTACTTTGTCTGCTTCATCAACAATCCATACATGATGACCTACACCATCGGGTAAGGTAAAATCATATAATGGATCCCTTTTAATTACTTCAGAAACAATAGCATCAAGAGATGAATTGTCAGGGTAAGTAAAAAATACAGGTTCAGCATTAAAGTTTGAATAACGAATATGGTTCATCCGGTCTTCTTCTTTATCAGGACGCGTTAGTTCGTGTTTTTTAATGATGTTATTCATATAGTCTTCCACTGCTGCACAACCAACTATCCCATATTGTGTTTTTCCCCACATGGTTTGGGCGTATATGTAGTAACAGGGAGTTGAATCCTGGGTAAATATACCATCAGCTATTAACTTATCAAGGTTTTCTTTTGCTTTGTTGTACACAACCTGAGAATGTATATCCACATCAAGGGGCAGGTCTACTTCGGGCTTTACAACATGAAGGAATGAGTGAGGATTTCCTTTTACTTCTTCGCGAGCTTCGTCTGAGTTTAATACATCATAAGGTCTTGATGCAATTTTATTAGCAAATTCTTTCTTAGGTCTGAATCCTTTAAATGGTTTTATTATAGCCATGTTATATATTTATGTACAGAATTAGTTTACTTGAAAAGTTTTATCTCCTTTGGTAATAAAACCAACAATTTGTCTGGCTGCCGCTACACCTGCATTTATGTTTGCTTCTGCAGTTTGAGCACCCATTTTTTTAGGTGTAAAGAAATATCTTCCACAATACTTTTCAGCTATTTCTTTTTCACAACCCGGGGCTATATCGCTGGCATATTTGAAATCATCTCGCTTTTCAAACATTCTTAATAAACCGGCTTCATCAATAACCTCCTTACGAGCTGTATTAACCAGCATTGCTCCTTTTGGCATAGTATTCAATAACTCATAGCCAATTGAGTTTTTAGTTTTATCATTTGCAGGTATATGCAATGAAATGTACTGACATTTTGAATAAAGCGCTTCTGCAGAATCTACGGCCTGAACGCCGTCATTTTCAATGATGATTTTATCAATGAATGGGTCAAAAGCAAAAACCTTCATTCCCAAACCTTTACCAATTAAACCAACAATACGGCCAACTGCACCGTATGCATGAATCCCCAGTTTTTTATTTCTAAGTTCTGTTCCTGCAGTACCGTTAAATCCGTTACGGATTAAATAGATCATCATTCCAACAGCCAGTTCAGCTACGGCATTGGCATTTTGACCAGGTGTATTCATAACTACTACATTTTTATCTGATGCTGCTTTTAGGTCAACGTTGTCATATCCTGCTCCTGCTCGTACAACAATTTTAAGTTGTGGTGCAGCATCAATTACTTCTTTATCAATGATATCGCTACGTATAATAATGGCGTTAACATCAGCAACTGCATGTAAAAGGTCGGCTTTTTCCTTATATTTTTCCAACATTTTAATTTCAAATCCTGCTTCATTGAAAATCGCAGATATTTGTTCAATTGCCTCTTTGGCAAAAGGTTTTTCTGTAGCTATAAGTACTTTTGTCATATTGTGAAATTTTTAACAGTGAGTCAGGTTTTAGTCCTGACTCACTGTGTTTAATACATTATTAAAATAATTATTTTATTAAGCTTTGCTGGATTCAAATTCCTGCATTGCAGCAATAAGGGCTTTAATACCTTCAACTGGCATTGCATTGTAAATAGATGCCCTGAAACCGCCAACGGAGCGGTGGCCTTTAATGCCGACCATCCCTTTGGATGAAGCAAAGCTTTGAAATTCTGCTTCCAGATCTTTGTATTGCTCTTTCATCACCCAGGTTACGTTCATAATTGAACGGTCTGCTTTATCTTCAACTGTTCCTATGAAAAGCTTGTTGCGCTCAATTTCATTGTAAAGCAGGTCTGCTTTTTCAATGTTTTTCTTTTGCATTGCAGCAATACCGCCTTGTTGTTTATACCATCTCAAGGTCATTAAAGCAGAATATATAGGTATTACCGGAGGAGTATTGTAAAGAGATCCATTCTCGATGTGTATCTGGTAATTAAGCATGGATGGTATGTTTCTTCCTGTTTTTCCAAGAATATCTTCGCGAACGATTACAAACGCAACTCCTGAAGGTGCAAGATTTTTCTGGGCTCCACCATATATCAGTGCATATTTTGATACATCAACCGGACGACTGAAAATATCTGATGACATATCAGCAATAAGAGGTATAGGACTGTTTATATCTTCCTTAATTTCAGTTCCATAAATTGTATTGTTGGTTGTAATATGGAAATAATCAGCATCTTTTGGTATTGTGTAACCTTTTGGTAAATATGAGTAGTTTTTATCTTTTGAAGAGGCAACTTCAATCACTTCACCAAAAATTTTAGCTTCTTTCATTGCTTTTGAAGCCCAGGATCCTGTATTCAGGTAAGCCGCTTTTGATTTCATAAGGTTGTATGGAACCATGCAAAATTGCATACTGGCACCGCCACCTAAAAATAATACTTTATATCCCTCCGGAATGTTTAATAATTCTTTGAATAACGCAACCGACTCATCTACTACAGCTTGAAATTCTTTACTTCTGTGTGAGATTTCAGCAATGGATAATCCCATGCCATTAAAATCTAATATAGCCTTAGCTGTTTCTTCTATACAATATTGTGATAGAATAGATGGACCTGCGGAAAAATTATGTTTTTTCATAGAATTTATATGTTTAAATCAATAAAATGTTCGAAAAAGTAAAAACGAAGCACAAATTTAAAAATATTATTTGTTTAGTCTAAAGAATTTCCAAAGTATGCCCTAAAACATATTATTGTGAAATTATTCACAATAAATTTCGTAAAATGCTATTATTAAATAAGTTAGTAAATGTATTTTGGGGATATAAACATAAAACCGGTTAATAACTTTTCTTAAAATTACGTAATTTACTTAATTGACATTTAGTATAAATACATATTCAATATTTATCAGATCAGGCGTTGTGGATATTTATGTGTTTATAAATTCTCCAATACAAATTCTGACATGCATTTAAACAGGTGCATACGTGTATTTCCGCCATAAATACTGTGGTTTTTGTTAGGATAAAACTGCATGGTAAATTGCTTATCTGCCTGTACCATCTTTTCAACAAATTCTGTGGAATTTTGCAGGTGTACATTATCATCGGCCATACCGTGAATCAATAAGAGCTTTCCTTTCATCTTTTCGACATAATTAATGGGAGAATTGTCATCATATCCTTTTGGATTCTCCTGAGGTGTGCGCATGTACCTTTCAGTATATATGGTATCATAAAACCTCCAGTTTGTAATAGGTGCAACAGCAATTGCCATTTTAAACAGGTCAGAAGCCCTGGTCAGACAGAGCAAGGAAAGGTATCCACCATAGCTCCAGCCAAAAATTCCAATTCTTTCGTTGTCAACATAAGGTAATGTTCCAAGATATTTTGCTGCCTCAATCTGATCTAAAGTTTCATATTTCCCAAGATTCATATAGATGCACTTTCTGAAATCTTCACCTTTTCCTCCACTGCCTCTTCCGTCTATACAAGCAACTATGTATCCTTTTTGAGCAAGGTATTGGAACCATCCATCGTAGAATGATATTTCATCATTTACACACTGGTATTCTGGTCCTCCGTATACATACATAAATACTGGATGCTTCTTATTTTCCTCAAAATCAGGTGGTTTAATCATAAAACCATGCAATTCAATATTCTCAGAGGTTGTAAATGTGAAAAACTCCTTTTCACTAAAACCGAAAGTCTGCATTGCATTTTTTACATGCTCATTATCATCAATGGTACGTATCAAATTCTGCTTGTTATCATATAATGATACAACCAAAGGGTTGTTGGCTGTGCTGTGAAACAGCAGATAATATTTAAAACCTTCGCTGAATAGGGCTTTGTTTGTTCCCTTTTCGGAGGACCATTTATGCTTTTCTTTTCCATCCTGGGTTACAGAATATACTGCTGTATATAACGGAGATTCATCAAATGCAGTGTAATATACTTTACCATCCTCAGAAACACCTAAGACATCAATTAAATCCCAGTTGCCTTCCGTTACCTGGTTTTGAAATGTCCCATCCATATTGTACCTGTATAAATGGGTATATCCATCCCGTTCACTTTTAATGACAAAGTGCATATTATCAGGCATAAATGTGATATAATCATCAGTAATTTCAGAGATATACGCATCTTCTTTTTCTTCATATAACAGCCTGGTTTCTTTTGTTGTAACATTTGCAAGAATTACTTCTACATGGTTTTGTAATCGGTTAAGTTTTACAATTGATAGCAGATTATTGTCCTTTGTCCACTGAATACGAGGAAAGTATATATCTTTTTCTTCACCCATGTTCACTTCATACGTCTCACCGCTCTCAAGATTGAATACATGAATCGATACAACTGAGTTTTCTTCTCCGGCTTTGGGATATTTAAATGTAAAATATTCAGGATATAAATCTCCGTAGAAACTCATTCCATAAAGTTTTACATTAGTTTCATTAAATTTCATATAGGCCAGATTTTTGCCATCAGGAGACCAGTCAAAGGCTTTATTAAAACCAAATTCTTCTTCATATACCCAGTCAGGCCTTCCATTTATAATTTCGTTGTATTTTCCATCATCGGTCACCTTTACTATTTTGTTTGTAATTATGTCCTTTATATAAAGGTCATTTTCCCAGGTAAAGGCAATGGACTTTCCATTCGGGGAAAATGTGGCCAGTTGAATTTTTCCTTCATCAAATACTTTAGTCAATTTATCTGATTTTATATCATATACATAAAAATCAGCAACATATGAATGTCTGTATATAGGCTCAGCGTTTGCTTCCAGCAGTATTTTTGTTTCATCTGCATTTAATTGATAGTCACTTATATGACCTATATTGTTTTCTCCGCTGGCTGATGAAAACAAAGTAGCAACCTGTTGCCCGGTTTTATATGATCGCTTATAAATGGTTGTATATGCGTAGAGTTCAGTATAATGCTCACCATCTTTAGTAGATTTAATATCGTCTGGTTCAAAAACATAAAAACGGTATTCCTTGAATATATTATCGAGTGTTATTTGTTTTCTGGTTTCCTGGGCTGAAACATTTAAAATGCCTAATGAAGCGATTATCAGCAACAAAATCTTTTTCATGTTGTTTACTATTTAAGTGACTATATACAAATTTAACAAAATTTGATTACCAAAAATAGTGGGAATGATTAGAATTAAGGAGTCAGGCGTAAGTAGTCAGAAACTAATTATGAACCCATTCTTCTGACTCCTGATTTCTGACTCCTGACTCATAAAACTGAAAATTCATATAAATTCTGGTTTAATAAACAGCATTACATTACAATAATGTTTATCTTTGCGTGATTTTTTTGAAAAATAATTGGAAGCATGATTAAGATTACATTTCCTGACAATTCAGTTCGTGAGTACGAGAACGGGGTATCTGGTATTGATATTGCCCGTAGCTTAAGTAATAGCCTTGCTAAAGAAGTTTTAGCGGTTAGTGTTAATGGTGAAATCTGTGATCTTACGCGAACAATTGATAAGGATGCATCCATTAAATTACATAAATGGGATGATGACGAAGGGAAACATGCTTTCTGGCATTCATCCGCTCACCTTATGGCAGAAGCTCTTCAGGCACTTTATCCAGGAGTTAAATTTGGTATTGGCCCAAGTATTGAAAACGGGTTTTACTATGATGTAGACTTAAATGGAAAAGTTATCAGCGATGCTGACTTACCTGGGATTGAAAACAAAATGAGGGAATTGGCTTCGAAGAAGTCGGAATATAAGCGGGAGGATATAACAAAGAAAGATGCCCTTGATTATTTTAAAAAGAAGGGAGATGAGTACAAAGTAGAACTTATCAGTGAGTTGGAAGACGGCTCCATTACTTTATACCATTCTGGAAGTTTTACTGATCTGTGTAAGGGGCCTCACCTGCCGGATACAAGCTTTATAAGAGCTATAAAATTATTAAGCATTGCTGGTGCATATTGGAGAGGTGATGAAAAAAGAAAGCAATTAACACGTATTTACGGTATTACTTTTCCAAAACAGAAAATGCTGGATGATTACCTTGAAATGCTTGAAAAGGCAAAGGAAAGAGATCATCGTAAAATTGGGAAAGAGCTGGAACTGTTCACATTCTCTCAAAAAGTGGGTCTGGGTTTGCCGCTTTGGTTACCTAAAGGCGCCATGCTACGTGACAGGCTGGAGAGGTTCCTGAAAAAAGTACAGGCCAAATACGGATATGAACCGGTTATTTCACCTCACATTGGACAAAAGGAGCTCTATGTTACTTCAGGGCATTATGAAAAATATGGAAAGGATTCCTTTAAACCGATTCACACACCGGCTGAAGGAGAAGAATTCCTTTTAAAACCGATGAATTGCCCCCATCATTGTGAAATGTACAAACACAAACCCCGGTCATACAAAGACCTTCCTGTAAGATATGCAGAGTTTGGAACGGTATACAGGTATGAACAAAGTGGTGAGTTACATGGTCTAACAAGAGTTCGTGGTTTTACCCAGGACGATGCCCATATTTACTGCCGTCCCGATCAACTGAAGGATGAATTTAAAAAGGTGATAGACATTATATTATATATATTTAAAACCCTCAGCTTCGACGATTTTACAACCCAGGTGAGTTTGCGTGATAAAAATGATCATAGCAAGTACATTGGAAGTGATGAAAATTGGGAAAAAGCAGAGCATGCAATTATAGAAGCCACCGAGGAAAAGGGTTTGAAAACGGTCATTGAATATGGTGAAGCTGCATTTTATGGGCCTAAACTTGACTTTATGGTAAAAGATGCCATTGGGCGTAAATGGCAGCTTGGAACTATACAGGTTGATTATAACCTCCCGGAGCGCTTTGAACTCGAATATATTGGCAGTGATGATCAAAGACACAGGCCTGTAATGATACATCGTGCGCCTTTTGGCTCAATGGAGCGTTTTGTAGCGGTTTTAATTGAACATACCGGGGGTAAATTCCCATTGTGGCTGACGCCAGATCAGGTTGTTATACTTCCAATTAGTGAAAAATTTAATGATTATGCAAAAAAAGTTTTATATTTTCTAAATAATTACGATATTCGCACTCTGATTGACGAAAGGAATGAGAAAATAGGTAAGAAGATCAGGGACAATGAGTTAAAGCGGATTCCATACCTGTTAATTATTGGAGAAAAGGAGGCAGAAAGCAACACAATTTCAGTAAGAAGACAGGGTGAGGGTGATAAAGGAGTGATGAAACTGGAGGAATTTGCAAAATTCATTAAAACTGAAGTTGAAAAAGAACTTGAAGAAATAAAAATAAATTAGTATTTTAACATAAAAAAAGGAGGTAAATATAGCTCTACAGAATTACAATAGGGGACCTCGAAGAGTAGGTCAACAAGTTCAGGAAGACAAATTCCGGATTAATGGAAATATACGTGCAAAAAGTGTACGTATTGTTGGTGACAACATTGATGAACCGAGAATTGTATCTATTGAGGAAGCCCTCAAAATCGCAGATGAACTTGAACTCGATTTGGTAGAAATTTCACCTGATGCAAATCCACCAGTTTGTAAAGTGATTGATTACCAAAAGTTTTTATATCAGCTAAAAAAGAAACAAAAGGAGCTGAAAGCAAAAACTGCAAAAATTGTAGTTAAAGAGATACGTTTTGGTCCGCAAACTGATGAGCATGATTATAATTTTAAACTAAAACATGCACAAAAGTTTTTGGCGGATGGAGCAAAAGTTAAAGCTTATGTATTTTTTAAGGGCAGATCTATCGTTTATAAAGAGCAGGGCGAAATTTTGTTGCTTCGTTTAGCACAGGATCTTGAAGATCATGGAAAAATTGAACAAATGCCACGCCTTGAAGGCAAACGGATGATCATGATAATAACTCCCCAAATACAAAAGAAGTAATTGATACTAACATAAAATAATTGAGAGATGCCTAAGATGAAGACTAATTCCGGAGCTAAAAAGAGATTTACTCTTACGGGAACCGGAAAAATTAAAAGGAAGCATGCTTACAAAAGTCACATTTTGACGAAAAAGTCAAAAAAGAGGAAAAGAAACCTCGGTGCTTTCGGTGAAGTGCATAAAGCAGACACCAGTAATGCGAAGCTATTGCTTGCTATGAAATAAAAATAAGTAATTAACCGGAATGAATTAGCCGAAAGATCCACCAGTTGGCGGACGCTAACCATTCAAAAAAGTAAAATTATGCCAAGATCAGTAAATTCGGTTGCATCAAGAGCAAGAAGAAAAAAGATCCTTAAGCAAACGAAAGGTTCGTTTGGAAGAAGGGCGAATGTATTAACTGTAGCAAAAAATTCTCTGGAAAAAGGATTGGGATATGCATACAGGGACAGAAGGAAGAAAAAAGGCCAATTCAGAGCATTATGGATTCAAAGGATTAATGCGGCAGTGAGACAATATGATATGTCGTACTCAGAATTTATGGGTAAAATCCATAGCAAAGGAATTGATTTGAACAGGAAGGCTTTAGCTGACCTTGCGACAAACAATCCTCAGGCTTTTGAAGCTATTGTTAAACAAGTGAAGTAAAGAATACAACATTTATTTGCTTAGGGAAGTAAAATTTACTTCCCTTTTTTTTTAATTTTACCATGAAAACCTAACAGGTTTTTAAAACCTGTCAGGTTTTATGTCCTAACATATTAATGAAATATTGAAATAGAAGACATAATGAAAATAGCACTTATAGGGTATGGAAAAATGGGCAGGGAAATTGAGAAGATTGCTCTTGACAGGAAACATGAGATTGCTCTTAAAATTGATATAGATAACCTGCATGAGTTTACAAAAGAGAACCTTCAAAAATGTGATGTCGCTATAGAGTTTACGATTCCTGAAACTGCCTATAATAATTTCCTGAAATGCCTGGAAGCCGGAATACCTTTGGTTGCAGGAACTACAGGATGGCTGGATAAATATGAAGAAGTGATCAAGTACGTTAAGACAAATGGGAAAACATTTTTCTATGCATCTAATTATAGCCTGGGGGTAAATATATTTTTTAATCTAAATATACACCTGGCAAAGATAATGAACAAATTTGCCGACTACGAGGTATCAATGGAGGAATTACACCATATTCATAAAAAGGATGCCCCTAGCGGAACAGCAATCTCACTTGCTAATGATTTACTTGAAAACCTGGATAGAAAATCTGAATGGAAGCTGGATGAACCAAGTACAGGTAAAATGGTCGGTATTAAAGCTGTTCGGGAAGATGAGATACCTGGTACCCATATTATAAAATACCATACGGATATTGATGACATTGAAATTCAGCATGTTGCTCACAACCGTAAAGGTTTTGCGTTGGGAGCTGTACTAGCTGCTGAGTTTATCAAGGATAAAACCGGAGTATTTTCAATGAAAGATTTATTGGGTCTCTAATATATTTTATTTTGATAAAACGTTTTTTTAACAACAAATATGTAAAATTTTCTCTTGCATTCATAGTTTACACAGCCTGGGTAGTTTGGATATGGAGCCTTTGGTGGTTGCCGGGTTACTTGTTGTTGTTTGATATCTATATTTCAAGGAAAGTAAACTGGATTTTTTGGAAGCGTAGAAAAAAAGAAGGTAATAGACCTGCAATAGTAGAGTGGATTGATTTTCTTCTGATTGCTATTATTGTTACAGTGTTTTTGCGTACATTAGTTATAGAGCCTTTTACAATACCCTCGCCTTCAATGCAAAAAAGCCTGATGGTAGGTGATTATCTTTTTGTAAGTAAGCTGACTTATGGGCCAAAACTCCCAAATACTCCTTTGTCTATTCCTTTTTACCACAATAATCTACCAAATGGGAAAAAGGCCTACCTTAATAAAATACATTTCAATTATAAACGAATAAAGGGATTTTCAAAGATACAAAGGGGTGATGTTATAGTTTTTAATTATCCTGAGGGCGATACGGTGGTATTGGAATACCCTAAGCAGAGTTATTATACAATGTGCAGGCAGTATGGCCGGGGTTTTATTCTTAAAAATCTGCATATAATGACGCATCCTGTTGATAAGCGAGAATATTATGTGAAAAGATGTGTTGGGATTCCGGGTGATACTTTACAGATAAAACAAGGCGATTTATACATCAATGGAGTGGTGGACACTCCGAATATGAATATTCAGTATAATTACTTTGTAAAGACTGACGGTAAAAAATTTACTGACGAGGAGTTTGATACATTTGATATACCGAAAGACATGAGGAATTTTATTCCCATAGGAGCAATTTATGAACTTCCTCTAACACAGGCACAGGTTGAAAAAATGAAAAAACACCCAAATGTTGTTGAGGTGAAGCGATATGAAAATACATATCCTGCCAATTCTCTGAATTCAATATTTCCATATACTTTAAATTTCTTCTTTACAGAAGACAATTTTGGGCCGGTAGCCATTCCTAAAAAAGGTGATAAAGTGAATCTTACGGTTGATAACCTTCCATTATATAAGAGAATTATTGAGAATTATGAGCAAAACAAGTTGTTAGTAATAGATTCAGTAATCGTAATTAATGGAGAGATAGCTAGTCATTATACATTTAAAATGGATTACTACTTTATGATGGGGGATAACAGGCACAATAGTGCAGATTCGCGTTTCTGGGGTTTTCTTCCGGAAGACCATATTGTGGGGAAAGCAACAGTTATCTGGTTATCCATTGACCGGGAAAAGAAAGGGTTAAAGAAGTTCAGGTTTAACAGGATGTTTAGGAGAATTCGGTAAAACCCGGATAATTATTTTTTACACATAACCAAAAAGCATTTCAAAGGCTCCTCGCCCTCTATATGTTTTATAGGCTCATCAAATTCTCTATAGTCGAATAAACCAAATGGTTTGAACTCTTTTTCAATAGCATCCTGATCATAAAAAAATACCTTTAAACCTTCCATCAACTCATAGCGGTTTTTACTTAATAACTTCGCATTTTCATACATCCGGGCTTTAATTGAAACCACTGTAAAGATCATATATCCACCAGTTTTTAGTTGCTCAAAACAGGCAGAGAGGAATTTCTTACGCTCAGGCTTATTCAGTAAATGTAATAAGGCATAACAGAATATGCCATCATAAATTGTATTATCAAATGGCATTTGAGTGACTGAACCATGATGGATGGTTCCCCTGAAACCAACTTCTTTGGCAATTTGTATTGCTGTCTCAGAAATTTCAATTCCATCAACATTGAATCCTGCTTTCTGGAATGGGAAAGCATTACGACCATAACCTATGCCGGGAATCAGGATGTTTTGGATATTATTCTTTTTAAAAAGGTCTAATGCCACAAAAGCCGAATCGCACGGTTCAAATCCCCAGTTGGTTTTTTCTTCTTTAAACATTGCATCCCAAAATGCTTCCATACTATGTTTTATAATTTGCTTAGAAGATCCAGAAACCGGTTATCTGACCTCAGATTTTGCAGGTATGGCGATAATTCAATCTGATCCCTGTTATTGAAACCTAATGATACTGCTTCTTCCAATTCTTCAATTGCTTTATCATTATTCTCAAGTTTAGCCTGGTAACAGGCTGCAAAAAAATGCATATCGGGATTTTCCGGGTCAACTTCCTTGTAAAGTGAAAGGCTATAATCTGTATACTCCAAATTATCCATGTTTAAAGCTCTTTTTGTATGCATATAGGCAATCATGCTGATATAATTGATAGACCTTTTACTGGATATGGATTCAGGATCTTTTCTATTTGATGCTTTAGCTCTTAACTGGTTAATGTAATTATTCCACCAGTCTATGCTTTGAGTTGCAAAATTTTGCTGTATCTTTTCCCTTTCCCCTTTTTCTGCAGTTATTATTCTATTTTCCTCGTTTGTATAAACGTAACTTTTTCTGGGAGTCGGAGCAAGACAAAAATGAATGGCTTCACTTATAATAACTGGTTCTGGCCACTCATGCTTGCCAATGAAAGTGATAAACAACAGGTTATATCCTTCAGGAAATTGGGACACTACTTCACGACATTCAATATAATTAAAATCCTCATTTCCTGCAATATAAACAAAAGCAGTGCCTTTATTTAATTGAGAGGCGTGTTGTCCGGCACCACAACTTATTACTCCTTTGACATTAGGTATGAGACTACCTTCCTGCAGGGCAATACGTCCACCACCGGAAAATCCTAAAAACAGGATTTGTGAAGTATCAACAGGAAAATATCTGATTGTTGTATTGTAAAGGAAGTTAAATGTTGATTGCACAATATTGTTGTCCAGTCCATTTTTTAACTGATTTGAACATATTAGCATTATTTGAAGACTGTCTGCAAGGTCTTTATATTTTTCAACTACCATTTTCCCGTCGCCATGCGGGTCGAAAAGAAAAATTGTGCAATACGTTTTATTGTCAGTTAGGTTACCAGGAATGTAATAAAAAAAATCACCTCGGCAAGAAGAATTTGCAGATAAATATTGAGAAATGTTGTTATACTGAATTTTGGGTTGCTGGGGCTCACTTGTTACTTTTTTATCTTCAGTCTTTCCAGACGAACATCCGTTGATCATGGAGGTAATAAAAAGGAATAAAACAAGGGTTCTCATGAATTTAAGGATTAGGTTATACTTAACGAAATTAGAACTTTTTGAGGACATAAAAAATCATAATTTTTCTTGCAGACTTTCGTAGTAAGTATTTTTTGTTAACAATAATTCGTGTAAATCTGCTTTGAAATTAGTGTTTTATTGGTGAGATATTTTTTGCTATTTTTTTATAAATAAATTCGATATAGTAGTTGTATATACCCTGTTATCATAGAGTGTGTAATTTATGGTAATGTTGTGAATTTTATTTTCATCAGGAGGGAAGTTAAAGGTAAAGAAAAAGCTATCATTATCAGTTAATTCTTGTCCAATTAAGAAGAAATCAATGCTGTTTTTTTGTAATGAAAACATCCAGCTAACAGACATTATTCTTGAAAGATCAGAACCTTTAGGAAAAGAAGTATTATAATCTTCAGATGAAGTTATTTCAATATCGTATATGCGGTCAAAGTTATATGCGGGTTCGCAGGCATACAAACCAGTAAATCCAATCGTATTATACCATTGTTCTTTCAGACCGGAAATAATTACTGTATTGGCAACTTCTATTCCCAGACTGTCATATCGTATCCCCCTGTCATCGGGGGTATACGTTTCAAGCTGGTATTCAATTATATTGTTTTCACCCTCTGTGATAATTCCGGCAATCTTATGTAAATTATTTTGAATGGATTGTAATGTAATTGTCACATCATCGGGATTGCAGCATGATTGGAAAATGGAGATGCTGATTTGTGCAATAATGGAAATGGCAACAACAATGAGCACCTTCCTTATTACTTTATTTTGTCTTTTCATCAGGATGTTGTTTTATTATCAGGATGAGAAATCATGTATTTTGGTTGCTTTATGATGGTTTTTTTCTTTAAAAATTTAAGTGTCGAACTAAACCTTCTGAATTTCCAACTGAGTGCATAGTTTTTCCAAATTTTCCTTAGCGCTTTCTTTCGTATTTGTTTTCATGAGTGGCATGATTTGTTGCATGGTTGAAGAATATAAAATAATACGGATATCCTTTTGAGAGATGTCCAGTTTACGGTTGCTCCTACTGTAAGCCCGCCAAATCATGCTCGAATCCAGGATGCCTAATTTCATTTTTGTATTTACTTCAACCCATTTTCCCAGGCTGATACAACCAAATATATTGTTTGACAGCTTAACCCGTTTATTATCAATATCAATTTTAGCACTTGTATTGGTCAATCCGACAAAAGCGCCAATTACAAAAAGGCTTAAAGCAGACCAGGCATAAAGAATTGTAAATACTATGCCAGCAATACCTAAAAATAACCCGGCGCTGGTACCAACAGGGCCGAAAGCTTTGTCAAGTTTATTATTTACAATCATTTTTTTTTCGTTTATTTTACGAACCATTTGGCAGCTACCCTGTCAGAATCATTACCTCTGGGAGTGTGTTCCCCAACATACCACCTGGACATGTTTCTAATGCCGTTAGTATTGATTATAATATACCAATGAAAGGCATTGTCCTGAAAATTCAAATCATCGCCATTATATTGAACGCTAATCTGTGTTGTATTCTGCATATATACAATTCCGTTTTTTATCCAGATATTTTCTGCAATTGTAGCATAACCGGTTTGCTTTTCATCATTATATGTAACAACCCTTAATTCTTTTCCTTTTTTTATGGCCTCAATTAAGTCAGCCACGCTGCCGTTTATTACTTCCCCCTCGTTATTGTTTTCGTAAACCAGTTGCCATGAAGAGTTTTCCATCATTTTATGGCACATTGAACAGGATGAAAACATGACAGCATAAAAAAATAGTATACATGATACTATAATAGTATGTATTTTTCGATAATTGAATGTACTTTTTATATGTATTATATTCATATTTAAATTATCCATTAATTATAGTATATAATCGGTTGAAAGGAAATTTGATTTCTGTTCCCTTAAAATTTCAGTCGTTATTTGCTTATTCAGATCGTTTTCTTTAAGAGCAACCAAAGTGCGAATGGTAAATACCCTCAGGGCATCACTAACAGAAAGGGTGTTTTCAGCAGAGTCTTTGCGTCCTGTAAAAGGAAATACATCAGGTCCACGTTGACACTGAGAGTTAATGTTAACCCGGCAAACCTGGTTTACAAGGGTGTCAATTAAAGCAGCAATCTTTGTGGTATCTTTGCCAAAGATACTTGCCTGTTGGCCGTAATTTGATTTTATTATGTAATTCAGTGGCTCCTGGATGTCTTTGAATCCTGCGATTGGTGTTATAGGTCCAAATTGTTCTTCATGAAAGATACGCATGGAATCATTTACATCCTTTAGTACAGCCGGGAAGAAGAAGGATTTGTTAAATAAACCACCTGATGGATTACATACCTTAGCACCTTTGCTTACCGCATCATTTATATATTCGGTGAGTATTTCTGACTTGTTTGGTTCGGGAAGAGGAGTAATATTTACATTCTCATCCCAGGGCATGCCAATGTTTAATTTTTCTACTTCAGCAACGAATCTTTCTGTGAATACATCTTTTATGCTTTCATGCACGAATATCAGTTTTAAGGCTGTACATCGTTGACCATTATAGGATAATGCCCCGGTAATACATTCCTGCACAGCTATGTCCAAATCAGCATCATCAAGTATAATGGCCGGGTTTTTAGCTTCAAGCCCTAAAACTGCCTTGAATTTGTGTGGTTGGGGGTGTTGTTTTTTTAAAATATCGGCTACCCGGCAGGATCCAATAAAGGCAAGAACATCAATTTTACCTGATTCCATAAGAGGGGAAATTACCTTTTGTCCCTCACCAAACACGACATTTACTGCACCTTTCGGGAAAGCTTCCTTATAGGCTTTTAACAAAGGAGTATGTAGAAGGACTCCAAGTTTTGGGGGCTTAAAAATGATCGTATTACCCATGAGGAGGGCTGGAATAAGTGTAGTAAAGGTTTCATTCAACGGGTAGTTGAAAGGCCCCATACATAATACAACTCCTAGAGGTGCGCGACGAATTTGAGCAATAATACCCTGCTGAATGGTTAGTCGTGATGCAGTCCTGTCAAGATCTTTAAGCGCCTCTATAGTATCCATAATGTAATCAATGGTACGGTCAAATTCTTTTTCTGAATCTTTCAACTTTTTACCTATCTCCCACATGAGTAATTTTATAATCAGGTCCCTCTGTTCCTTCATTAAGGCAACAAATTTTTTCATACAGCCAATTCGTTGCTCAATTGTCATAGAAGGCCATTCTCCCTGCCCGTTATTGTATGCCTTCATGGCTGCTTCAAGGGCTTTCATAGAGGTTTCCCCATCCATTAATGGGTAGGAACCTATATAATTATCAAACACATTACTTTTATTAACATATACCGGAGAGTATACCTTCTCCACATCACCCTTCCATTCCGTTAGTTCACCATCAATAAGGTACCGGGTTTGGTTTATCGGGAATTGTACCTTGTAGTTTTCAGGAATTGATTCTGATGAAGGGAAGATGTTATTAATTTTTTCTTTCATAGTTGTGAAATATTATCAGTTCATTTATTTTTTAAAACCCTTTTAAGTACATGCAATTTACAGATTTTTATTATTAAATCAATGATTTGAAGAGGAGTGTTATTTGGATATTTGATTAATTTTTCTCATTTATAATTTTTTTTTGTTACTTTAAAATCAGAAATTGAAAGTGAGAGTAAAAGGGTGTAGAATGAGATTTTTTTGTTTTTTATTATTGTTTGTTACTTCAATAAATGTTAAAGCCATAAACGATAGTTTAATAGTTGAATTTAATAAAGCGCTAAAAATTAGAAATAGAAGTAAAATAAGTCAACTTGCCTTTAAAATAGGCAATGAATATCATAGAGAACGCATATATCATGTTGCCCTTACTTATTATGATAGAGGGATAAAGTATTGCGATGATGATGGATTAAAGGCTGATTTGCTGAGAAAGACGGGGCAGGTTTATGTTGATTCAACAAATTATGGGCAGGCATTAATATATTTGGATCGATCATTGATACTTTATGAGAAGTTAGACAAAAAGGAGGAATTATCGAATGTACTTAATCTAAAGGGTATGTGTTACGGTCTTACGAATGATTTGGATAAGTCTTTGTCTATGTTTAAACGATCCTTAAATTTTAAAAAACAGTTGAATGATAGTGTTGGTATAGGAACAGGGTATTTTAATATTGGTCTGGTGCATTATTTTAAGGGAGAGTATAAGCTGGCTATGGATAATTATATACGTTCACTGAGGATCCGTGAAAAACTTGGTGATACAACAGAGATTGTGAATAGTCTTACAACAGTAGGGGAGGTATGCAGGATAAGAAAGGAGTATGATAAAGCTATGGATTATTATCAGCAGGCAATAGGGTTAAGGAATGGGATTACAAGTGATCAAATATTGGCATATATCTATAGTGAAATAGCCTTAATCTATAAGTTGAATAAGGAATATCCAAAATCGCTTGCCTACATTGATACAGCCATGATGATAAGCAATAGGTGTGGTTACAAAAGAGGTATGGCAACTTTGAATAGTTACAAAGCAGGGATTATGAAGATAATGGGTAATCTTGATGAGGCATCTTCTTTATATAACATAGCATTAGAAGATTACTATGAGATTCACTTTGAAATAGGTGTAGTACAGACAAAGAGCGCGTTGGCTGAAATCAGCATAATAAAGAATGACTTTGGTCCTGCATTGAAGTTACTTAACAGTGTAGAGCCATTAGCTCAGAATAATGGTTTGTTGGAGGAGCAGGTTGAGATTGCACGATTATATTATCAATTGTATAAATCAACAGGAAAAACAGGTAAAGCCCTTAATGCACATGAAAATTATATGGTACTGAAAGATTCTCTGATAAACACAGAAAATGAAAAGCAGATTCAGAAAATTGAAACAGAATACCATGTTGAAAAAAAGGAAAATCAAATAATTATTCTTGATAAGGAAAATAAAATACAACAGCAAAAACTGAATTTTCAGAAATATGTAATAATAGCTATTTCGGTGTTAGTTTTATTGATAATTATGATTGCCATCCTGTTTATTAAACAAAACAAGTTACGTTATCAACTTCTTGCGGAAAATAATAAGCAAAAACTGCTGCGTTCTCAAATGAACCCTCACTTTATTTATAATTCATTATCAGCTATACAGAATTTTATTTTACAAAATGATACCATCGAATCGGTATCTTATATTGCAGAGTTTTCTGGTTTGATGAGGCTTGTGCTTGAAGGATCACGAAAAGAACTGGTTACGCTAAAAGAGGATATAGATCTAAATAATTATTATTTAAAACTTCAACAGCTACGGTTCAATAAGGATTTTGATTTTACTATTGAAGTTAGTCCTGAACTGAACCAGGAAGTGGTAAAAATTCCACCTATGTTAATCCAGCCATTTATTGAAAATGCTGTGGAGCATGGTATGCGAAGCATGGAGAAGCATGCCGGCATGATTAACTTAAAATATAACATGAGTAATGATTGTATGATGGTTATTGTTGAGGATAATGGTCCGGGAAATAAAATGGAGGAAAAGCAATCCAAAAACAACCATGTTTCGTTAGCTACACAAATTACTAAAGAACGAATCCACAATGTTGAGAAGTTGCAAAAGATGAAGATATTACTGGATATTAACTCCAATTTTAATGAGAAACAGGAAGGATTTATGGTGCAATTTACACTTCCAATAAAATAAAAAAGAAATGATAAAAGCAATAATTGTAGATGATGAGGTGCACGCCCGGCAAGCCATCGAAAAGATTTTGGCATTGCAATTCAGGCAAATACAGGTAGTTGGTAAAGCGGAAAATTGTGTGGAAGCCATAGGGATGATATCAATGAATGAACCGGATTTGATATTTTTGGACATAAATCTTCCTGATGGTAATGGTTTCGATATTTTAAAAAAGATTGACTACCGGAAATATAAAGTGATATTTGTTACCGCGTATGAGGAGTATGCAATTCAAGCGATAAAATTTAGTGCATTTGATTATATTTTAAAACCGGTCAATCCTGCAGAAATCATTAATTCTGTAAATAATGCAATAAAGGAAAAAATAACGGATGGTTATGATATGAAGTTTCAGGCATTTTTTGACAACATCAATAATTCTATACCCGGCGTGAAAAAACTTGTTTTGAAAACATCGGATAAAATTCATGTGATAGATATTAAGGATATTATACGATGCGAAGCAGATAATACCTACACTACCTTTTACTTAATAAATAATAAAAGCATTTTAGTTTCTAAAGGATTGAAGAATTATGAGGAAATGTTTGAAGGGAAGGGTTTTATGCGTGTGCATCAATCACATTTAATAAATCTTAGTTATGTCTCCTATTATGATAAGCAGCAGGGTGGGTTTATTGTAATGACTGATCAGTCAAATATACCGGTATCGTTGCAAAAGAAACCTTTGTTGTTAGAATATCTCGATTCTTTATAAGTAACTTTATGTTGGTTGTGCCAAAACAGCATATTGATTAAAAGCTTTGAGACATAGAATTTATCCATACGAAAAACAAATTCTGTTTCAATCCATTCAAATTCAAAACGGCATTCGTTAAATTCAAATCTTCCCAAAATTTTACAGATAGCAAGTATATCTTCGTTTTCAGTTTGTTAAACCTAAATATTTTATTATGAAGACAAGAATTATACTTACGACTGTATTAGTCTGTGTGCCAATGCTTTTAAAGGCACAATGGACAAGTGTGAATTCGGGGACTACTTCAAATCTTTTTGCCATGAATTTCTTTAATAGCACACATGGTGCAATAGTGGGTGAAGATGGTCTGGTATTAATGACAACTGATGGAGGATCAACATGGGCGGATAAAAGTATTCCGGTTACGATGATTGGGGATCTGTTTGATGTATCTATGGTGAACACAACTACTGCATATGTGGTAGGTACAAGTGGTATTATTTACAAAACGTTTGATGGTGGAAATACCTGGGCTGAACAACACTGGGCTGGAGATCTTTCACCTTACCGTTTATATTCAGTGTATTTTATTGATGAAAATAAAGGATGGGCAACAGGAATGGGGGGGAGCGTAATAAATGTTACAAGTGCTTCTGATACCATCTGGGATGATCAAACTACTTCTGAGTGCTTTTACTGGAATCATAGCATTTTCTTTATAAATGAAAATGTGGGTTGGGTTGTTGGACAGTATGAAACCATTGATAAAACCACTGATGGCGGACAAACCTGGCAGGGTCTGCACGCCGCAACTGATCCTGGTGTTGATTTTCAGGAAGTTTTCTTTATTAATGAAAATAAGGGCTGGATTGGGGCAAGTGATGGAGAGGTTTGGATAACAGAAGACGGCGGTGAAAACTGGACTGTAAAGTACATTTCATCGAATGATCTGAACACAGTTTTTTTCTTGAATGAAAACCTGGGCTGGATTGTTGGCAACGAGGGTCAATTTTACCTTTCCATTAATGGGGGGGGCAGTTGGAAGGCAGCTCAGAACATGGGCACCGATGTTACTTTTACCGATGTGCATTTTTTTGATGAAAACAATGGGATTGTTGTTGGATATAATGGTACAATCCTGGCTACGTCAAATACTGGAGGTTTAACAAACACCGTGCAAAGGATAAAAATGAACAGTCCGTTTTCTGTTTATCCAATTTCTTCATCTGGTTGTATAAGAGTTGCTTCTAACAATGCTGATTGCTTTCAATTGGAAATATTCAGTATGACTGGCCAGATTTTATATAAAGCAGAGAATGTGCAAGACTTAATAACTGTTAAAATCCCGGCTGGTGCTTATATTGTTAAGATGTCAGATAAAAGTGGAGTATATACAGAAAAGATAATCGCAAAGAACTGAATTTTAACCAATTAAATAGTAAGAAAATGAAAAGGATAAATTATATATATCTAGTAATAATGATGATGGCTGTAATAGCCTGTGAAAAAGAAGATGATAAAACTCCTGTTTTGGGAGTAAATTTAAATAAAAGGGAATTAGCGATTGAAATTGGCGATACAGCTCATTTAAAAGCTATAGTTTTGCCTGAAGATGCTACAGATCAAAGTATTACCTGGGAAAGTACAATGTCTGCGGTGGCCACTGTTTCTGAAACAGGAGTAATAACTGCCTTATCTGAAGGTACCACAATAGTTTCTGTTAAAACAGTTGATGGTGGATTTCAGGCTGAATGTTATGTTACGGTAGTGCCAGAGCCAATACATTTGACAGGTATAACTCTTAACGTAACAGCTGATACTTTGGATATTAATTGTACATTACAACTAATAGCAACTATTGAACCTGGTGATGCTACAGATCAGTCAGTAATTTGGACTTCATCGGATGCTTCAGTTGCTTCGGTTAGCAATTCAGGTTTGGTAACAGCATTAGCAGGAGGACAAACAACTATAACAGCTACAACTAATGATGGGAGATTTACCGCAACTTGTGAAATTTGGATTAGAGGTGTAGGTACAATATCTGAAGTAATGACACGTGGATTTTTAGAAACAGCCGGAGCTAAGGTTGGCGTTGATATAACTACAGATGCTTCAGGTATACCTTATATTGCATTAAATGCTTATGATGTAACATTAAGTGGAGATACAAAGGCTTCAGCTGAGGTTTGGAGGCTTGGATCAGGTAATAACTGGACACAATTTGCCGGACAAGTTGCTATAACCAATGATGAATCATTTGCTCCAAGTATTGCAATTAAAGATGATGGTGATGTATATATAGCATATGAGTATTATAATGACGATTCCGATATTCGTTATGATAATAATGTTGTATCATATTCTTCTGGTGGTAGTTGGGCTTGTCTTGGAGGGGAAACTTCCGCAAGCCTGATCAAAAATGGTTCAACTCCCTTGTCAGGTGGTAGTGAACTGGCCTTTAAAGCAGATGGTACACTTCTTATAGCACAGGTAAGTTACGGTGATGGTTATGTACATTATTATAATGGGTCAACATGGAACAGTTATAATGGGTACAAAACAGATAGTGAAAACTTTTGGGCTGGAGGTATAGATATTGCCTGTGATGGCAATACACCCTATGTAAGTCTAAGAACTTCCAGTGGAGATGGCAAAACTGGTGTTTTATACGGAAATGAGGCGAATGGAATTACTGGACAATGGAATTGGCTGGGAGGAACCTATGCTAATCCTTCAAATCATGATGCTCAGTTTCAGGATGCTATGATTAGTGAGGCTTCATTAGCAATAAACTCTCAAGGTGATGTATTTACAGCATATTATTCCTATAGTTCTCCTGATAATCCTATTGTTGTAAAGAAATTTGCTGATGGAGCATCAGGCTGGGAAACAATCTATTCTCAGGATGCAAGCAGTATACAGCAAGTTGAAGTATTGGTAGCTAACGATGTACTTTACCTGCTAATTGCAAATAATGACGATGGGATTGATATCTGGAAATTGAATGAATGTGGAGTATGGATATATGAAGGTAAAACAGCTAAACCCGATACATATTACAACATTAAAACAGTTGAAGGGACAGACGGGCAGTTCTTTATCGCTTATGAATGCACGTATTCATTAAATGGACAGGTTGGTGTATATAAATACACGCCTTATTCATTGAATAAGTAATGAGCAAATCTCAAGATAGTGAAAGAGCCTTTCAATTAGGAGGGCTCTTTTTATTTTAATTTAAGAACCGGGATAATATTATATTACAAAATGTAGTATTAAATAAAGATTTCTATTTGATAATAAACCGATAAGTGTTACTGGAGCTATTGTCTGATAAGCAGAGAATGTAAAATCCGGGTTGAATATCTTTTAAATTAATGAGTGTAGAACATTGTTCAGTAATCATCCCTGTTTTTATTTTTTTGCCGTTTATGTTATATAGTTTATAACTTGTTTGATTAGTTGTGCTTCGAGTATTTATATAGATAAAATCTGAAGCAGGATTTGGATATATGCACCAATTGTCTTTTATTATTGCATCTTTAACTGATATATATGGATTTCCTACATAGGTCTTATTCCAGAAAAGTGGTTGTGTCCATGCTTTTTTATTATTCATATCAAGTACTTCCACTCTGATATATCCTTCGTCACCTTTGATTGTATAGGTTGAGGTATCTCCATTGGAAGTTTGCAGGGTTGTTCTGTTGTCTCCAATGAAGGTTATTGTTTTAGCATCTTTCGCTATAATAGTTATATGTGAACCAGATACATCAATTTTGGAAATAAAGGTACCTGTAGTGCTGTAGAAATTGCCTTTTTTTATTGCATTGACAATACTGTCTTTTTGAAGGGTATCAGCTGAAACCATTATCCAGCCTTTGCTTAAATGCTTTGTTTCGTGGAAATCATCGGCTGCTAACCCATAGAATAGTTTTCCGGCACTTAAAATACTATCCCAAAGCATTTGGTTGTCATGGTATCCATCTTTTTCTGATTTTCCATTGAAGATTTCGATATAATTTAGACTTTCCATTTCCAGTATTTCTGCAGCATATACTTCATGAGTGCCTCTAAGAGGGTGGTTAAGGACGGCAATCCCTCCTTGCACATGGGTGGAATCGATAACCTCTTGAAAAGTAAGAGGGGCTATATCCCGTATAATATTCAGACAACTGAAATGTTGTTCCATAATAGCTTCTTCTCCATTAAAGCAAAGGAATATGGAGTCGGAGAGGGTATCGGTAGGCGTAATCCTGTTCTCGTCTGTTATAAAAATAAAGTCGTATCCATCAGTTTTGTATGTGGCCACAACCTCAGCCGGGATAAGTTTTCCGTCACTATAGGTTGTATGTATATGTGTATTGCCTTTATACCATTTTTTTTGGGCATTAGCCTGAAGTATAAATAAAAAGTAAAAAACAGTGGTTAATAATAACAGGTAATCTTTTTGCCTCATACTTCTTTATAGTATTTATATGTAAAAAAATGCCTTATTCTTTCTCACATTTTACTTCTCCTGCATAGCTTCTTAACGGGCACCCTTTGTAATTTTTAATTGCCTCTGAAAGAATCTGCGCATTTAGTCTTGCTCCAGCTGCATTAGTGTGTGTATGATCTTTTGGAAAGAAAGTTTTTACAGAATCTTTACCCAATTCTTCATATTTAAGTGCGATAAGTTCATTATGGTCAATAAACCAGACTTCAGAATCATCAGCTACTTCTTTGGCCCATATATTATAGGCTCGTCTTTCAACTTTACCATCTTGCCATTCGTTACGGGGTGTTGGTGAAAGTAAGATGGGTATTGCTTCTTTATTTTTAATATCTGTAATGTATTTCTTCATATACCATCCATAAGTGTGAACCGTTTCCTTTGTGCCATCGTCTCTTGTGACTTCTTTTGTTTCATTGCCTGTGCCTTTCAGTGTTCCCCTGTATTTTGGACCTTCAACAGGGCTGTCATCATTATGCCCAAACTCAATTAAAACAAAATCTCCTGGTTGTAAGTCATTATATACTTTGTCCCATAATCCTTCATAAATGAATGTGCGGGTACTTCTTCCTCCTCTGGCCTTGTTGAATACTATAATGCGATTGGTATCCATGAACTCGGCAAAATATCTCCCCCAACCAATTGTTGAATCTTTTCCATCCATAACAGTAGAATCTCCTATCAGAAATGCTCTTTTTTTAACAGGGAATTTTATGACAGGATTTTTTAGCAGATAGTTTTTTAGTTCGCAATTATCGGCTTCTTTTATTCCTTCCACTACAAGTGATGCAGCTACCATAGCTCCTTTTGCTGCAGTATGGCAATGATCGCGTTTATAATACAGGTTACACATTACATCTTCCTGTCCTATTTTTTCCATGACAGTGGCCATTTTTTGATTTAAATCAATAAAAAGAATTCCTTCTTTTTCGGCTACCTGTTTTGCCCATAAGCCATATTCCGCATTATGTCTGTCAACTTTTCCATCTTTCCAGTCGTTAAATGGAATGGGTGACATGATGATAGGTGTGGCACCTTTGGCTTTAGCTTCCTTAATGAATTGAGTCATGTACCATCCAAAAGAGTGGACAATTTCGTGTTCTCCAGTAAGCATATTATTTATTTCTTCGGTTTCATCACCAATTCCTTTTATGGTTCCGCGAGCCCTTATTGTATCGTTAACAGGCCCATTGTCATTATGCCCAAATTGCATAAGAACATAATCTCCTTTTTTAATTTTGTCTAAAACAGGTTGCCAAAGCCCAAGTGTGCGATAAGTTCTTGAGCTTGTACCTCCACGGGCATGGTTTTCAACATTTATTTGGGATGAATTAAAATATTGAGCTATAGGATCTCCCCATCCCCATAATCCGCCATCACCTTCTCCCCACCCACACTTAACTGTTGAGTCACCAATAATATAAATTGTTGGTTTTTCTTTTTGATAGGTAAATGCGGTTAAAAGGATAACTACAATTATAATGGGCAGTTTACATAGTTTCATGTCAGGGTAAATTTTATATAATCACTTTTGAAAGTAAAAATAACCATTTTATTCAAAGTTAAATTAAAAATATTACTGTTGAAAGATCAAAGAATATGAGTTTGCATTGAAAGTATTTGATTACATTTTACTTAACTTTTAGAGTATTGGAATGAATATAAAGGTTCTGAGTTTAAAATTAAAAAATGAAACCAACTGCAGCACCTGATTTAAAATACTGAACACTATGCTCATGTTGCATTTCAATTGTTATTGTATTTGATTTTAAAACAGGAATATTACAGCCGAGAGATATATTTGGGCCAATTTGTATGGGTCTGTGTGTTATCCTGGTTTCTGAAGAATAAAATGGACCAAATACATACTCAGTACCAAAGAAGTATGTGCCTGAGATGCCTAAACCGATAAAGGGATTTACTTTCGTATCGTTTGCAGTAAGGTTATATAAGGCTTTGAACCCAGGATTGAGAGAATGGGCAGAAAACCTGATTACAAGCGAAGGATTAATACTCGTAATATCTGAAGCTTTCTTATCAAGTTCAGCATCCCATTCCTGGTAATCAACTGTCAGCCTGAATGATAATCGTTCTATTTCAGGTATATAGTTTTTTATTAATAAGCTTATCCCTATAGCTATATTAGGATCGCATACAAAACGCTGTTCTTCAATGTTTTCATTGTTAATATTATTTAAAACAGCTATATCTGCACCGGTATATATTCCCCACTTAAATTTTGTGAGAAGGTTCTCCTCGAAAACAATGCAGCTATTATCATCACATGTCATATTATGGTAGCTTTTTGTAAGTTTAACCATGTCTTTATGATGGAAAGATGTATTCTGTATTTCATTATATATCTGAGGATAATCTTGCATTAAGTATTTCAATTGTCCTTTGTAGGTTTGGTTCTTTTTTGTATAGTATAGTGCTAATCCACTACTACTATATATGTCTACGTCTTCTGAAGTCAGCATAACCAGTTTGCCGGTTTTATTGTCGATAAAGTAATGTGAGATACTATTGAAATCTTTGTAATAGTATAAATCGAAAGCACCTTTTAATAAAAAATCAAGAAACACTGTTATTTTAACAAGACTATCATTCATAGTACCGTTGTCACTTGCTTTATCAAATTCTTCAACATATGTATAGGGATCGTTCTTAACTCCTTCCTGATGTGGGTTTGTAATACGTAAGTTTACATTATATTTTGTTTCAACTTCTATATCTTTTGAAACAAAGTATTTACTATTTTTGAATCTGAATTCCTTGATTTCTGAGGCTGAATAGTTTATAGCTTTGGAATCTACAGATGATTTGAATTTACAGTTTTCAAAGCAATTTGCATTATAGTCAATATAGCCAAACAACGTGTCGTTATTATTTTTAATAACAAAACCTTCTCTAAAGTCGCTTTGAGAATAACTAATAAGGTGAAAGACAAGAAAGAAAAGTAAACTAATATTTTTAAATTTAGTTGAAGAAAGATATTTTCTCATAATTTAGTTGTTAAATTGAAATACTAATATTTTTCATTAATTTGTGACTGAGCAAATATCGAATCAAAATGGTTGATGAATTTAATAAATATCTGTCATAAATTTAATAGTATTTTTCTGATTAATATTATTGAATTTATTGGCATAGGTAAGGATGAATTATGTCCGAATACGTTTGAAGTGTTCGATGAATAGAGTAATAATCCTAAGAAAGTTATGTATTAGTTTTCTGAAATAAGAATTACTTATTTTGTTACCGGGATTGCCTTCCTGGTACGCGGATTTACATATCTTATGGCCGGGTTTTTTTATTATAAATATGAAAATGCTTGTCTGGCACTAGGAATTTGTTTATTGATAACAAGATTTTCTTTTAATCAACAGGGGATGGTTACCTTATAACAAGAAATGTTTTCCTTGCAACAAGGGATGACTTCCTTGAAACAGGGAGTAGGAGCCAGATACATTCACGCTGGTTCCACGTAAATATATATTAACCTGGGTGCTAGTGCAACCACTCTTCCCTCGTCATAAATTGATAGCTTTAAAATGAAACGGGTAACCAGTTTTAGACCTCCCTCAACATCTTCATTTTCTTTATCGTAACGATATTTTTTAAATATATTAGGGGCAATGCCTCCTTCAAATTTATGAGTATTCACCAGGTTACCCCCATTATATAATTCTATTTCAAAACTTTGAACTTTTATACTACTATTATTTGCTACATTTGCCTTTATAGTTTGTTTTTCTAAAATTTCAGTAACATTTAGTCTTCCGTTTTCTTCCCCTTCAATAGTCGGGTAATAATCAAGGTGTGTATGGCCGCAGTAATTGCAGGCATTGCTTTCTGAAAAATTCAATCCAATTAAGATTGTAGTTAAAAATAATAGTTGTTTCATGTAAATGCATTTTAATTAAATATACGAATTTATTATCAATGAATTATACAACTTTATAGTAATTTTTGTACTACCGATATGTTGTTGTCCCTAGCGGGACAGTTTCGCAGGAACAACATATTGGTAAACATTGTGTTAGAAAATGTTTTTAAGTTCCGTTAGGGACGGCATATGTTTTACTCGGTTAGTAATGAAACAGTTAATATAATCCAACACATTTTTATTATCCTATAACATGAATATGTATTTAAAATTGGTAAATCCTCTGTGAAGAATAATCTTGATTCAATGCCGTCTAATTATGCTAACCCTGTCAGAGTTTGAAACTCTGACAAGGTTTAAAGCTTAATTAAACGAAACGGATACTTGATTATATAATTCTCTATACTACAATACTTTATCCGTTAAGCGGAATTTCGCCGTAGGCGATTAAGTATTGTAGTAAAATTAATCCCTTTAAGCCTTAACTTCGTAGAGGTTAAAATGGCAAAAATTTAAATAGGGACAAATGCATTTGAGAGGAGACTAATGAACCAAAAAATATTAAAAAAAAGAGGCTGCCTCAATTGAGGAGCCCCTTCCTGTCAATTAGATAACATCAGTTCTAAATTAGAACCTGAAACCAAGGGTTAACATGAATTTATTGAAGGTTGAACGTAGATTCACTTCTTCTAACTCACCGAATTCTTCTGGAAGGTAATACATGAAATATTTTTCTTTATGGATGCCATACAGATAAGCAAAATCAATAAAGAAATCTTCAGAACGAAGCCCTATACCACCTGTATAAAAGATTGAATATGCATCCTTATTTACTTCTTTCGAACTAAAAGGAGAATCATAATATGCTGCTCCTCCCCTTATGGAAAGCGGACCATTCCTCAATTCCAGACCACCCCGCACATTATGAGTTGCATCATATTTTTTTCTCATGATGGAATTTGTCTCCGAAAACTGGTCTTCAACATCTGAGGACAGGTTCATTTTGCTATAGTCAACATATTCATAATCAAAACTTAACAACGCATATTTATCAAACTGGAAGGCAAGTCCGGCTATAGCTTTCATTGGAGTACGTAATCTGTAATCATATAAACCTGGTTCATAACTATAGCTGCTAAGCGTACCTCCACCATATTCCGGGTCAATTGTAACTCCCATAATATTTGAATATTCTACCTGTATCTTATAAAAAGTTGGTGTATGGAAAGCACCGCTAATCCTGATAAATTCAACCGGCTTGTAAATCATTCCAACCTTAAAATCAACTCCGTTTCCATATGTCCGGTATGATTCTTCTACACGAAAATCATAGATGTAATCAATCGAATCATAAATATCTGTTTCTGTATGTACGGAAAGGTATTCTTCCCTGAAATGATGATATCCAACCGAAGCCCCTATATACAATGTATTGCTGTAATTGCCCCCAACGGCAAAATAGTATTCACCACTCGAACCATCGGTTTTAATAACCCTGCGCTGGTTCTGGTTATATCCGTCATCATGCATTTCATTCCACCAAAACCCTCCATTTTCAAGTGTTGTATCCACCTGATACAAGATAAGGTCAGTATTATAAGCTAATTCTTCATAATGCGGATCTAAAATATAATCACCATCGGGATAATATATTTCATGGTATTGTAATCCATATGGATCATCTAATTCAGCATAATAAGTGAAATTATCCAAATATGAACTCAGAGCACCACCTGTTGTAAGATTTCCCGTTTCCATATTCCCTGAAATCACTGTATTTTGGTGGTAGTTATTTTTCCTGTTATACCCCACTCCAATACTTACAGATTCCCATCCTCCTGACAATCCATTAATGCACCCTACATAAGCCATATTGTTGAAATTGAAATTAAATTTTTCACCACTGTTGGTCGATTTGAGGTAATCTGCCTCTGTGTAATTCTGGTAAATAGCAGGTGTAAATACAAATTCACTGCTGCGGTATACACCCAGGCCGGCAGGGTTAAGGCTTATTGAGCTGACATCACCACCCAGTGCACTAAATGCACCTCCCATTGATGCCGAACGAGCGGTACCTGTCAAGTTATTATCCCATGAGTATTTTAAAGCATCTACTTCATTTTGGGCAGTCACGGCCAGGGAGATTAGTAAACTCCATATTATTAATCCAATCCGTTTCATTTTTATATTTTTTAATGTTCAACTATTTTTAATCAAGCTCCTCTTTTGATTAAAAATTATCTTCTTCCACCACTACTGCTCCTGGATGAACTACTGCTACTGCTACTTCTTGAGCTACTGCTACTTGATGAAGACCTGCTGGAACTTCCGCTATAGCTGCTGCTACGTGAACTACTGCCTGAACTTGGGCTCCTGCTATAGCTTGAGCTTGAGCTGCTAGATGGTCTAGAGTAGCTACTGCTGCGTGAGCTTGAACTGCTTGATGGCCTTGAATAACTGCTGCTGCGTGAGCTTGAGCTGCTTGATGGCCTGTAGCCGCTATTTGAGCTGGAACTACTTCTTGGTGAGTAGCTTCTGTTATTATTTGTTGAACTGGATGATCGGTTATTAGTACTACTTGAATTATAATTGGTCCGGCTATTTGTATTCGGTTTACTATAACTGGGTGTATAATTCCTGTTAGTATTATTGTTTGTCCTTTCATTAGTATTTCCGGTTCTTGTATTTGTAGTACTACGGTTTGTGGATTGATAGGTACGATTAGTTGAACCAGTCCTGTTAGTAGCTTGCGAATTGGGTGTTCTTGAGGTATTGCTATACCTGCTTTGAGGCGAACGAGTGGAAGAATTGGTCCTGTCACTTTTCACGGTAGTACTACCATCCCTTGCAGCATTCCCATTGGGTGTTCTTGTATATGTACGGTTACCACTTGTAGGAGTGCGCACGTCTGCCCTTGTTGTATTATAGCTTGAGTTCCCATACCTTGAATATCTCCTGCCATAATCATAGCTCCTGTTGGAATAGTAACTATGCCCATAGTAATAGCTGTCAGAGTAGCCATAGTATCCATAGTAGCTATATGGATGGTAATGGTGATAGTATCCATAATAGTAAGGGCTGTACCATGATGAATAGTAGTATGGATAACCCCAGGAGTAACTCAAACCCCAACCCCAGTAAGGATAACCATAGCTTACATAAATTCCCCAATGAATAGGATCGTAGTCGTACCAGTAAGGATCATAAAACCATGGATCATAATAGCTATAGTAAACATAGGGGCTATGAAACCTTCTTATACGAGCTGAGTAATAATAATCGTCATAGTCATCGTAATAGTAATTATTAGTGACATATGTATTACCTTCATCATCATAGTATTCCCCTGATTGAGAATAATTCTCATTGTAATCCTCATAATTTCCATCTTCAGAATATGCACTATTGCTTTGATAGTAACTTGAGTCTTTACCTGTTTTATACCTGTCGGGAGTTTCCTGGCGATCACCAGATTCACTTGAATATTCTTGTGCCTGATGTTCGCGTTCCTGCAGGTATTTCTCATAATCACTCATTTCCCCGTTATCATCAGATTTTGTATTGTTATCATCAGATACTTCCGGATCGTGATCCGGTGTAGAGGGAGAGATAGATTCCACTGCTTTGTTATCCTGCGGTGTATAATACAAATCATCATATTCGTAGCCTGCTGCTGAGAAGTAGCTGGAAGAACATGAGCCGAGGAGTAAAGCAATTAAGCTTGTTATTTTAATTATTGTTTTCATGGCTCAACCTCCTATATATTTTTTTAATTTTTACTCTTTAATGAATAAAATACAAATACTATACCAAAGTGTTAAAAAACTATAAAAATTCCTCATTTTACAAGGATTTTTATCAACAGATAACAGAACGTACAGCGCGATAAAGATAATTAATAAAATTACCAGTTCCCAACTATATTATACGATTTAATAACATGGTTTGTTTTAATTGAAGTCCGAAGACAGAAGACAGAAGACAGAAGACGGAAGTAGTTTGGGTATAGATTAATCCTTATCTTCTTCTAACCTAAATCGTTGTCAGATTTTTTGAACTCAGACAAAGTATCCTCATACTCACCATTATGCATTATTCATTATAAATTGTACATTATACATATTTCCTTCCCCCATCCTACCATTTTTCATAAAAAAGTATTTAATTTGCAGGGCTTTAAAAATAATTTTTTTTCAAGATGGCAAAAGTATTGACAAGCAGAGCAGAAGATTACTCTCAATGGTATAATGACCTGGTGATTAAAGCAGATTTAGCTGAGAATTCAGCAGTAAGAGGATGTATGGTTATTAAACCCTATGGATATGCCATTTGGGAACGCATGAGGGATATCCTCGATAAAATGTTTAAAGAGACCGGACATGTAAATGCATATTTTCCTCTTTTCATTCCAAAATCATTCTTTAGCAAGGAAGCCAGTCACGTAGAAGGATTTGCGAAAGAATGTGCTGTTGTTACCCATTACAGGTTAAAAAATGATCCCAATGGTAAAGGAGTAATTGTGGACCCTGATGCCAAACTCGAAGAAGAACTTATAGTGCGTCCAACTTCAGAAACTATAATTTGGAATACCTATAAAAACTGGATACAATCTTATCGCGATCTGCCCATTTTATGCAATCAATGGGCTAACGTTGTACGCTGGGAAATGCGTACCCGATTATTCCTTCGGACTGCAGAATTTTTATGGCAGGAAGGTCATACTGCACATGCCACAAAGCAGGAAGCTATTGATGAAACTTATAGAATGCTGGATATATATACAGAATTTGCTGAGAAGTATCTCGCTATTCCTGTAATAAAAGGCAAAAAGACTGATAGCGAACGATTCGCCGGTGCTTTGGATACACTTTGTATTGAAGCCCTTATGCAGGATGGGAAAGCCCTGCAATGCGGCACATCCCATTTTTTGGGACAGAATTTTGCCAAAGCTTTTGATGTAAAATATTTAAGTAAGGAAAGTAAGCTGGAATACGTATGGGCTACATCATGGGGGGTGTCCACAAGACTTATGGGAGCCCTTGTTATGGCCCATTCTGACGACAATGGTTTGGTTCTGCCTCCTGACCTTGCTCCTGTTCAGGCAGTAATAGTTCCTATATATAAGGGTGATGAAGAATTGGAAAACATCTCCAAAGTTGCGAACGAAATTAAGGAGAAACTTATTGCACAAGGTATCTCTGTAAAATTTGACAACAGAGATACCCACAAACCAGGCTGGAAATTTGCAGAATATGAATTAAAAGGGGTACCTGTTCGCCTGGCATTAGGACCAAGGGATATTGCTAACAATACCATTGAGGTTGCCCGCAGAGATACACTTGAAAAAAGCTCAATCAGCCAGGATATAGTGATTGATACTGTGAAGAACCTTTTAAAAGAAATGCAAACAAACATTTATGATAAAGCATTAAAATACCGTAATGAAAACACCTACAAGGTTGATGATTACGAGGAATTTAAAAAGCTCATTGAGACCGGGGCCGGTTTTGTATCTGCACACTGGGACGGGACTCCTGAAACAGAAGAAAAAATAAAGCAGGAAACAAAAGCTACAATTCGTTGTATACCTTTTGATACAGATGGAGAAGAAGGAAAATGTATATATTCAGGGAAACCATCAAAACAGAGGGTATTGTTTGCAAAGGCATATTAATTTCTCCGAGTAAGAATAAAAAATGAATATTCCTTCTGGTAAGTGAATATTATTCATAAATTTGTAGCTGAAATTTTAAAGTAAAAACAGACATGGACGAAGGCCCATACCATAGTAAACAGAATAAAATCTAACCTCAGGGGGCCTTCCTAGCGTCTCCTCGCGGTTATAAAAGCAGGAGGCAGCAACATGATGAAATTTTACAAAAGCCTGGGGGGTTATGTAGAAATAACCGGGGCAGAAAAGGGATGCTGGATTAATGTAGTAGCACCTGACCCACAAGAGATTTCATTATTGAAAAACGAGTTCAAAGTTCCTGAAGATATTATACAGGATATACTTGACATTGATGAACGTCCTCGTCTGGAATACGATGATGACTTTACACTTATCATTCTGCGTATCCCTGTTCAGTTCAACTCCAATGGTGTCCCCTTTCACACTATTCCCCTGGGAATATTTATGTCTCATGATCATGTAATCACTATATGTTCAAACGATAATGAAGTACTTCCATCTGCCCAGCCATCATTATACCGGGGTCAGTATCAAAAAGTAAATGATTCTATCAATTTCATCCTGAAACTGTTTTTACATTCAGCAAACATTTATTTGAAATACCTGAAACAGATTAATCAGCAGACATCCCTGATTGAACAGGATCTGGAAAAATCAATACGAAACAAAGAGTTACAGAAACTTTTAAAAATGGAAAAAAGCCTTGTATATTTTACTACATCACTAAAAGGTAATGAATTAGTTCTGGCAAAGTTCAGAAATTCAAAAATGGCAAATTTATCCGAAATCAATGAAGATCTTCTCGAAGATGCGATCATTGAAAACAAGCAGGCAGCTGAAATGGCGCAGATATACTCTGATATTCAAAGTGGTATGATGGATGCCTTTGCTTCGGTTATTTCCAATAACCTGAACGTTGTTATGAAGCAATTAACATCTATATCCATCATTTTAATGATCCCCACTCTTATTGCCAGCATCTATGGTATGAACGTCACCAATTTTATTGAGCATTCGGTTTATGCCTTCCCCGGGATACTTGTTGGATCTGCAATAATTGCTTACCTGGGAGTGTATATCTTTAGAAAGAAAAACTGGTTTTAGAAAGTATATCTTATTAGATTTTTTAAAAAATTCCTGTTTTACTCCTCCTTACAATATGACATTTGGGGATAAAAACCAAATTTTCAATCATTTTACCCCTTATTTAAAATTAATTTAATATTACATTTTCCCATTTTTTTTTACCTTTGTGAACTTTATAATTTACATTTTTTTAAATAATTACAAATCAATAATTTACAATAATTTGAAAGGATAATATTATGGCCGATGTTAAACGCGTTTACACCTTTGGAAATAAGCAGGCTGAAGGTAAAGCTGACATGAAGAATTTGCTTGGCGGAAAGGGAGCTAATCTTGCAGAGATGAACCTTATTGGAGTGCCTGTTCCTCCTGGTTTTACTATTACAACTGATGTTTGTACAGAATACAATCAACTTGGAAAAGACAAAGTGGTTGCTTTGCTAAAAGCTGATGTTGAAAAAGCTGTAGCCTATGTTGAAGGTATCATGAATATGAAATTTGGTGATAAGGAGAATCCTCTTTTAGTATCTGTCCGTTCAGGAGCCAGGGTTTCAATGCCAGGAATGATGGACACAGTTCTTAATTTAGGATTGAATGACGATGCTGTACAAGGTATTACAAAAAAATCAGGAAACGAGCGCTTTGCATGGGACTCTTATCGTCGTTTCGTACAAATGTACGGAGATGTAGTTCTGGGAATGAAACCAGAATCTAAAGAAGACATCGATCCTTTTGAAGAGATTATGGATGAGGTAAAAGAATCTAAAGGTGTAGAGAACGATACAGATCTATCAGTAGACGATTTGAAAGAACTGGTTGTTAAATTTAAGGCGGCTGTAAAAAAGAAGACCGGCCATGATTTCCCAGTTGATCCATGGGAACAACTTTGGGGTGCTGTTTGTGCTGTATTTGACAGTTGGATGAACCCACGTGCTAAATACTACCGTGCAATGAACCAGATCCCTGAAGAATGGGGTACTGCTGTGAATGTTCAGGCTATGGTATTTGGTAATATGGGGAAAAACTCAGGCACAGGTGTTGCGTTTACAAGAGATGCTGCTACTGGAGAAAACCTCTTTAACGGTGAATATTTAATTGATGCTCAAGGCGAAGACGTGGTTGCTGGTATTCGTACACCACAACAAATTACATTGGAAGGTTCAAAAAGATGGGCTGTACTTGCTGGAATTTCTGAATCAGAAAGAGCAAGCAAATATCCTTCACTGGAAGAAGCTATGCCTGCTGCATACAAAGAATTGAATGAAACTCAGGACAAACTTGAAAAGTATTTCAAAGATATGCAAGACCTTGAGTTCACCATACAGGATGGTAAACTTTGGATGCTTCAAACCCGTAACGGTAAGCGTACAGCTGCTGCCATGGTTAAAATTGCCATGGATCTTGTAAGAGAAGGTATGCTTGATGAAAAGAAAGCAATTCTACGTCAGGAACCTAACAAATTAGATGAATTATTACACCCGGTATTTGACAAAACGGCTATCAAAAACGCAAATGTTGTTGCTAAAGGTTTACCAGCATCTCCAGGTGCTGCAACAGGTCAGATCGTTTTCCACGCAGATGAAGCTAAAAAATATCCAACAACGATATTAGTACGTATCGAAACTTCGCCTGAAGATCTTGAAGGTATGGATATCGCAAAAGGTATTCTTACTGCCCGTGGAGGCATGACTTCTCACGCTGCTGTAGTAGCACGTGGTATGGGTAAATGTTGCGTTTCAGGTGCCGGAGAATGTGTGATCAATTATAAAGACCGAACTTTAAAAGCCAGTGGTAAAATTTTTAAAGATGGTGACTGGATTTCATTAAATGGTTCAACCGGAGAAGTTTACGAAGGTAAAATCGCTACTATCGATCCTGAATTGAGCGGTGACTTTGGTGAAATAATGAAACTTGCCGATAAATACAGAACTCTAAAAGTTCGTACCAATGCTGAAACTGAAAGAGATGCTAAACAAGCACGGAAATTTGGAGCTGAAGGTATCGGCCTTTGCCGCACTGAGCATATGTTCTTCGAAGGAGAAAGGATTAAAGCCATGCGCGAAATGATCCTTGCTGATGATGAAACCGGAAGAAGAAAAGCATTAGATAAGCTTCTGCCAATTCAACGTAACGACTTCAAAGATGTATTTCGTGCAATGGATGGACTACCTGTTACCGTTCGTTTGCTTGATCCACCTCTACATGAGTTTGTACCTCATGAAGAAGCTAACCAAAAGGAAATGGCTAAGGAAATGGGGATTTCTGTTGAACAAATAAAACAAAAAGTGGAGGATCTTCACGAATTCAACCCCATGCTGGGACACAGAGGTTGCCGTTTAGGAAACACTTATCCTGAAATCACAGAGATGCAGGCCCGCGCTATTATTGAAGCTGCAATGGAATTGAAGAAAGAAGGAATTAAAGCGTATCCTGAAATAATGATCCCACTTATCGGTACTGTAAAAGAATTAAAAATGCAGGAAGATATAGTAAGAAAGGTAGCTGATAAAGTTTTCTCTGAAAAAGGAGAAAAAATTGACTATATGCTTGGAACCATGATCGAGATACCAAGAGCTGCCCTTACAGCAGATGCTATTGCAGAAGTAGCTGAGTTCTTCTCTTTCGGTACCAACGACCTTACCCAGATGACCTTTGGTTATTCAAGGGATGATGCAGGTAAATTTTTACCTGTATACATCAATAAAGGTATATTGAAAAACGATCCATTCCAGGTGCTCGACCAGGAAGGTGTTGGCCAACTGGTTGACATGGGTGTGAAAAAAGGAAGAAGCACACGTAAAGACCTGAAAGTAGGTATTTGCGGTGAGCATGGTGGTGAGCCAAGCTCTGTGGAATTTTGCCACAGGGTTGGAATGAACTATGTAAGCTGTTCGCCATTCAGAGTGCCTATTGCACGTCTGGCGGCGGCACAAGCAGCCCTTCGTTAAAATATTGTTTATAAAAGCAGGCTTAGGCCTGCTTTTCTATGTTAAAAATATATTTTTTGGGAGGATAATTGCAGTAATGAACATATGTGAATATTTAACTATAAATTCTAACAATTATGAGTATTAAAAATCACAACCTCGATCTTTCGGTGTACGGAATAACCGATGTAAAAGAAATCGTATACAACCCATCATACGATGAATTGTATGAAGAGGAAATGAAACCCGGGTTGGAAGGATATGAAAAGGGTCAATTGACAGAATTAGATGCTGTAAATGTAATGACAGGAGTATTTACAGGTAGATCTCCTAGGGATAAATACATTGTAAAAGATAGTACTACTGAAAATACAATCTGGTGGACATCTGACTTTGCAAAAAATGATAATAAACCAGTAAGTACTGAGGTTTGGAATGACCTAAAAGCAAATACCGTAAAACAACTTTCAGGTAAAAGATTATTTGTAATGGACACCTTCTGCGGTGCTAATCCTGACTCAAGATTAAAAATCAGGTTTATTATGGAAGTAGCATGGCAAGCTCATTTTGTTAAAAATATGTTCATTCGCCCTACTGAAGAGGAGCTAAAAAATTATGGCAAACCTGATTTTGTTTCATTAAATGCCTCAAAAACAGTAAATCCAAAATGGAAAGAGCATGGATTAAATTCTGAAGTATATACTGTTTTTAACCTTACAGAAAAAATGCATGTGGTAGGTGGAAGCTGGTATGGAGGAGAGATGAAAAAAGGTATGTTTGCCATGATGAATTATTATCTTCCACTTAAGGGAATTGCCGCTATGCATTGTTCTGCAAATGTCGGGAAAGATGGAGATGTAGCCATTTTCTTTGGTTTATCCGGAACAGGAAAAACCACCCTTTCCACTGATCCAAAAAGAGCCCTCATTGGAGATGATGAACATGGATGGGATAATGACGGAGTGTTTAACTTTGAAGGGGGTTGCTATGCCAAAACCATTAACCTGGATAAGGAAAGTGAACCAGACATTTACAAAGCGATTAAAAGAGATGCATTGCTGGAGAACGTAACAGTTGATGCACATGGTAAAATAGATTTCACGGATGGTTCTGTAACTGAAAATACACGCGTTTCTTATCCTATCTATCATATTGACAACATCGTAAAACCTGTTTCAAAAGGTGGTCATGCTTCAAAAGTTATTTTTCTAACAGCTGATGCTTTTGGCGTAATGCCTCCGGTTTCAAAACTTACACCTGAACAAACAAAATACCACTTTTTAAGCGGATTTACTGCAAAATTAGCTGGTACTGAGCGCGGTATTACTAAACCACAACCTACATTTTCAGCATGCTTTGGAGCAGCTTTCCTTTCATTACATCCGACAAAATACGGACAGGAACTTGTAAAGCGTATGGAAGCTTCAGGAGCTACTGCATACCTTGTAAATACAGGATGGAACGGGACTGGTAAAAGAATCTCTATCAAAGATACCCGTGGTATTATTGACAGGATTCTTGATGGTTCAATTGAAAAAGCTCCGACCAAAATGATCCCAATCTTTAACCTGGAAGTTCCAACCGAATTGGCAGGCGTTGACAGTAAAATCCTTGATCCCCGTGATACATATGCTAATAAGGCAGATTGGGAAACCAATGCCAAAGACCTTGCATCACGATTTATTAAAAGCTTTGAAAAGTATACAGACAATGAAGAAGGTAAAGCATTAGTAGCTGCGGGACCTCAACTTTAATAAGTTTTCAACTCATTGATATTAAGCTCCCTGATGCGACCAGGGAGCTTTTTTATATTAACATAACAATAATTTATCTCCCAATTTTTCAAATAAATAAAATTCTATACTTTTGGGGAAAATTTTTTTATGCCTGTAATTAATTATTTATTACTACTAGGTTCATATTTATTGGGGTCAATTCCAACATCGGTTTGGATCGGTAAAGTGTTTTATAATACTGATATACGAGAACATGGCAGTGGTAATGCAGGAGCAAACAATACGTTCAGGGTATTGGGAGCTAAAGCAGGTGTCCCCGTATTAATTATTGACATTCTAAAAGGATTTGCCTCAGTAAAACTCATCTTGTTGAATCAATACTTTGAATCAGATACTTTAAACCATGATATTTTTATGTTATCACTTGGTTTTTTAGCTGTTGTAGGACATATATTTCCTGTTTTTGCCCGCTTCAATGGAGGAAAAGGAGTAGCAACCATGTTAGGTATCACACTAGCATTTCAATTTTACCCGGCATTAGCAGCACTCGGAGTTTTTGCATTAGTTGTATTATTGTTTAAATACGTATCATTAGGCTCTATTATCGCGTCCATCACTTTCCCTTTACTTACTCTTTTTGTTTTTCATATCGAATCATCTGCCTTTGCTATATATTCGGTAGTTTTAGCAATAGTTATTGTTCTTACACATCTTAGAAATATTGAAAGGCTTTTTAACGGTGAAGAATCCCGAATTCATATAAATGGAACAACAAAGAAAAACTAGTTTTGTTTTAGATTTACATCGCGCTGCGGAAATGGGATAGTAACATTTTTTTCCCTAAACTTGTTGTTTATTGTATATCGTAAATCGCTTTTTGTCATTTCAACAAAAAACGTCTCGTCGGTCCAGAATAGTAGTTTAAAATTGAGGGATGACTCTCCAAAATCTGCAAATTGTACAATAGGCGTAGGTGATTTAGCTATTTTAGGATGTTCAGAAGCACTTTCTATCAGGATGTTCTTAACCAATTCTACATCCGATCCGTATGCAACGCCTACTTCCACATTAAACCTGGTAAGCATTTCCATATGACTCCAGTTAATTACGTTTTCATTGATAAACATAGAGTTAGGAACAATTTGAATGATAGAATCCCTCGTTCGGATTTTTGATGTTCGAAGACTTATCTCAATAACTTTACCAATTGTGCCATTTTCCAATTCCACAATATCCTCTACTTTTATAGTTCCCTCAAAAAGTATTACAATACCTGAAACAAAATCCATAAAAACCTTTTGAATACCAAGCCCTAAACCAACCAGGAGGGCAGCTGAACTCGCAAGGAGAATGGTTACCTTAATACCAACAGTCTCTAACCCTATCGTAATTGCAATAATCCATAATGTGTATCGAACAATTTGATACAATGCTGCACCCTTACCTTTTTCAAGAATATTTCTTTTAACCTGGCGGTTGAACAACCTCCTTATAAACCAAAGCAACAAACGGGTAGCAACTAATACGACTAAAACAATAAGAACATGATAAACCGAAATATTGATATCTTCAGTTTGAATGATTGTATGTTTCAGTAGATCTTTTATTTGCATGATATGTCCATTTTAAACGAATTCGCGATGAAGCCTCTCGCTCAATTCTTGCTGGCTCAAATTATTTTCCATCTTTCCACCTTTGGCTATAGATATATTACCTGTTTCCTCAGAAACAACTATTATCATGGCATCTGTTTGCTCACTCATCCCCAACGCAGACCTATGCCTCATACCAAAATGATGAGGCAGATCGTAACTCTCAGCAACTGGAAGAACACAGCGTGCAGCATGAATTTTTCCTTTGACTATTATCATGGCACCATCATGCAATGGGGTATTTTTCGCAAAAATCGTCTCGATTAATTCACTTGAAATAACAGCATCAATGATCTCTCCCGATTCTGAGAATATGGTAACAGGAGATTCTTTTGCTATCACAATAAGTGCACCAACCTCGATCCTTGACAGATTAATACATGCTGTAACGATTTGCTCAATATCAAAATTAGCATCATGCTTTATATTACTTGTAAACAAACTAAAGAAAGGAAGTTTTGTCCTGGAAAAATATTTTGTGCCAATTAGAAGTAAAAATCTTCTTACTTCGTTCTGAAAAACAATAAGCAAAGCAATAACTCCTACCCCGATTATTGAACCAAGGATATTACCTAATAGCAGCATGTTCAATGATTCCGCAATCCTCCACAAAAAATATACAGCAATAACTACAATAAAAATATTCATTGCCACCGTGCCCTTAATCAGCTTATACAGCTGAAACATAAGCAAGGCGACGACAAATATATCAATAATGTCAAGTAACCTAATTGTTATAAATGCAGGTATCATTATTATAAATTCCTAAAATCCCGAAATTAAAAATATTATACAACACTTTCATATTTATTTAACAGTTTTATGCATTCTTTTGCCTCTTTTACATCATGTACCCTCACGATATCAACACCTTTAAGCAATGCTATCGTGTTTAAAACAGTTGTTCCATTTAATGCGTCTTCCGGATTATTACCAAGTGTTTTATAGATCATTGACTTTCTCGACAAACCAACCAATATGGGAAGATCAAGAATAGCAAATTGATCAAGGTTTTGCAGAATTTTAAAATTATGTTCCATCAATTTTCCAAAACCAAAGCCAGGATCTATGATTATATCTTGTATTCCCCGCTCCCTCAACATAAATATTTTATTTGAAAAATAAGACAGAATTTCCGGGATGATATCCTTGTATTTTGGATTGTCCTGCATATCCTGAGGCTTGCCTTGCATATGCATTATTATATATGGGACCTGTAATGATGCTATCATCTCAGGCATATTCTCATCCATATTGCCGGCAGAAATATCATTGATCATATTGACATTATATTCTTTCACAACAGTTTTGGCAATAGATGAACGAAATGTATCTATCGATACTATAATTTCGGGATATTGTTTTCTAAGTATAGTTAGTGCTTTGCTAATCCTGGTAAGTTCTTCCTGCTCACTTATATGTATTGCTCCAGGCCTTGATGAATATCCGCCAATATCCACAATATCAACCCCTTCGTCCACCATTTCGTTAATTGCCTCCAAAATACTGACATCAGAATAATATTTCCCTCCATCATAAAATGAATCCGGTGTAACATTAAGGATCCCCATCACTTTTGGCGTACTGAGATCAATAAGCTTTCCATTGCAATTCAGCGTCCTTTTTCTTGAAAAAAATGTATCTTTATGCTCCATTTTTAATGTGGTATGAAGAATAACAAAGCTATTTAAAAAAAAGAAAAATAAAGGGTAAAAAGTATAATTTGTAATTTAAATGAAAAACACAAACCGGTTTATCGTTTTAGAGGGATTGGACGGATCAGGTAAATCAACACAAGTTGAATTATTTCAGGATTATTTAAAATACAATAAAATACCCTTCCGATATCTGCACTTCCCCCGCACTGATTCCCCAGTTTATGGTGAGTTAGTGGCAATGTTCCTGCAGGGAAAGTTTGGTGCATTGGATAAAGTGGATCCTTACCTGGTAGCTTTATTATATGCAGGAGACAGAATGGATGCTTCAGAAATGATACGAAGCTGGCTTGCGGAGGGATTATTGGTATTAGTAGACAGGTATGTATTTTCGAACATTGCATTTCAATGCGCAAAGCTAACGAACAAAGATGAACAGGAAAAGTTAAGAAAATGGATATTGCATCTTGAATATGCATATCACAAAATTCCTTCTCCTGATCTCAATATACTGCTCACCGTACCTTTTGCATTTACCGAAGTTAACCTTACACAACGAAGGTCAGGTTCTGACAGGGATTACCTGGATGGAGCAGATGATATCCACGAAGCTGACCTGGAATTTCAAAAACGAGTAAGAGAAGCCTATTTATGGCAGTTGAAATTGGAACCGAGTTTTATTGGAATTGATTGTGCTGATGAAAATGGCCAGATACTTAATAAAACAACCATCCATAATAAAATAATCCATGAGTTAAACAATCATTTATAAGTTTTATCAATGTTAACAGTTTGTTAATGGCAGAACTATTAACCTTTACTTAAACCAAATTTGATATTTTTGAGGAACCAATAATATAGTGCTATGATGAAATTTTTGCGGAACTTATCCAGGTTAATACTTGGTGCAGTATTTGTTTTTTCGGGATTTGTTAAGGCTGTTGATCCTTTAGGATCTGCATATAAATTTGGGGATTATTTTGAAGCTTTCCACATGGATTTTTTTACTGCAATTGCAGTCCCACTAGCATTAATTTTAAGTTCCTTTGAATTCATTATTGGCTTTAGCCTCCTGCTGAAACTTCGCATGAAGCTGTTTTCCTGGTTAGTAACCCTTTTCATGGTATTTTTTCTTTTTTTGACATTATGGATAGCAATAAAAAATCCTGTTAGCGATTGCGGATGCTTCGGTGACGCCCTGATACTTACAAACTGGCAAACCTTTTATAAGAACCTGATTTTAATGATCCCTACCTTGGTCGTTTTCTTCTCACGAAATAAATTTGAAGCGGCATATTCAAACATCACAGAATGGGGCCTGGTACTTGGTGGTATCCTGCTTATTTTTGGTATTTCCATTCATTGCATCAAACATCTGCCCATTATTGACTTCAGACCATACAATGTAGGAACTTACATTCCTGAGAAGATGATTATACCAGAAAATGCACCACCTCCAAAATATATAACTTATCTTTACTATGAAAAAGATGGTAAAGTTCAGGAATTCATAGATCCTGATTATCCCTGGGATGACACAACATGGACTTTTGTTGATGCAAAATCGGAAATGATTGATGAAGGATACGTGCCACCTATCCATGATTTTTCCATCACAAGCCCCAATGGTGAAGATATCACAGACCTGGTATTACACGATAAAAACTATACACTACTTCTAATAAGCTATAATGTGGAAAAAGCAAATAAAGAAGGCTTTGTGAAGTTTAAGTATCTTTATAATCAGCTGAGCAAAGATCCTTTTGCATTTTATTGCTTAACCTCATCTCCCACTGAGTATATTGAAAAAATTCAAAAGGAACTTAACCTTCCATACAAATTTTTTGCCACAGATGAAATTACTTTAAAAACCATTGTGCGTTCAAATCCTGGACTGGTTTTAATTAAAGGAGGAGTTATAATTGGAAAATGGCACTTTAATGACATACCCTGCGTTGAAACTTTTAAAGAGAATGCACTGGCAAGGATTACAGAAAGGTACAAAAAAGATATTGAAGGATTAAGGTTAATGAATCTTACACTTTTTGTTATTTTAGTTTTAAGTTTGTTCCGACTATTGCGTCAGTATTTCATTCAACGAAAATTATAAATACGAGTGATTAAGTATATTGTTCGACGTCTCCTGTATAGTTTACTAATATTATTCGGGGTTGTTACCCTGGTATTCTTTTTATTCAATATTTTACCCGGAGATCCTGCGAGGATGATGATGGGACAGCGCTCAGATGAAGAATCGTTAAATATGATACGCAATGACCTGGGCCTGGATAAATCCAAAGGAAAGCAATATCTGAAATATTTAAATGACCTGTCTCCAATATCTTTTCATAATACAAATGATCCACATCATTGCTTCTATCTCGATAATAAAAAATATCCGGGGGTAAAGAAACTCTTTAGTATATCCAAAAACACCCTAATCGTATTAAAACCACCATACCTAAGAAGGTCTTATCAAGGTAAACGCCCTGTATCTGCAATAATAAATGAAACATTATTCAACACCTTTATACTTGCTCTTGCTTCTATTGTATTTGCAACATTTCTTGGCATAATAACAGGCATTATAACGGCCGTTAAAAAAGATAGTCTTCTTGATCGTTTGCTGATTTTATTTTCAGCCTTTGGCATGTCGCTTCCTTCTTTTTTTGCTGCCATACTTATCGGATGGATATTTGCCTATTTACTGGGAGATTTTACAAACCTGAATCTTACAGGAAATTTATACGAAATCAGTGATTTCGGAGATGGAATCCAACTGCAGCTTAAAAACCTTATTTTACCTGTTTTTACATTAGGTATAAGGCCTCTGGCTATTGTTATCCAGCTATCCCGCAATTCCTTACTTGAAGTTCTATCCCAGGATTATATCCGTACGGCCAGGGCCAAAGGCCTGAAGCACTCAGCAGTAATTATTAAGCATGCCTTGAAAAACTCCCTTAATCCTGTAATAACTGCCATCTCAGGATGGTTTGCCTCACTCATGGCAGGGGTTGTATTTGTAGAGTATATTTTTGGATGGAAAGGCCTCGGGTATGTAATAGTAGAAGCCCTGAATAACTATGACCTGCCTGTAGTAATGGGTTGTATACTGACCATCTCAGTCATCTTCCTTGTAATAAACATTATGGTAGACATCACCTATGCCATCCTTGACCCCAGGGTTCGGATCGCTTAAGTACATCTCTATTTACCAATAACTTCATTCAAATTTATAATTCAAGTTATGCAATATTCAATCGATATATTTTGCTATTTTTGCGGGAGCAAAATATTAATCTATTAAAATAATTCAATCATGAGAAAAAATATTGTAGCCGGTAACTGGAAAATGAACAAAACACTGCAGGAAGGCATAGAATTAGCACAAGCAGTTGACAAAGGAGTAGCTTCTTTGAATGCTAGTGGTGTAGAAGTGATTTTAGGCACCCCATTTATTCATTTAACAGAGGTATGTAAAACAGTTAAAAACGTATCTGTTTCTGCTCAAAACTGCGCTTCTGAGGCAAAAGGCGCATATACCGGCGAAGTATCTGCTGAAATGATAAAATCAACCGGAACAAAATATGTTATCATCGGCCACTCCGAAAGAAGAACTTACTATAAAGAAGATAATCAAATCCTGAATAAAAAAGTAAAATTAACCTTGGCAAATGGGTTACAACCAATTTTTTGCTGTGGTGAATTACTTAGCGAACGCGAGAGCAACAACCATTTTAAAGTGGTTGAAACTCAACTGGCAGAAGGCATTTTTGATCTACCAAAAGAAGATTTCCTGAAAATCGTAATCGCATACGAACCAGTTTGGGCTATTGGTACAGGAGTTGTAGCTACTTCAGGCCAGGCTCAGGAGATGCATAAATTCATTCGCGACCTCATTTTTAAGAAGTACGGTGCTGATGTTGCTACTGAAACTTCGTTACTCTATGGAGGAAGTTGTAATCCTTCTAATGCGAAGGAACTTTTCGCCAACCCGGATGTTGACGGAGGTTTGATTGGTGGAGCATCATTGAAATCGGAAGATTTCCTTGCCCTGGTAAAGTCATTCTAATAATTATAAATTTTAAAAAAAACGACAACCGTAATAGAGTTGTCGTTTTTTTTTCTTTATACAATTTATATGATATACATTGAATTAGTAATAACCATTGATCCCGATAAAATTCAGGATTATGAAATTATAATTGCCCGTTTAGCCGAACTTCCCTACGAAAGTTTTGCGGAAGAAAGCCCTGTAATTAAAGCATATATTCCTAAGGAGAAATTTAGTATAAAAGAAGTTAACGAAATATTGGAAGATTTTATAGCTGAAAAGTATATACTTACAATATCCCATATTGAAATAATGGACGAAAACTGGAATATTAAATGGGAACAAAATTTCCCTCCAATAGTAATTTGTGATCAATGCATAGTAAGAGCTCCCTTTCATAAAATTGAAAAGGTCTATGACTTTGAAATTATTATTGAACCAAAAATGTCATTTGGCACCGGGCATCATGAAACTACATCCTTAATGATTGAACAGATACTCAAAACTGAATTAAAAAACAAAGTCGTACTGGACATGGGATGTGGAACCGGTATTTTAGCCATCCTTGCTTCAAAAACAGGAGCTAAAGCCATTACAGCTATTGACCATGATAGCTGGGCATATGAAAACACCCTGGAAAATATTGTTCGAAACAACACATCAAACATTGAAGCATTTCACGGTGATGCTAAACTCATTGAAGGAACAAAATTTGATGTAATCCTTGCAAATATTAACCGGAATATAATACTGCAGGACATGCCTGTTTATTCTGCATCATTGAACAAAAATGGTGAAATGTTGCTTAGCGGATTTTACCTCCACGACAAAGATATGATTGAAGATAGAGCTAAAGCATTTGGATTAACTGCAAAATTGTTTAGGGAAAAAAATAACTGGATTGTTTTAAATCTGGTAAAGAGTAGTTAATTTTAGTTTTACATTTTTATCTCAAAATATAAAATTCAAACTATGAAGCGTTTTCCCATTCTGATGATCCTGATCTTTTCTATTTCAATAGTCAATCTTAAGTCTCAAATAATGAGGGATAAATTCCCTGTTGATCACAGAGAATATATAAAGAATTTATCGGAAAGATTAAAAGTAAATATCCCCGAAAAAGAGGAACCTCTCCTGGAAGCATATGTAAGTGCCTGGAATACAGACTCTGTTTTCTTCAGCCCTCAACGAAAAGACAAGATTATCGAAATGTCAAATAATTTGGTACAAAAGCAGGTTAGACTCCGTCCTCATTTTGTTGATTATTTACAATGTCAATTACTTTACCAACAAGATAATAACCTTCAAGGCTACCTTACATGGGAAAAAGGAGTTAATTTCATCCTTGATCATCCCAAATTATCCTACAATGATCTTAGTGTATATTTTAGTTCTACTATAAACCTTGTAGGTGAGAACTACATTTATTACACTACAACAACCAATTGGAAAGTTGACAAGAATGATTTTCGGTTTGAAATTAAGGACGATATCCGCATCATACTGGAGAATGTTACATTAACCTGCTTTGCTAATTTAGACAGTATTAAAATTTACGAAGCATCCGGTTATTTTGATCCGGTAAAATATACCTGGTATGGGAAAACCGGTTTGGTAACATGGGAAAGAGCCGGATTGCCCCGTGAGGAGGTAAATGCCAAATTGGAAAACTATAGGTTAAATCTGACAAAAGCCGAATATAAATTTGATTCGGTGGTTTTTACAAATAAAAATTTCTTTGACGATCCTCTTTTAGGTGTGTTAACCGACAAAGTAATGATTATAAAAGACCCGGCCAGTGCAAGGTATCCTCAATTCGAATCGTATAAGAAAAACTTTTTCCTGAAAGACCTTTATGAGGACATAGATTATAAAGGAGGTCTTAAAATGCAAGGACAAGCAATGCTGGGTGCAGGTAGCCAGGAGGAACTTGCTCAACTCGATATGTATAGTGGGGATACACTTTTTCTTCAGTTACATTCACAACTATTTGCATTTAATCCGGATAAGGTATCCGGCATCAATACATCCATGACCATTTACTTAGGTAGTGATTCCATCTATCATCCGGATTTATCATTTGCCTACTATGTATCCAGAAAAGAAGTATCTCTCACAAGGACAGGGGAATATACTTCACAAAGTCCGTTTTATGATTCTTATCACAACCTGGATATGAATTTTGAGCAAATAACCTGGAAGGTAGGAGAAACAAAGCTTTATTTCAAGCCTCTTCGTGGATCTGCAATAGGAAACGCTAATTTCCAATCCGTGCAATTGTTTGACATGCCAACCTATGAACGCTTACAATACTACGACGAAGTTCATCCGGCTGTAGCTCTAATGCAGTTTTCAAAGTCTATTGAAAGCGAAGAATTTACCGGACAGGAATTTGCTGCATACAGGCATATAGCTCACTACCAGATACAAAAGCAATTAATTGAAATGGCTTTTAATGGCTTTATATTTTACAACGTAAATACTGATGAAGTTAAAATAAAACCTAAGCTTTACCAGCAAATTTATGCAAGTGTTAGGAGAATTGATTACGATGTAATAAATATTAAATCTACGACTAATGCCCCATTAGAAAATGGATCACTTGACCTTCGTACTTATGATTTAGTTATAAACGGAACCCCTCAGATACAAGTCAGCAATGCGCAAAATGTTAGCATTGTCCCAAAAGGAGGGCAAATAACCATGAAGAGAGACCGTAGTTTTCAATTTAATGGAGTAATTGATGCCGGCTTGTTTACATTTTATGGTAGTAATTTCTTTTTTGATTATGATCGATTTGGCATTAACCTACAGAACGTTGATTCAGTAAATATACGTGTACCCGTGGGATATGACAATTACGGTCAAACGGTTGTAGACAATGTAAAAAACCTGATTGAACATGTGACTGGAGAATTAATGATTGATGATCCCAATAACAAATCGGGATCAAAGAATTTTCCTGAATATCCGATATTCGTTTCTCGAGAAAAGTCATATGTATATTATAATGACCCGGAAATAATGGGTGGTGCATATAAAAAAGATGAATTCTATTTTGAATTAGAGCCTTATACCATCGATAGTCTGGATAACTTCAACAAAGATGATATGAATTTTGAAGGAAGATTTGTATCAGGAGGTATTTTCCCTGATATTCAGGAGAGACTAAAGGTTCAACCTGACTTATCCCTTGGCTTTACTCATAAAACTCCCGAGTCAGGTATGCCCGTATATAAAGGGAAAGGACAGTTTTTTAATGACATAAAACTCAGCAATAAAGGTTTGCGTGGCGATGGAAAACTTGACTATTTAACGTCATCTTCCTACTCACAAAGCTTTTTGTTTTATCCGGATTCTGTAAATGCAAATTCAGATAAATTTGAAATACGAAAGAAAACAACTGGTGTCACATATCCTATGACGCATTCAACTAACAATTATATCCATTGGGAACCTTTTCATGATGTACTTTTTGCTTATCAAAAAAAGGAACCTTTTACAATGTATAATGATACCACAAAACTTTCTGGAGATTTAAAACTACAACCAGCGGGTTTGCAGGGATGGGGTAATGTAGATATTAAAAGCGCAGAACTAAACTCCAGCATGTATTTATTCTCATCGGATGCCTTTTCAGCAGACACAGCAGAGTTTAACCTAAAATCATTGCATGAAGATATTTTTACTGTAATGGCTGATAATGTAAAGGCACGGGTTGATTTCAGATCACGGACAGGGGAATTTACTTCAAATGAAGATTATACCCTGGTAGAATTTCCGGAAAACAGGTATATAAGTTTTCTTGACCATTTTGAATGGAATATGGATAAGCAGGAAGTGAAAATGACCACTCAAAAGCAACTGCTCAAAAAGGATACTTCCGATACAACTCAAACAGAGGTTCTGGGACCAAAATATATTTCCATCCATCCGGATCAGGATTCTTTGAACTTTATCTCTCCGTTAGCTGTTTACGACTATGCTGAAAACCTTATCAGGGCAAGCGAAGTTCCCTATATAAACGTTGCTGACGCGCAGATATTCCCATTCGAAGGAAATGTGATAATAGAAGTTGAAGCAAAAATGAGAACATTAAAGAATGCCCGGGCAGAAATGAATAGGAAAACAAGGTATCATACCATTCATAGTGCAAGACTTGATGTAACCGGCAGATATAACTACGGGGGCGTTGGATATTATGATTATATTGATGAAAATGATATGGTGCAAACAATATTTTTCAGCCACGTTTATGTAGATACGGGTATTCATACCAATGCAACAGGTACAATCCTTGCTGAAACAGATTTTACACTTAGCCCTGATTTTAAATACCAGGGGAAAGTGACATTATTTGCAGATGATCCATACTTAACATTCGATGGAGCAACACAATTGGTGCAGACTTGTGATACTACCCTTACTTCGTGGCTCAATTTTAAATCTGAAATAAATCCGGATTATATTTATATTCCCGTTCCCGAAAAACCATTGGACATAAATTATAAAGAACTTTACATGGGTCCATTCCAGGCAATGGATTCTGTTCATTTATATCCAACTTTTTTCAGTAAAAAAGGCTTTCATTCTGACCACAATCTTGCAAAAGCAAATGGGCTTTTGTATTTCGATAAGCTAACACAAAAATATAAAATTGGGGGGAAGAATAAATTATTTAACGAGAACCTGTCCGGCAATTTCTTAAGCTACGACAGGGACAGCTGTATTATGTATGGAGATGGAGATATAGATTTTGGAGTGGAATATGGTCAGTTTAAAATTAAAACCATTGGTAGTTACCGAATGAATATGAAAAAAGATATCACCACTTTTGAAGTAATGATGACCCTTGATTTTTTCATGCAAACAGAAGCAATGAATATTTTTGCAATTGACGTGGATAGTGCACCGAAACTTAAACCTATTGATGTTGCTTCTGATGTATATAAGCGAAATATACGGCACCTGGTAGGTGAGGATAAAGCACAATCCATGTTTGACGACCTTACCCTTTATGGGGAATATAGGGAAGTACCTGATGTGATGAATAAAACCATTGTACTCACAAGTGTAAAAATGGGTTGGAACCAAAATACAATGTCATATATGTCATATGGAAAGATTGGTGTAGGAAGCATTGGTGGGGTTCAGATTAACAAGGAAGTAGACGGTAATATTGAAATTCAAAAACGAAGAAGTGGTGATTTGTTCGATATTTATCTGAATATTGATGGAAACACATGGTATTACTTTGGCTATACACGAGGGGTAATGCAAACATTATCGTCAAATAACACTTACATAGCTTTAATAAAAGCAGAAAAAACGAAGAATAGAAAATTAAAAGTTCCAAAACGTGAAACTCCCTACATTTACATGTTAGCTACGCCTGATAGAATAGGTAAGCTTTTAAGACGCTTTGAAGCGGGATATTAAAACTCTATTATAAACCTCGCTTTATTTCAATAATTTCAAGTTCAGAAATCTTCTTTTCATGAACTTGAAATTTTACAGCTGTTTTCACTTTATGCATCCCGCTATTTCCAGCAGCTCCGGGGTTTATATGCAACAGATCATATTCTTTATCCGGTATTACCTTTAGAATATGTGAATGGCCAGATATAAAAAGATTGATACTGGACTTTTCCAATATTTTTTTTACGGATATCTCATACCTTTTAGGATAACCTCCTATATGCTTCATTAAAACCTCTACATCTTCACACCTAAAATGTAGAACTTCAGGATATTCTGTTCGTATATCTGTTCCGTCAATATTACCATAAACAGCTTTGAATTTCTTTTTTAAGGAAAGTGTTTTTGCTACCTGCAAACTTCCAATGTCTCCTGCATGCCATATTTCATCACAATCATCCAAAAACTTTACTATTTTTGGATCAAGAAATCCATGTGTATCTGAAAGAAGTCCTATTTTTGTCATATTCTTTAAAATATCATTTATGCAAAACTAGCCTTTTCGTTTAATAAAAAATAAAACAAATAATTATGCATTGGTTTTATTGTCCTGATATACTATCAGACCATTACATTTTAAGTGAAGAAGAATCAAAACATTGCTCAAAAGTACTGCGCTTAAAAGAAGGTGATGAGATAGTCCTGGTTGATGGGAATGGAGGATACTTTAAAGCTCAAATTTGTGATAAACAATCGAAAAGAACCGAAGTAAAAATTATTGAAACACAAGAAAAATATAACAAGCGAAAATTCCATCTGCACATTGCGATTGCCCCTACTAAAAACATTGACAGGTTTGAATGGTTTCTCGAAAAAGTGACCGAAATTGGAGTGGATGAGATTACGCCTCTTCTTTGTGATTTTTCTGAACGCAAAGTAATAAAACCCGACCGCTTACAAAAAATACTTATATCAGCGATGAAACAATCGGAACAAGCCTATTTACCAAAATTAAATGAACTAACAAAATATTCCGATTTCATTAAAGAGTCAAAAAGTGATATATACTATATTGCGCATTGTTATAATACTTTAAAAGTAAATCTTACATCTGATTGTCCTCCCGGGAAGAAAGTTGTAATATTAATCGGTCCCGAAGGGGACTTTTCATTACCAGAAGTTGAGCAGGCAACAAAAAATGGCTACAAATCCCTCGACCTTGGCATTAATCGTTTAAGAACAGAAACAGCAGGCATTGTAGCCTGCTGCTCGGTAAATCATTTGAACCTCCATACCTGATTAATGATTCGATAACGATCTTGCATAGTTAAATAGTTCTTGTACTATTGTATCACTTACACAAAATTGGCATTGCTCAAGAAGACTGTTTACATCCTCGTAAGATGATGTATTAATGCTCATTACATCATCCATATCTATCAAACACTCCTCTTCGCTATCTTCTTCTAAGTTGTGTATGGAATAATAAAAGGTAGAGTTTTTATTCATAGGCAAAATGGTTTTGAGAAATAAGATAAATTATAAATATCTAACGTTACATAAAACAGGAATATTATATTAAAGTATATTTTTTTTAATTTTTTTTAGTTTTATATCTAAAATACTATTAATCAAAATAATAGTAGCTTGCAAACAAAAAAGTGTGCTACTAATATTTTATAATAATACACTGAAAGGATCATGGATTGAATAATAAATTTGTAAATAAATCTACAAATCAATTAATCAACAAAGAAAAACCCTATGATCTTGTCAGACTAAGGTTTTTCTCCTCAATCAATTTTCTAAGGTTTATCAAAGCATAGCGCATTCGACCTAATGCAGTATTAATGCTAACATTGGTTTGGTCAGCAATTTCTTTAAAACTTAATCCGCCATAATGTCGTAACAATATTACCTGCTTCTGGTCATCCGGCAATTTATCTACAAGATTTCTTACGTCATTAGATATCTGTGTATCTATAAGATCGTCTTCAATGGTACTATCAGCCAAATTTTTGCTATTAAATACACGACCATTAACATCCTCATCAGATACTGTATTTAGCTGTTTTTCCTTTCTAAAATAATCTATTGCCAGATTATGGGCAATACGGATTACCCAGGCAATAAACTTCCCATCGTCACGGTATTTTCCCTTATGAAGAGATTTAATGACCTTGACAAAAGTATCCTGAAATAGATCTTCGGCTAATTGCTGATTTTTTACTATAAGTAATATATATGTATAAACTCTGTCTTTATGCCGGCTAATTAACGCCTCAAGACTTGACTGATTACCATTAATGAACTGCTTAACGAGTTCCTGGTCTGATACATATGTACGTTCCAAAACTACCTCCTATTTTGATTAAAATGGGTAGATATCACTCAATAAGCGGTCCTCCTTTTTTAAGTTTTCCTATTTAATTTATACTGGTTTTCTATATAATACGTTGCAAATAAATAAAAAATTATTTATTGATGCAAAAATTTTACTTTTATGTCTAGTTAAAGTTTGTTAAACTTACAAAATAAATTACAATTTTCATGCCAAAAACAACAGATTTAGCGGGCAATTCAATAATAATTAAGGGGGCGAATGTAAATAATTTAAAAAATGTTGATTTGGCCATACCCAGAGATAAATTTATAGTTATAACAGGATTATCCGGTTCGGGAAAATCTTCTTTAGCATTTGATACAATATATGCTGAAGGGCAAAGAAGATATGTTGAAAGTCTTTCGGCCTACGCAAGGCAATTCTTAGGAAAAATTCAAAAACCAGAAGTTGAATATATTCTCGGCATTCCTCCGGCAATTGCAATAGAGCAAAAGGTTAACACACGAAATCCCCGTTCAACCGTTGGTACTTCAACTGAAGTATACGATTACCTGAAGTTACTTTATGCCCGTATTGGAAAAACAATCTCGCCAAAAACCGGAAAAGAAGTAAAAAAGCATTCCGTTACTAATGTAGTAGATTTTGTGTTAAAACAAGCTGAAGGTACCAAGTTGATGGTATTATCCCCTATTAATATAAAAAATACCCCTTTGGATAAATCCAGGCTTGAATCTCTGAACAGGCAGGGTTTTACGAGGATGCTTATCAATAAAGAAATAGTAAAGATAAGCGACTTACTAGCAAAAGAAATCATATCAACCTCTGAGTATGTTTATATTGTTATTGATCGGTTAATTGTGCAATCCCGGGATGAAGATTTTGTTGCCCGTGCTGGTGATTCAGTGCAACTGGCATTGAATGAAGGCGATGGAACCTGCATGATTGGTATTCAAAATGAAGATGACATAAAATATATTCGTTTTTCGATACGATATGAAGAAGGTGGGGAATTATTTGAAGAACCCAATGAGCATATGTTCTCGTTTAATAATCCTATTGGTGCATGCCCTACCTGTGAAGGCTACGGTAAGGTAATAGGCATTGATGAAGATAAAGTAGTCCCTAATAAAGGTCTCTCATTATATGAAGATGCTGTTGTTTGCTGGAAAGGTGATAAAATGAAAAAATGGAAAGAGCGGTTTATAATGAACGCCGACAGAATATCTTTTCCTATTCATAAACCCTACTATCAATTAAACAAAGAGCAAAGAGAATTACTTTGGTATGGAGGTCCCCATGTTAAAGGCATTTATGCATTTTTCCATTATGTAGAATCAAAACAATATAAAATACAGTACAGGGTTATGCTGGCCCGGTACCGGGGAAAAACAACTTGTCCTGAATGCAAAGGAGCCAGATTAAAGAAGGAAGCCTATTATGTTAAAATAAACAATTATACTATTGGTGACCTCGTTGAGATGCCTATTAAAGAGCTAACCAGTTATTTTAAAACACTGGAACTGGATGATCATGATAAAAACGTGGCCAAACGATTGCTTGTAGAGATCAATAACCGTCTGGCATTTCTTGAAAATGTGGGTTTGGGATACCTTACGCTTAACAGGCTCTCCGCTACCCTGTCCGGAGGTGAGTCCCAACGAATCAATCTTGCCACATCTCTTGGAAGCAGCCTGGTCGGCTCATTGTATATATTAGACGAACCTAGTATTGGTCTACACTCTCGTGATACAGAACGATTAATTTCTGTATTAAAAAACCTCCGTGATATTGGGAACAGTGTTGTAGTAGTTGAACACGACGAAGAAATTATCCGTGCATCTGATGAAATAGTTGATATGGGACCATTCGCCGGACGATTGGGCGGAGAAGTTATTTTCCATGGTAATCATCAGGCTGTTTTAAATGAAGAAAAAAGTCTCACAGCTAAATATCTTTCCGGTAAGGAAACCATTGATCCTCCTGCTCAGCGAAGGAAATGGAGAAACTATATACATGTAAAGGGTGCAAGAGAAAACAACCTGAAAAATATATCTGTAAAATTTCCATTAAACACATTAACTGTAGTAAGTGGTGTAAGCGGCTCTGGAAAATCGACACTGGTTAAAAACATCCTGTATTCCGGACTTGGCAAGTTATTTGATAAGTTCAGTGAAAAAACCGGAGAACATGATCTTATTGAGGGAGATATAAAGATGATTACAGGAATTGAATTCGTAGATCAGAATCCAATTGGAAAATCTTCACGATCCAACCCGGTTACATATCTGAAGGTGTATGATGAAATACGTAATCTCTATTCCAAACAACAATTGGCCAAACTGAATAATTTTAAACCAGCCCACTTTTCATTTAATGTTGATGGTGGAAGATGCGATGAGTGCCAGGGAGAAGGTATCATTAAGGTGGAAATGCAGTTTATGGCCGATGTTGAACTTATTTGTGATTCGTGTGGTGGAAAACGCTTTAAAGATGAGGTATTGGAGGTAAAATACCGTGACAAGAATATCTATGATATCCTTGAAATGACCATTGACGAAGCAATCGAGTTTTTCTCGCAAGCCAAGAGCCAAAGTGAAAAGAAGATTGCTGAAAAATTGCAACCTCTGGCTGATGTGGGGCTTGGCTATGTAAAAATGGGACAATCCTCAAGTACACTAAGTGGTGGTGAAAGCCAGCGGGTAAAACTTGCCTATTTTTTGAGTAAGGAAAGCTCAGCAGGTAATATGCTGTTTATTTTTGACGAACCGACTACAGGTCTTCATTTTCATGATATTAAAACCCTTCTTGGTGCCTTTGAAGCACTTATCCAGCGAGGACACTCAATCGTTATCATTGAGCACAACCTTGAAATAATTAAAATGGCTGACTGGATAATTGATCTAGGACCTGAGGGGGGTGAAGAAGGAGGACAGGTGGTATTTGAAGGCATACCTGAAGATATAGTGAAGTGTGAGAAGTCTTATACAGGAAAGTATTTAAAAGAAAAAATTTAGATTATTGATTTCTTAAGAACCTCAACCGCATCAGGCCCCATATTGAAAAGAAGGTCGATAATACTTAAATTTGGCTGGAATCCTGATTTATCTGAAAAAACCTGGAAATATTCAGTTGAGCTAAAAAGTGGATCATGAATGCTTTTCTTGGGATGTATCATTTCCCGGTAATCCATAACTTCTTCACTACCCGGAATTATAAAGTCATTTGTATAGGTTATATCAGGAGTAATTCCAATACAGCTTAAAACAGCATCCTGAATTTCGTTCGTAAAATCGATCAGAAAATCATACTTCCTTTGATAGAAAGGTTCCAGTTCATCATGATAATACTCATAAAAAGCAGCTGACCGGTATGCCGATTCAATGGATTTCCAATGCTGTTTTTGCCAGTCTTCGCTATAATCGATCTTCACATCTTTCACCTTTATCTTGTGCTGGCTTGCCCTTTGCACAGGGATAGATAAAGAAAGCGGACCATTCGCCCCAAAGATCCTGCACCGGTTGCGGTAACTTTGTTTTCCGAATGTATCGTGCTGTTCGATAAGTACATTTGGATATGAGATAATTTTACCAAAATATTGAATTGGTCCGAGATATGCAACAGAGAGAAGGACAACTGACTTTTGATCCATTCCCAAAGCCTTAAATTTTATTGATCATGCTGGAAAAATAGCCGGCACCAAATCCGTTGTCAATATTTACTACTGTAACTCCGCTGGCGCAACTGGTAAGCATGCCTAACAGGGCTGAAAGCCCCTGAAAATTAGCTCCATAACCAACACTGGTAGGTACTGCAATAATGGGTTTATCTACCATCCCACCTACTACACTAGGTAAAGCTCCCTCCATACCTGCAACAACAATAATAATTCTTGCATCAGCAATCCTTGTCATATTTCCATGTAAACGGTGAATCCCTGCCACACCTACATCAAAGATGCGTTCAACCCTGTTCCCAAAGATTTCTGCTGTAATAGCTGCTTCTTCAGCAACAGGGATATCAGAAGTTCCAGCGGTAACAACTGATATATAGCTTTCTGGAATTTTGTATTCTTTTCTTTTTATAGTAATAGTCCGTGCTAATTTATTAAACACTGCTTCCGGAGCTATCCCTTTTACTGCATTATACATTTCTTCCGTTGCCCGGGTACCTAATACATTATTGTCGCGGGTAATCATATATTCCATAATCTGAACTACCTGCTCAACCGTTTTTCCTGCACAAAAAATCACTTCAGGATAGCCTGTACGTAATTCCCGGTGACTGTCCACCATAGTATGTCCTAAATTCTTAAAAGGCAGTTCCTTAAGCTCATTAAGAGCTTTATCTACCTCCAAATTTCCATCCTTTACCTGCTGTAATAGTTTTTTTAATTCATCCGGGGACATAATGTCATTATTTGCATTTATTCTTTACCTGGATTAAAACAACCCGTTCTGTATCCTTCCATATCCAGTGTTACAAATGTAAAGCCTATTTCTTTAAACTCCTTGATAATTCTTTTTTTTTGTTCCTCTTCCATCATTTTCCCAAACCATTCAGGACGGGTTTCTATGCGCACTATCTTATCATGAACTCTTACCCTTGTACCTCTATAACCTTCCGCTGCCAAAAATTTTTCTCCGCGTTCAATTTTCTCAAGCATTTCGTATGTAATCTTCGTATCGTAAGGAATTCTGGTGAGCAAACAAGCATAAGCCGGCTTATCCCATGTTGGCAGCCCCATTCGTTTAGATAATTCACGAATTTCCTCTTTCGTTATGCCTGCCTGAAGTATAGGACTCACTACCTGTAATTCTTTTAGTGCTCTTAGTCCCGGACGATAGTCACTGGTATCATCAGCATTTGTACCTTCAATTACGTAGGCCACACCTGCCTTTTTCGCTTCTTCAAGCAAACGGGAAAACAGCATTTTTTTACAAAGATAACAGCGGTCATTCGGATTATTTTTTATAGATTCATGCAAAGGCATATCAATAATTATATGCTTAACACCCAAATCCTTTGTTAATTCAGATGCCTCTTCCACTTCCCATCTTGGAATATAAGGTGTTTTTATCGTGAATGCGATGACCTTATCACCCAATGCCTCTGCAGCCGCCTTTAACAGGAAAGTGCTATCCACACCACCGGAAAAGGCTATTGCAACAGATCCAAGCTTTTTAATACTCCTTAAAAGATCATTATATTTTTCCTCTTTGGTTTTATCCATCAATTTATTTTTAAATCAGAAATTATTTTCTCTACCTCGGCATATACTTTGGTTAGAGGTAGTTTTTGTTCCTCCGCAATACGCTTGCAGTCTTCGTATTCAGGTTTTACTTTTACCTGTCTCCCTTTAAAAAAACCTTTCTTAATGGTTATTTCACCATATTTAGTAGATATCGTTTCCATTTCCCTGTCCAGCATGAGTTTATCAACCTTGTACTTTCTAAAGCCAAACGAAGAGGTTTCAGTTATAAGGCACTCCGTAATTTCATCTACTGCATTTTCCTTACATAATACACTCAGGATTGTTGCCGGTCTTGACTTTTTCATAATTACCGAAGAAAAGAATACATCTTCGGCCCCAATGGTAAAAAGCTTCTCCATTAAAAAACCATAGTATTCAGGGTTCATATCATCAATATTACATTCGATCATATAGGATGAATACTGGTATAAGCTTTTTTCTTCAGTACTTTCTGCCAGATATACCCTTAAAACATTAGGTATTTCCGTATCCCGGTTGCCAATGCCATAAGCGGTTTTGGTGATTATAAATTTTGGATTGTCACTAAACTCATCCACGTTGCTTGCCAGTATTGTTGCTCCGGTTGGTGTTGTGGTTTCAAAAGGAACAGCTCCCGTGGTAACCGGTAAACCTTTAAGGATTTCAACGGTGGCAGGTGCAGGTACAGGTATCTTTCCATGAGCAATATTCACAAAACCACCTCCCAATTCAACAGGCGATGCCATGATTTTGTCCGGATTTAGATAGTTGATACAAATTGCTGCTCCTACAATATCCACAATAGCATCCACTGCTCCAACTTCGTGAAAATGAATTTGGTCAACGGTTGTACCATGCACTTTAGCTTCTGCTTCAGCTATCTTTTGAAACATGAAAAGACTTTTTTTCTTTATAACATCATCCAGGCTACTATTGTTTATGATATCGGCAATATCCTTCAAATGCCTGTGAGGCTGATGTTTATCTTCCAATACCACGTCTGCCTTAGTTCCTTCAATACCTTTCCTTTTATCCCTCTTAATTTCAATGGAATATCCTGAAAGATTCAACTTGTTAAGTTCATTTACTAAAAAATCAGGATCTACCCCTGCATCAATCATAGCACCTAAATGCATATCCCCGCAAATACCTGAAAAGCAATCGTAATATAGTATTGTCATTCTAATTATGTATTATATTTTTGTTTTAAAACATCAAATTTACTAGCATTTTTTAAAGAAACAATTATAATATTGTAAGGTTTAAAGTTGTTTTTAGTGTATATTTAGACAAATACAAAAAAATAAACCACTATGAAGAGACGGGAATTTTTGAAAAGGACGATAACCACCGGGGCATTTGCCGGTATAGCATTCTCACTTGGTGGGAAAAAGGTTTTTGCACAAGCACTTGAAGAACCTGCTATAGATCTGGTTGCTGTTAAGGGTGGATTACCTGTAACCATGTTTGATAAAGCAATTGAAGCGTATGGTGGCATTGGAAAATTTGTAAAAGCAAACCAAAAAGTAGTTATAAAACCAAATATCGGATGGGATGCCACTCCTGACCGGGCAGCCAATACCAATCCCGAATTGATTGGGCACCTGGTAAAAAAATGTCTTGCAGCAGGTGCTAAAGAAGTAAATGTGTTGGATTATACATGCGATGACTGGCAAAAATGTTATACAAACAGTGGTATTGAAAAAGCCGTAAAAGATGCCGGAGGAAAAATGCTTCCTGCCAACAGTTCGCAATATTATAGAGAAGTTGACGTACCAAAAGGGAAAATACTTAATAAAGTAAAAGTACATGAGCAAATACTGGATGCAGATGTCTTTATAAATGTCCCTGTACTTAAGCACCACGGAAGCACAGGTGTTTCCATAGGTATGAAAAACCTGATGGGAATTGTACAGGATCGTCGTTTTTACCACTTAAAAGGACTTCACCAATGTATTGCTGATTTTGTAACAGCAATAAAACCAGACCTTACAATTGTAGATGCATACCGGGTAATGAAGAAGAATGGACCAAGAGGCGTTTCTACAGCTGATGTTGCAGAAGTAAAGTCATTAATCATGTCAACGGATATTGTAGCCGCTGATGCAGCTGCAGCAAAAATATTCGGAACAGAACCCGATGATGTAAAATATATTCGATATGCAAATGAGTTGGGAGTTGGCAAAAAAGACCTTGCCAGCCTGAATATTAAACGCATTTCTCTTTAAAAATTAAAATCCCAATTGTGAAACAATCTATCCTTAAAAAGATCAGGCTTGTTATAGCCATAATTATATTCTTGTTTACCTTTTTTGCCTTTATTGATTTCAGGGGTGTTTTTTCTCCCCACTTTTTAATGACCATAACCTCTGTACAATTCGTTCCCTCCCTGATTGAAGCTTTGAAGACAGGAGTAATATTTGGAGGAGCCTTTATTGTCATTCTGTTTCTGACAGCTTTGTTTGGGCGGGTATATTGTTCTGCCATCTGCCCCTTGGGAATACTGCAGGATGGTATTGCACGAATAAAAAAACGTATCCGGAAAAAGAAATTCAGATACAAACCAGGTAGAACTTATAACATATTAAGGTACTCAATTTTAGGGGTAACCATTGTTTCAATGATTGCAGGAAGTATCCTTATCGTAAACCTTTTGGATCCATACAGCAATTTTGGACGTATCTCATCCGACCTGATAAGACCAATCTATATAAGCCTTAATAACCTGCTGGCTGGGATACTTGAGAAAATGAACATTTATACATTTTATAAAATGGATATTTATGTAAATTGGCTCGCATTAATTTACCCATTGGTGATATTTGGATTAATAACATTCCTTACATTAAAGCATGGCAGGTTATTTTGCAATACAATATGCCCTGTAGGTGCGTTATTAGGACTTCTTTCAAAAATTTCACTATTCAAATTGAAATTTGATACACAAAAATGTACTTCGTGCAATAAGTGCAGCCTGGTGTGCAAATCAGAATGCATTAATATAAAAGAACAAAAAGTAGATTTTACACGCTGTGTAGCTTGTTATAATTGCATAGATACATGCCCCGAATCTGCAATAAAATACCAGTTAAGCTTAAGAAAGGGTATATCTTCTACAAATTCTCCTGATAAGGAAGATAACGGAAGACTTGAATTTATTGGCAAAGCTGTTTCTTCCACAATGATATTATTAGGGATTTCAAAGCTCCTAAAGGGTACTACACCTGTATCAAATACCGGAGTTGAACTGATCCCCAATGATAAAAAATACGCCATTTGTCCGCCAGGTTCGGTCAGTATTGACAGGTTTAACGATATATGCACAGCATGCCATTTATGTGTAAGCGCATGCCCGTCAAACGTAATCCATCCTTCACTTTTAGAATATGGATTAAAAGGTTTTCTTCAACCCCGGTTAGATTATGAGATCAGTTATTGCAACTATGAGTGCACAGCCTGCTCAGAAGTTTGCCCAACCGGGGCCATTCGTCCCATAACCAGGGATGAGAAAGTAGTGACTCAAATTGGTAAAGTAAATTTCATACAACAAAATTGTGTGGTATATACCGAAGAAACATCTTGTGGAGCCTGCGCCGAACACTGCCCAACACAAGCAGTATTTATGGTCCCTTATAAGGAAGGCCTTACCATCCCTAATACGAATCCTTCCATCTGCGTTGGATGCGGGGCCTGCGAACATATTTGCCCGGTTCGGCCTCACAGGGCGATATTTGTGGATGGAAATTCTGTTCACCTGAAAGCAGAAAAACCTAAGATTGAAGAGGTGGATTATGAAGAGTTGGAAGAATTTCCATTCTAAGGAGACAGGGGTTCTGGGTCAAAATAAGTTTTCAAATTGGTTGTATAAAAAAGAGCTCCAACTAATATCGGGAGGCTTTTTAAGTAGGAAAAAACGTTCTCCCTAATTAGTGGCTGGCTTTTCAAGCAGTGGAAAATACTCCCACTAATTGTTGGCAGGCTTTTCCGGTTGTGAAAAATGCTCCCGCTAATTGTTGGCAGGCTTTTTCTGGTATAGGAAATGCTCCCACTAATTAGTAGCTGACTATTTCATAATAATTAATGCTCCCATCAACAATAGCCAAATATTTAGATGATTTAAAAACTAACCATACAGTTGATTTGCATAAATAATTATAACGACCCAGGATTATATAAAAATGACCTGGAGTTATTAAAGTCCCGTAGGGACGGCATATAAATAAAGGTATTTCTTGATTTTAAAAAAAATAATCGGACAGTAGTGTAATTATTTCAACAATCCAATAATCCAATAATCCAATAATCCAATTATCCCTAATTCCCTTGAATAATAGTCATAACACGATCTATTTCATTAAGTTAGACAAATTCTCAGATTGAATTAGCGTTATAATAGCTTCTTTTGTATATTTGTTTCGTTATGAAACAGCAATCCCTGCGAATTTTGTTGCTTATAATACTAAGCAATAGTTTGGTATGTACTTTATATTCTAATAAGATAGACAGTTTACGCCAGGCTGTTATTTGTGTGAAATCCCCTGATCCGTTCCAGGTATATTTGCTTGCTAAAGAATATCTTACCCTATCACTGGATACAGCAGAGCTGTATGCGCAAATGAGCCTCAAACTGGCTGAGGAAAAGAAAGACAGGCATGCCAGGGGATATGCTCTCTGGACACTCGGAAATATTCGATATTATAATAATAATACTGATTCCGCTATGTTCTATTACCAAGCAGCATTGCAGATAATGTCTGACTTAAATGATAAAACAGGGATAGGCAAGGTCTACAACACGATTGGGATGGTATACGACATAAAAGGGGACTACACTGCTGCCAATGAATATTACCACAAAGCTTACAATATAAGCCAGGAGGTGCATGATACAATAAATATTGCAGCAACTTTGAATAATATAGGCATTCTTCATTATTTTCAGGGAGATTACAACACGGCACTTGAATATTTGCAAAAGTCAATGAAGATAGAGGAAAAAACGGGGAATTTAAGCGGAGTGTTGTATTCATTAAACAATATTGGAAGCATTTATCAGGAAACAGGGGAGTTTCTTGAAGCAACAAAATGTTATCAGGAAGTACTATACCGTTGTACCGAAATAAATGATCTGCCAGGGATGGCCCAGGCTTGTCTTAATCTGGGTACTTTACATAATATTGATGGTGATTACCTTAAAGCAATAAAATTTCTCAATAAGGCATTAAAGCATTATAACCAGCTTGGCGATATGCACTCCGTGGCGCTTACATATATAACACTTGGTGAAAGCTACAAAGGACAAAAGGATTACGATATAGCATTGCAAAACCTTACCCTGGCATATGACCTTGAAACCAAGTTGGGGGATCAATTTTCATTAGCAAAATTATTAAAAAGTATTGGAGATATCTATGTAGCTAAAAATCAAATTGACAGAGCTTTAATATATTATAACGAAAGTAATATTATTGCTGTAATGATAGGTTATAGAAGCCAGTTAGTTGAGAATTACAAAGCCTTATCTGATTTATACAAGAATCTGAATTTATATGAGGAAGCCTTACATTATTACACATTATCCTCAGAAGTAAGGGATTCAATCATTAATGCGGAAAGTCAGAAGAAAATTGCAGAACTTCGCACGATTTATGACACAGAGAAAAAGCAGAGGCGTATTGAAACGCTGGAAACAGAAAATGAACTGAAAGAATTACGGATAGGAAGGGCGCGCTATTTAACTTTATCCCTTATTGTATTGATCCTTTTTATCGTTGGCCTGGGTTATTTATTTTTAAGGCAAAACCGTTTAAAATCAAGGCAGGCCAACATGGAGCTGGAACAAAAGCTTTTCAGGTTGCAGATGAACCCGCATTTTATTTTTAATTCCGTATCGGCAATACAAAGTTATATAATGAAAAACGAACCCCTTGAGGCCAGTTCCTATCTCTCCAATTTTGCTAAATTAATGCGCCTGATGTTGCAGAATTCGAGGGAAGAAATAATACCCCTGGAACTTGAAATAGAAACCCTGCGGTATTACCTTGATCTGCAAAAGTTACGGTTGCGCGATAAGATGAATTATACCCTCTTGGTTGATGAAGAGATTGACACCAGTGAGGTTGGCATCCCTCCCATGTTAGCACAACCTTTTATTGAAAACAGCATTGAGCATGGCATTATGAAAAAGGAGAAAGGAGGGAATATAAACATAAGCATTACGGAAACCAACGGACTGCTTTTACTGGAGGTTGAAGATGACGGACCGGGCAGGAACAATGGTGAAAACACCCATACGAAAGGGCATCTTTCAATGTCTACACATATTGCGGATGAGCGATTAAGGTTACTGGAACGTAAATACAAGCGCAGGGCAGCAATGGAATATATTGACTTAAAAGATAATGATGGAAAGCCCATTGGAACAAAAGTGAACATAACAATCCCCATTATTTATATAAATTAATTACACCATGATACGCACGCTTATTATTGAGGATGAACTGCCTATACTGGAGAATATCCAGGCAACCCTTGAAAAATATTGCCCTAATATTGAAATTGTTGCTGTTGCAAGCAACCTGGCTGATGCCCGAAGCGCAATTGAAGAGCAGGGCCCTGAATTAGTGCTTTCAGACATTAATCTTCCCGATGGCACTACATTCGATATGCTTGGCCAACTGCATGAAATTAATTTTAAAATTATTTTCATTACTGCATATGAAGAATATGCGATTAGGGCGATTAAATACAGTGCTTTGGATTACCTTGTAAAACCTATAGATCCCAAAGAATTGATCAGTGCTGTAGACAAAGCCGATAAATCCATAGAAGTGGAAGACAGCCGTATTAAGCTTAGTGCGCTGATGTTGAACATAAAAGATTATGCCGACAAATTAAAAAAGATCGTATTAAAAACTTCAAAAAGTATATTTCTGGTTGATGTTCAGGATATTATTTACTGCAATTCGGATGGTCCCTATACTGAATTTTTTCTTGATGACGGGCGTAAAATTTTGGTCTCAAAGGGTATTAAAGAATATGAAGATTTGCTGAAAGATGCCGGGTTTCTGAGAGTGCATCAATCCTATATTGTAAATTTAAACTATATTGACAGATACGAACGATATGACGGTGGTTGCCTGATATTGAAAAAAGGCAAAGAAATACCCGTTTCACACCGTAAGCGTGACAAGTTACTGCAATTATTGAATACTATTTCCGGGAGTTAATTTATTGCTGGACCTATAAAGAAGCTATTTCAAATAAGAAAGCAGTGTCCCAGAAAGAAACGTGCTCCCCTCGGGGAGCTGCCGACAGGCTGAGGGGGAAGAATTAGAGTGAGAGTGAGAGCAAACGAGAAAGAATAAACAGCAAACCAAATTACACTTTTTAAGAATTTCAGTACGGATTTAATACAGATACCTACGCTTTATAATTTGGTATTTTTATTTTCTGAAACAGGTTATATTTTTATAGTGTTATTAACCAAAACCCAATTTATATGAAAGTTAAAAACCTATTCAGCAATTTATTTATCTTAATAATTATTACTTGCGGGAGCTTTGTTATAACAAGCTGCGATAAAAATGATGACAAGGATGACGATGATGACGATGATGAACCGGAGATCGAAGCTTTATCAACCATTGAAAATGGTATTTTAGGAACATGGTATTATTATAGCAATTCTTATTCGGAGTATCGTTGCATTACCTTTAACAATGACAGGACAGCATGTTATTTTGAAGTATCAAAGCTAAGTTCCAATACTAAAGAAAACCAAAAGTGCTATACAGACTGGTATGTTGATGAAGAAAGTGTGTTAGAGGGAAGCATTTTTGATGTTTACATTATTGGAGATAATACCGGAGGGGAATATTGGGCAGGTTACACGATAAATACCGACGATTGGATATTGCGGAAATCCGATGGCTTGAAGATGACCGAAACCAGTAAAATATCCTGTGATTTTTGCGATTGATCTTTGACTCTATATACACCTGCTGTTGTTTACTTGGGATTGCTGTAATAACAGCTGCAGGAAACCGGCCTGGCAGGATCAAGCACCTGCCGGGCCTTTGAAAGAAATGTTTTGCAATGCTATCTGATTCAGTTAAGTCCATGGTTTTGAGAAAACAAGATGGTACGGGCGTTTTTCGTAATTCGAACAAGGGTTGCCTGTACCGTTTTGTATTTATTATCATAAAAACGAAGATTTATAATAAATACATAAAAAAAGAGGATTTTAAGCCTCTTTTTTATATAATATAGGGTTTCTCCTATCATCCACCCCCAAACACTCTTTCCAGGATATCGCCAACGGCAGTAAGTGCCCATTCGAGAGGGTCGCGGCGTATTTTTATTTCTTCCTCACCTACTTTGTGGAAGAGGCCATTAAGGGCAATGCCTGTACAAAATTCGCCAATGCTTTCTGTTGAAACAGGATCCAGTTCATCTTCAACAGCAGAACCTACTAATGGTATACTGGTTGCCGAAGAATAGGCTGTATTGTATGCAGACTTAAATGAATCCCATGCATCGTTCGCTGAAAAACCTAGTCCCAGGTCTTTGCCTAATGCATTGTCAATTTTTGGAGAATAAAGTCCTGTTAGGGCTTCAGACGTTGTTGCTTTAAAATAATTTGTGGCAGCTGTTGAATCAAAATCAGCGTTTCCTGATTTTTTAGAAGCAGGATTTATTCCATTAAGGATATCCCATGCATCGGTGATGGATAATGATGTAATGGACTCTTTAAAGATAGGGGCTGCTTCCTTTGCTGCTGACTCGGCTGCCATATTAACTGATTTTACTATGTTTTCAAAGTGCTGATCTAAGTTAAAAGTACTGGCCAGAACGGGATACCTCGATGTTAAAGTGTTTATGCTGGTTCTAACTGATTCAGCTTCAGGAGGTAAAGGTATTTTTAATAGTTTATTTCCGTAATATCCATTCACTGCTGCTAGCGCTGTAGTAGAACTATCTGTACCCACAGCCAGGGCTGTTTTTAAGCCTTGCACTACTTCTTCTGTAGTAAGTTCTCCCAGTCCATCACTCAGTTCCTCGCAGGAAACAACTATAATGGTTGCCAGGATTAATAACAGATAAATAATCCTTTTCATTAGTATATAATTTTAGGTTGATATCAAATTGTTTATCAATAGTAATACGTATGAATTCAGAAAATGTTTTAATTATGTTAATATACAAAAAAAGCCTATGAAATCATAGGCTTTACATATTTTAATAGTATTTATTATTTGTCCATAAATCCAAACATGATGGAGACACATCCACTTTGGGGTGCCATTCCTGTACTTTCTTCAGAGGGTACTACTTTTATAGCAATTTTAAGCTGCTGGCTGGCTTCGAGTTTAAAATCCCATGTCATCGCGTAATCATGATCTGCGTTATCATACAAAATTCTGCGGTTATTATCGATAATTTTAAATTGTACTGCAGGCAGGTCATCTGATCCACAAATAGCAATACGGTATTCTTGTCCGGAATAGAAAGTTTTATATAGCTCTGCTTCTTCGCCTTCCGTTAATATGTTTGCATGATAGTTCCCGTCATGGATGTATGGGTCAAGTTCCAACTTACATATTTTCTTTGCGAATCCTTTGCATTGTGCCCATCCTGTAAAGGATACCGAAGTTAGTAATAAAACTACCAGTAATGCACGCAACGTAATTTTCATATGTCTATTTTTTAAAATTTAATAATTCTTTGTTATAACAACTAGGATTTTAATTTACAAAGAACTATATATTTAAGATACAAATTTTGTCCTTATTGTTTCCACGGTCTCTGTAAGCTCTTGGAAAATCGCCTTTGTAATTTTAATTGTACTGGTTGACTTCAGGGTTGTAACATTGTCTTCACCAACCTCTGTTTCAATCTCAGTAGTTTCCAATTCAATCTTATCAAAAACCTGCTTCAGTTTATTCACATCAGCAATTAAATCCTGTATATCAGGATTATCTTTATGCTCTTCAAGAAGTTTAAGAACTATGTCAAATGACAACTTCTGATCAACAATGCGCTCAACAAGCTTGTTATTCTCAATTGGTTTTTCACCAACAAGTTGTGTGGCAATGTAAAGTCCTTCTACCCATCCTCCAACTAATACAATAGATGCAACAGCCGCCCGGTCATTTTCCTTTAAGAACGAACTAGAGGACATAAATGTTTCAGAAATAATGTCCATAATTACATCGCGGTTGTTAATGTTTTCTTCCAAACGCTCAATGGTCGTGTTGTCTATTGCATCCAGAATCTCCAATCCATCGGCTAATTTTTTTGATGCTTCCATATAATTTATGGAGGTTTGCGTCTGGTCAAAAAGGCTGGCAAAGCTTAAATCGGTAGTGTAAACACCCAGATTTAATGCCATGCTTTTGTTAGTTGTGTAATTATCAACATTATCCAAAGAATTTAATAACTCTTCGTTATATTCAGCCCCGGCTGTTTTAATAAGCATTGCTGTTTCTAAAGGCGATGGGAGAGAGTAGAATATCTTTTTCGCTTCTTTGATATCATCAAAAATCTCCTGGTCGATTTCTACATCTTCTATGTCTTCTGTTTCATCCGTGTTTGTTTTGCTGCCATCTGATTTACAGCCAATAAAAAACACAGCAAGGAAAATCAGGGGTAGGATTCCTGCTGTGAAAATTGGGTATGGTTTTTTGAGCATAATATCTTCTTTTTAGATTATAGTTTTTTGGCTTTTTACTAATAGTAAAATTAACATTTTTTTTTTAAATACAAAATAATGCAATTATTGTCTGTTCTTTGTTTTTAGGTTAAATACCTCTTTATGGTTTTTTACCTTATGTCTGACGTAAAAATGCGAGTCCATATAATATTCAGTAAATAAGCCTCGTAGCAAATTATTTAGAAAAACATAATATACTTAACATATTAAAAGGATATGTTAAAAAATGTTATAGCTACAAGCTTTTTTTTATTACAACCGTTTAAATTAAAAACTCAGGCTTTTGTCAACTAATAAATCTTCGTACAGTGGGGCAATCGAGTTTGACCATCCTATGAGGTATTTGGTATATTCACTTATTTCCAGGTCCCATATGTTTTTCGCATAGGGATCTAGCATTATTTCATTTGGGAACAATTTCTGCAAAACCTCTATTTTCTTATCATTTTTTCTGTAAGGTGTTTCATACATATCTGCTGCGCCATACAGATGTAAAAAATTATGTGCAATTTCTGCAGGATATTTATAACTAACAATGGCAAATTCAACATCCTCTGTGTTTAACGTATTCAGGGATATGGAAATGTCGGTTTTGTAATAGTTATTTACCATAAACATAAGGGCTACACTTTCTACATTGTATTCGTCACGCAGGTATGCTACAAAACGTTCTTTATCCCTTGGATTTGTAATGTCGGGAATTCCATCTTTCTGAATAATATTTAATGACATCCCGGCTCTCTTGGCAACAGAATTTGCCCAATTGTTAAGTTCAAATATTCCGGTTTTCATGTTGGGCTCAGTAACTGATTTATAAACATCACCCATAGGTAAATTCTTTCGAATTGTTGCAAATTCGTCTCCAATGAAGTAATCAGATTTGATATTCAAGGTAATTTTATTTTTTTGGGCTTGTTTATTAAGCCATTGCACGGCAATTCTCAATGAGTCAATGGTAGTCCTGATATCAAAATCTAACCAGGGTTTGGTTTCTTTGGTGTCAACGAAAATGCAATAGATCAATGCATCGCCATTCAGGCCTTTGCATACATTCATAAATCTTCCCTGACGATAATCAATTTTTTGTGACACAAAGCCTGTTGATAGTATTACCGAGAGAAAGACAATAATGAGGGTTTGAATTCGTCCCATATTAAATCAATTTATACTCAATACTTCTTTTCTTTGATTCAAATATTCATTACTCCGAGGTGAATCGATTGATAACAAAGTTATAAAAGGCTTTACGATAATAAAAATCTTTTTTCAACACCATCTGGTTATGGATAAGAACGATGATCTTTTTTTAAATATTGTATCAGGTTATTCTTAGTTCTTTTGAGTAAAATGTGCAAACTTCTCTAAGACCGCATTGCATACATTTTGGTTTTCTAGCCTGGCATATGTATCTTCCATGCAGTATTAACCAATGATGGGCATCTGGTATCATGGATGGCGAAATATTGTTTACGAGCTGTTTTTCTGTTTCTAAAGGTGTTTTAGCATTCCTGACCAGACCTATTCGTGCAGCAACCCTGAAAACATGAGTGTCAACAGGCATTGCAGGCTGGTTAAACAATACAGCTGCCAGAACATTAGCAGTTTTCCGTCCTATGCCGGGTATTTTCTGCATTTCATCAATATCCTCCGGAAGTTTTCCATTGTAATTTTGAGTTATTCTTTCTGCCATGCCAACTAAGTGTTTGGCTTTATTATTTGGATAGGAGCAACTGCTTATATACGGAAATACTTGTTCTGGAGTTGATTGGGCTAAGGACAGAAAGTCCGGAAACTTCTTAAAAAACGGGGGAGTAATTATGTTAACCCGTTTATCAGTACATTGAGCTGAGAGGATCACAGCAACAATAAGTTCATAGGAACTCGTATACATCAGTTCAGTTTGTGGTGAAGGATATTGTTTTTGAAAATAGTCAATTGTCTTCTTGTATCTCTCTTTAATTGTCATAGTATGATATGAAAAATCTTTTCAAATGTAAAAAAATCAAAATATTTTGTATGAATTGTATTAATAATTCGAAATCATGTTTAATTTTGTAAACATAATTATAACGTTTTTGTTTTTAGTAGATGATGAACAAGGCAAAAAACATATTATTCAACTATTATTTTTTCTATTTCTTTTATTTTCAAATTCTTACGTAGGGATTTTTATACAAATAATACATAATAAGTAAAAGTCCCGATGTTCGGGACTTTTTTTTTTCAAAAAACACACTATGGAAAATCTAACAAATAACATTAAACGGATCGTAATCCAGGGAGGATACGGGGCTTTTCATGAGATAGCAGCACTGCGGTATTTTAAAGATGAGAAAATTGAAATAGTTCCCCGTGATACGTTTAAAGACCTGTTTAAATCCTTAAAAAATAATCAGGCAGATTATGGCATTACAGCAATTGAGAATTCTTTAGCAGGAAGTATTCTGCCAAATTATTTGTTGCTTTTGGAATCGAATATGAAGATAATAGGAGAGATCTATCTTCGGATTAAGCAAAATCTTATATGTCTTCCAGGGCAAAAGATCGAGGATATAAAGGAGATATATTCCCATCCTATGGCTATTCTCCAGTGCCAGCAATTTCTTAACGGATACCCTAAGATAAAGGTTGTTGAAAGTCTCGACACTGCACTAAGCGCCAAAGATATCAGGGAAAACAATTTAACGGGTGTAGGTGCTATAGCCAGTAAACTTGCTGCTGAAATGTATGAACTGGATATACTGGCTGAAAGTATTGAAACGAATAAATTGAATTATACCCGCTTCCTGATACTTGCAGACAAGAATGAAGAGGTGCACTTTAAAGCTCCTATAAATAAAGCTTCTATAAACTTTGCACTGGCCCATAAAATAGGATGTTTATCAAAAATACTCTCGATATTGTCATTTTATGATATTAACCTTTCAAAAATTCAAAGTATGCCTATCCCCGGAAAAGATTGGGAATACCAGTTTTTTATTGATGTGGAGATAGAAGATTTTAAGCTTTATCAGCAATCTGTTGAAGCTATTAAGCCCTTTACACGTGATTTGGGAATTATGGGGGAGTATGTGAAAGGTGGTACTGTGATTGAGTGAGATAGAGGACCGGAGACCGAATACCGAGGTCAGAAGACCGAAGATATGAGAGTGAGAGAGTGAGCGGAGAGTGGCAGTGGCAGTTACAGTAGCAGTGGCAGTAGCAGAACAAAAGTAAAACTGATTGCTGAATTCTGACTCCTGTATTCTTAATTCCCGGGCTCAAAGAGTAAAGTCATCGATTATAATAGATAAAAATGAATAATATAAAATAAAAAAATGAGCATAGTTATGAAATTCGATAAGTTCACCTTCCAGGGTGTTAACGAACAACGCCCATTGGTGATTGCCGGTCCGTGTAGTGCGGAATCGGAAGAGCAGGTAATGGAAACAGCCCGGCAATTGTCAGAAAATGGAATAAAGATCTTTAGGGCAGGAATATGGAAACCTCGTACCCGTCCCAATTCTTTCGAGGGATTAGGTTCGGTTGCCCTGCCATGGTTAAAAATGGTCAAAGATGAGCTGGGAATGTATACCGCTGTTGAGGTTGCCAACGTAAAACATGTTTACGAAGCATTGAAATTTGGGGTTGATATATTATGGATTGGTGCAAGGACTACCGCTAATCCCTTTGCTGTGCAGGAAATTGCGGATACTCTAAAAGGAATGAATATCCCAGTGTTGATTAAAAATCCTGTAAATCCTGATGTTGAGTTGTGGATTGGAGCCGTTGAGAGGTTGTATAATGCAGGTATCAAAAAGCTTGCAGTAATTCATAGGGGATTTGCCAGCTTTCAGGATTCCATTTACAGGAATCATCCTCAATGGCAGCTGCCTATTGAAATAAGGAGACGTATACCTGATCTTCCTATCATAACAGATCCAAGTCATATTTGTGGAAATCGTGAAAATTTATTCCAGGTTTCGCAAAAAGCTATGGACCTTAACTTTGACGGGTTAATCATAGAATCGCATATAAGACCGGATAAGGCATTAAGTGATGCAAAGCAACAAATAACTCCGGATGAATTAAAAGAATTATTAAAGAAAATTGTGATAAGGAAACCTGAGGTGGAAAATGGCTTAATGTTTACGATTGAGCAGTTGCGTGCCCAGATAGACAAGCTGGATAATGACATAATGGAGATTTTTGAAAAACGGATGAAAATTTCAGATGAGATTGGAGCCTATAAAAAGAAGAATAATATTGCTATATTGCAAAGCAAAAGATGGGACGAGATACTGAGCCGCCATATTGCAAACGGCCAAAATAAAGGTCTTAGTGAAGAATTTACAAAACGCATTTTTTATGCTATCCACCAGGAATCAATTAACCATCAGGAACAAATAATGTTGAAAAACGAATGAGAGAACTGATTATTAAAACCGAAACAAAGGATTCGAGAATACTTATTGGAGAAAGTATCGCCAATTTATCGAAATATTTGCCGGATACAAAGGTCATCGTAATTACTGATACCAACGTTCGAAAGCTATACGGACATCAATTTGCAAATTATGATGTAATTGAGATTGGAATGGGAGAGAAAAATAAAACCCTGGAAACACTTGACTATATCTTTGAGAAATTGGTTGAGTTTGAAGCTGACCGGTCAAGCTTTATTGTTGGGATTGGTGGCGGTATCGTTTGTGATATCACTGGGATAGCAGCTTCCATCTATATGCGTGGGGTTCACTTTGGTTTTGTTTCATCTACCTTGCTTGCCCAGGTAGATGCCAGTGTTGGTGGCAAAAACGGAGTAAATTTTAAAGGATATAAAAACATGATTGGTGTTTTCAATCAGCCTGAATTTGTAATCTGTGATCTCGAAATGCTCACAACTCTTGATAAAAGAGAAATTGCTACCGGGTTTGCTGAAATAGTGAAAGCAGGGTTGATTAAACGTAAAGATCTTTTTGAGTATATTGAAAATAACTATGAAAAGGCATTAGCTCTCGATAAAGATGTGATTGAAAAGATGGTGTACGACTCCGTGTGTATTAAAGCTGAAGTTGTTGAAGCAGATGAGAAAGAAAGTGGGGAAAGGAAAAAGCTCAACTTTGGACATACATTCGGGCATGCCTATGAAAAACTGGGAACGCTTACTCATGGAGAAGCTGTAAGCATAGGAATGGTCGATGCAGCAAAATTCTCCATGCAAAAGGGTTTTCTGTCTCAACCTGATGTAGACAGGATTACCAGCTTGCTTATGAAGCTGGGTTTGCCCACAGAATTAAATCAGGAATCAACTATGATGGCAAATGCCATGAAAAAAGATAAAAAGAGGGCAGGCGATAAAATCTCTTTTGTTATTCTTAAAGGCATTGGAGAAGCGACTTTTGAACCTGTTGCTGTAAATAAACTGGAGGAACTGTTAAATGATTTGCATTAGCCTCGCTGAAAAGGATCCCTCACAGTGTCTGAACCTGCTTAGCCAGGTTGAAATGGCTGAAATTCGACTGGATTTAGTGAATTATTGTGACGCAGATATTAAAAAGATATTTTCAGCCGGGAAAAAGCTGGTGGCAACATGTCGACCAAAACAATATCCGGATGAAAAGCAAATGAGATCACTAACTATGGCCATTCAATCAGGAGCAAGTTATATAGATATAGAGATGGAAGCCCCTGAAACAATCCGGAAGGAACTGATTCAGGTCGCAAAACTAAACGAATGCGATGTCATCCTCTCTTATCATAACTATTCAAATACCCCGGACATTGTTGAATTGAACAAAATGGTGGAGGAGATGTATAGTATGGGTGCAGACGTAGCAAAAGTTGCTACGATGGCAAATGACATGAAAGACGCAGCCAAGATACTGTCCCTATATAGCTTAGGTAAACGAATAGTAGCGCTTGGGATGGGAGATGCAGGTAAGATAACGCGCCTGATGGCTCCCCTGTTTCATGCAGAGTTTACTTTTGCGACCCTTGAAAAGGGGAAAGAAACAGCTCCCGGCCAGGTTACAAAGGATCAGCTGATTGAAATATTGAATTTAATTAAAAAACTATAACAGGAACAATGAACAGTTTTGGAAGAATATTCAGGGTGAGTATTTTCGGTGAATCTCATGGAAATGCAGTAGGTATTGTTATTGATGGTTGTCCTGCCGGACTTTCATTGAAATTGGAAGATTTTGAAAAAGACTTTTCACGACGCAAGGCCGGAGCAGTGGGTACTACTCCCCGTCAGGAAGCCGACATTCCTAAAATTGTAAGTGGGGTTTTTAACGATACTACTACCGGAGCGCCAATTACCATATGGTTTGAGAATACCAATACACGCAGCAAAGATTATAGTAAACTGAGGGAAACTCCTCGTCCCGGACATGCTGATTTTGTTGCCGGAAAGAAATATGGAGGATTTGGAGATTACCGGGGTGGGGGTCATTTTTCCGGAAGAATAACACTGGGTTTGGTCGCAGCAGGTGTTATTGCCAGGAAAATAATAAACCCGGTGACTGTTACAAGCGAGTTGCTGGAAGTGGGGGGGAGTAAAGACATTGAGAAAAGGGTTTTAGAAGCTGTTAAACAAAAGGATTCCATCGGAGGAATTATCCAATGCACTGCAACCAATATGCCGGTTGGAATAGGCGAACCATTCTTTGATTCAGTAGAAGCGGTATTAAGCCATATGATCTTTTCAGTTCCTGCAATTAAAGGAATTGAATTTGGGGCCGGCTTTAAAGCAGCAGAAATGACAGGCAGTGAGCATAATGACTGTATTGTAGATCTGAATGGGAAGACAGAAACCAACCATGCCGGAGGAATTAATGGTGGTATATCAAACGGAAATGACCTAATATTCAGAGTGGTGGTAAAACCAACATCAAGTACCAGCCAAAAGCAACATACAATAAACATAAAAACCGGCAAGATGGAAGATCTTGAGGTAGAAGGCAGACACGATACCTGTATAGCCCTGCGCATTCCGGTGGTAATCGAAGCAGCTACTGCAATTGTATTGGCTGATTTGATGATGTTGGAACAGCGTATTGAGAGAATTATAGGATAAAAACAGCACCCGACTTTGGTCAGGTTATAGCATCATGATATTCGGGACAATAATTAGTGCGCTTTAGCGCACTTTTTGTTAATGCACCTGTTTTAATATTTGAATTATTTTAGTCCGATTTTTTTTTGCTATTGCCATAATATACATTATTCCATATATTTGCAGCGTTAAACTAAAATACTACATCCATGATAGTTGATAAATTGGAGAATATAAAGCTTTATTCCGGTTTAAGCGACCGTTTGGTGAAAGCGCTTAATTTTTTAAAGGAAACTGACCTGAAAAAAATGGCCACAGGAAAACATATTATTGATGGAGACAATATTTTTGCTTCTGTCAGTGAGTATGAACCTAAGGATATCGAAAACTGTAAGGTTGAAGCACATAAAAGGTATATTGACGTACAGTACATGATTTCCGGGGATGAAAAAATGGGTTACTTGCCTCTTGCTAACCAGATACCCGTTCAGGTTTACAACGAGGAAAAAGACTGTGTGTTTTACAAAGAAGTAACATCACTAGTAACTGTGGAGGAAGGTATGTTTGCTATTTTCTTTCCTGGCGATTTGCATCAACCCAGCGTAAGAAATAGTAGTGCAAAGGTAAAAAAAGTAGTAGTAAAAGTCAGGGTATAACCTCTTTTACATAAGTAATCTCAATCACATTTGTTGTATTTTCGGTTATTTTGAATCGTTCATCGATACGGTAGCCGATAATCCATGCTATCTGCCCATTGGATTCTAATAGCCAGATATCTTCTTTTTCATTGAGAGGTATTTTTTGATCAACAAAAAAATCGCTCAACTTCTTTTTATGTGTCATTCCCAAGGGGTAAAAATAATCACCATGTTGCCATTTTCTTAAAAGAAGAGGAAAATGCAGCTTGTTTGCATCCAAAGAAGCAATATTAATATCCTTAGGAAATGACCAACTGTTAGCTTTGTTGAATTGTTTTATATTTAACTCTATTGGATAAATAATTACCTGGTCATCTTCAAATATTTGAATCGAATTACTGATAGCTGTTTTATTTTTAACAATAATCAGAAACGCACGGTCGCGAATGAGTTGGTGTGTTTTTGAATAAAAAATCTTACCTGGTTGGGCATTTAAGACTTCCTCAATATCTTTTATTGTATCTCCTGAAAAACCAAATGGCATAAGTATTTCAAAAAGTAAGGCCAAAGGATGACTATAATCTTTTAATGCATTTATTTCTATTAAAACCTTATCGTCCTGATAACTTACAATATCATTCTTAATTACATCAATATGTTTGGAGTACAATTCTTCAACATCTTTCAGGTGTATAATGTTTTCATACATTGTATCAATAAATGCAGGATTAAGCTCTTCAAATTGAGGGATTATCTGATGCCGGATCTTATTTCTTTTATATTTCGTTTGAGCATTAGTGGAATCTTCCCTGTATAAAAGTTGTTGGTGTTTACAATATTGTTCAATTTCATTTCGTGAGGCAAATAGCAATGGGCGGATTGTTGTTTGACTTTTTGCCTTAATACCTTTTAAGCCTTTAATACCTGTTCCTCTTGTAAGATTGATAAAAAAAGTTTCTACCAGATCGTTTTTGTTATGTGCAGTAGCTAAATATGTATACCCTTCTTTCTTTCTTACCTCCTCAAACCAGTTGTATCTAAGTTCACGGGCAGCCATTTGGATAGAAAGTTCATGTTCATTGGCATATTTCTCGGTATCGAATTTCCGGATGAATAGAGGCAGGTTATATTTAGAAGCAAGTTGTTTTACAAATTCTTCATCTCCTTCTGATTCATCTCCTCTGAGTGAAAAATTGCAGTGTATAATTGCCAGGTTTGTGTTTACCCTGTTTAATAAGTCCAACATAACTACTGAATCAATACCTCCGCTCACTGCTATCAATAGTTTATCGTTTGCAGTAAAAAGTTGATTTTGAGATATAAAGTTCTGGAGTTTGTTAAGCATCATACATAATAATAAGGTATAAATATAAAAAAAGCACCCTGAAACCAGGATGCTTTTTTAAAAAAATTCAATAGTGTCCGAGCAAATTATTGTAATAATGCTATAATGCCCATTTTGTAAAACCTATACGAGGTATTTCAAACCAGGGGGTCATTTTTTCTACAATACTTAATCGCCTACGGCGAAATTCCGCGTAGCGGATAAAGTATTGTAGAATAAGACATTACAAAAGCATTATATTCCACGTAGTGGATAAACAAATATTTGTCGGACACTTGTGAAAAAAAATACTTAATGTTAATTTGAACCTTTAAAATGTGTCAATTAATCGTTCAATGAAAATTGCAATTACATGAATGGATTGATGAATAATTGGATAATTAATTCCCTAGAGCGGTCATTTATCCATTATTCCAATTATCCATTGATCTAAAGTTAATTGACATATAAAAGATTCATTTTTTCGTTTAGCAATTATTGCCTAAATGGGATCTGCGTTATTTTTTTCCTAAATAATCAGCAATACCTTCTTGGGTTGCCTTAAGTGCTTTATCTCCTTTTTTCCAGTCAGCTGGACATACTTCCCCATTTTCTTCGAAATACTGAAGTGCATCTACCATGCGCAAGGTTTCAGCTACACTGCGGCCCAATGGCATATCGTTTACAACCTGGTGACGTACTACCCCGCCTTTATCGATTAAAAACAATCCTCGGTATGCCATGGGTGTTCCGTTAAAGTTAGATTGTCCATTATCATCATAATCATATTCACCAGCCAGCACATCATAGTTTTCAGAGATTGTCATGGAATTATCCGATACCAGGGGAAATTTCACTCCTTTTATTCCGCCATCTTTCAAATCTGTTTGCAGCCACTTCCAGTGGGCAAATTCCGAATCAACAGAACAACCAACCACCGCAACATTCCTTTTATCAAATTCAACGATATGATCCTGAAATGCGAGGATCTCTGTTGGGCAAACGAATGTGAAGTCTGCCGGGTAAAAGAAGAATATTACATACTTTTTACCGATATACTGTTCAAGCGAAAAATTTTCAACTATTTCTCCTCCGTTAACAACGGCTTTTGTTTTAAACGCGGGTGCTTTTTTTCCAACTAATACTGCCATTTTATTAAGTTTTTTGTTATAAAATCATTATTTGCCATATATAACAAAGAGGATATACTTTTGTTTGGAATGACGAGAAAAAAATATTGTTACAACTTACCTATAATCCAATATGGTTGGTTCTTGTATAAAGAAATTCTGGAATCGTATGGGATCACCACCAGAAACTTGTATCATATACTCATCCATATCAGCTGGTGGCATTGGATAATATGCAAAACGGATTTGGAAGGTTTTAAATGCAAGTTTTTCATTTCGTATCCTTATCCCGATACCTACTCCCGAATACATATCATTTTTAAGTATACTTTTGTTATCCGGGCCGATAAATCCTATATCCGCAAAACCATAGATGGCAAAATGAAAACCATATAAATCCCATGGGGTAAAGCTTACAGATTCTATTTTTAATAACAGTTTATTGCTGTTGGCAAGTGAATCCGACTTAAAACCTCGAATACCATATCTATCGTTCAGTGTTGTATACTCGTCATAAAAACGATTTATTCCTCTTAAATACCTGACATTTACGAAATGTCTGAATTTATAAGTTCCTATTGTATATAAACGGGTAATATAATTTCCTTCCATTTCCATTACTCCCTGATGCAATTTCCCATTATTAGAGAAACCTCCCAGGCTATATCTTCCATAATAATAGTTATAACTACGGTCAAATTTGGCACCCGATATATTTCCTGCTAAGTATAAGCGGGTATTAAATTCGTTGTATTCAGGTCCCATTGTAAATTGAATGGCTGAACCATAAGGTATATCTTCGGTTTTTCCGAAATTATAAACCAGATTACTATTATAGTAGTTTTGGTGTGTTATAGCGATACTTCCCAGGAAGAGTAACCGATTATGATAGGCATAACGTGTGTTTATATCAACATCCGGACGTTTGGTATAATCTATATTACTTAATGATGCAGAAAGGATTAAATTCGATCTTTTTGGATGCGACTTACTTTTCCGGGAAATTGAAAATGATCGGCCCACCCAGGCAGACTGATAAAAGAATTCAACAGGAAGTGTCAATACTGTATCCGGATAGGCAAAATTACCTTCTGTGTTCATCTTTTGGGTTGATACACCTCCTGCATATTTTATATTTGGTGTATAAAAAGGCCGTGATAGGTTGAATCCATAGCTTTGAGTTTCAAATGCATCCATGTAATTTAGTGTTCCTGATAAAAATGTACCATACATATTTCGAACATGAAAAATACCTTCATGTCCTGTTTTTGGTGATTCTTCAGTATTCCAGTAAAGGTTGTATTGTATTTCCCTGCCTAATCCCAAAAGGTTTTTTTCCCATAGTTCCAGACTGCCTTCTTCGGTATTATCAAATGCGATCCCAAATGCATTAGACCATACATCTTTTGTAATTACTAATATATCAGCAGTTGTTTCAGTTACATTTATCACATATATCTTCGCCTGGTGTATATAGGGTAACTGACGCAGGAGTCGCTCGTTATCGGCCAGGACAAATGGATCAATAACTTGTCCTTCCTTAATGATGATGTTATTTCTTATTACCCATTCATTTGTATTCAAGTGAAGTTTATTGCCTGTTCTTTCAGTCCATGTTTTTGGCAGGCGGGTAGTATCCGTCACAGTGGGCCCGAAAACATCCAGCTTTTTAATATAAATATTTTTAATTATTAAACCTTCATAAGGCATAAAAGGATCTTCACTTCTTTGTGTTTTTACGGATAGCTTTGAATTTTTTCCTTTATCGTTATCTATCAATAAATTATATAGCTCTTTTTTCCATCGTTTGTTTGATGCTTTTACTTCCAGACTATCATAAAATGCCTGTGCTTTATATTCAGGGTTTCTCTTTATTTTGTATTCAATTTTCGATGGGATTATAAATACTGTATCTGAGTTAATTTCGTAAACATATTTACCAATACTGAAAAAGTGACCAGCAACAACATATACAGTGTCCGTTTTTAACATATCACCATTTTCTTGTCCATATGCCTGGTAAAAAGCCAGTAATAATGAAAAAAACAATAAAATGCATGGGGGTGCATCCTTATTCTTGGGAACGTTTATAGTATTATCAGTTTTCAGCGTTTCTATCAAGTTAGTTCTTATTTAATTAAAAAGATAAAAGCTAAAGTCCAAGAACCTTTGGTCCCTGCTTAAATACTACATCTACAGGAATATTTTTTTCTTCAAGTTTATGCAAATCTTCAGATAATTCAGGGTATATTATTCCTTTCTCTTCAATTAATTTGCCAGCTGCATTGTAATCACCATCCCCTTGTATGGTTAGTATCAAATTTGATAGTGAATTCATTGCTTCTTTCATTTTTTCAAAATCAATAGCATATTTGCCTTTTTCGTTACGGACAAAAGCTCCCTTTTCTTTGAAATAATTAAAGCGGATAAGGTTGGCTTTTGCATGTGAACTGGTTGCTCCAAAACGTATAGACCGGAATATTCCGGCCATAAAGGTTACGTAATTGTCCATTAGGTCTGTTTCAGTAATACCCGTATTATTTAGCTCAGTGATAAGAAAAAGGCCCAAAATATCAGCTTTCCCTTCTTCGATGGAAGTATATGTTTCTTTAAGTGCTTCTCTAACAGTGCCTTTTCCATCAAGTGTATTAAAAATTCCAAGCCCATGTGCAACTTCATGAAACATAACATTCTCAAAAAACGCGTCGAATGTGATATGCTGTAATTGATCTTCAGCTATCAATTCATTTGCAATAGGGACAAGAATAGCATCAAACTTAGCTTTCATGGAGTTTTTAAGTTGCAATCTTCTACTCCCTTTTAAAGCATGCACCCGTTCATCGTTGGGCAGGTTAATAGCAATGGTTTTACTACCTGCATTGCAGTCGCCTGCATAGTATATTACATCATATGCTGCCAGATCTGAATTACTGCCTGGCTTTTCTGTTTTATATTTTTCTTCAACAGGAAGTTTTTTTTGCAGTTCAGGTAAATATTGTGCATATTCATTCAGCTTCCGGCTCCAATCTTTGTCTTTAATCAATATATAAGCTTCATATGATGTTTTATACCCATATAATTGGTCTTCATAATTTTCAATAGGGCCAACAACAAAATCTATGGTATTGGTTTTCATGTCCATCCATGCTAAATCGCTTTCAAGGTAATCATCATTTAAAAATGCTTTTGCCCGCAGTATAAGATAGTTTTTAAGTCCCGGGTCATCAGCATATTTAGCAGCCTTTTCTAATAACCGGGCTACCTTTGTAGTTTTATCTTTAAAAAAGACATGATAGGGTATCGAAATCAGCTTTCCATCTTTATCCCTTCGAATTATAGTATAGAATGAAGTTTTTGTTGAATCCTGGAAAGCTTCAAATTCTTCTTTGCTCATATCGGGCGGATAGAAATTAGCACCCAGAGGTTTTGCTCCCCACTTGCTAGAAAATGGTGCATTTCCATCCAGCCTGTTCCATGGGCCAAAATTTATAGTAACCAGTTTACGCAGGATTTCATCTTGTATTTCAGAAAACAAACTGTCAGGATTTCCGTAAGCCTGGTACCAGAAAAGATCATTCATTATATCTGCTGTCTCAAAGAGTAGAGGAAGCATTTTCTTTTCATTTCCTGTCAGGTGACTTATATCAGCGTTTAAGGTCACCTCGTAAAACTTATCCAGTTTACTTTTTAATTCATCCATATTTTCAGTCGTTGAAGGACTTTTACATCCATACAATAATAATACCAGGGATAGTAATAATGGCGCAGGAAATTTTTTCATTGGATTTTATTTTTTTCTAAAATAACACATTTTTACCAGACTCTTAATAATTTAGTAGATAAACCGATTAACTAATAATTTGTTTCATAAATTATCAACATTGTTTATACATCAATAGTCAGAATGTATATCCAATCCTCATATCAAGAAAATCAGCGACATGTAAATGACTTTTCAGGTTGATGCCTGTATAAAAGTGAGGAGTAATTTTGTAATATAAACCATATCTCTGATATACTTCGTTTCGGGCCTTATGAGGATCGTATATATAAAGTCCTATTTGCTGTGAAAAAGTGAATTTCCCTATTAATAGTTCATGGCCTGCCATCAGGGCTATTTTATTGTGGTCCAGATTGATGCTGTCTCTTCGTAATCTTTCTTTCAGTGCTCCGTCACTAATCCATTCGGCACCTATGTCAATGGCGCTAACACGTGCAACTACTTTGCTTACATCACAGGATATTCCAATTACCGGGTACATTTTGGTTTCACTTCTCTCGGCATTTTTTCCTGTAAAAATAAAGGAAGTATTGAACCGGATATCCTTAGGGTAGAGATCCTTCTTTGTCTTGGGGCGAGCTTTTATTACTTGTTGGTTAAATGTATAATCCAATCCAATATTTGTTGTCGGGAAATTAATTCCCTTATTTGGCAAACTAATACCACCGTTGGAGATGTGGTTATAATTAGCGGCTATGCGCAGATTGAGCTGATCATTTAAATGAATGTTCAGGGCAATGTTTATTAAAACGACAAAACCAATATGAGTACTATAAAAGTAATTCAGAGGATTATCAAGTGAATCGTAAGGATTATTCAGGTACGCAAATCCAAGACCTGCACGATATGAGATATTTATCTTTGAAGTATATGACAGAAAAGGTTCGATATGCGGGACTATATATATACCACTTCCAATGATATCTGGATTATTAAAATTAACATAACCCAGAGTTGCTCCGATACGCGGATAGCAAAAACAATAGTCCCAGGCATTTTCACCTAACTGCAACCAGTCAAAGTCTGCTTCTATAATCCATGGATTTGAATGTGAGATACTTCGTATACTTTGCGAGTGCGGTATTATAAATCCATAGTGCTGCCTGATCCCAATAATAAAAGGAGTTTTTCTCATAATAGTATCATGAGCAGAGGAATATGCGTTACAGGTTATTATAAAAAGGATCAGTACCAGCCACCATTTTTGATTTATATTAACAGAAAATGACATAAAATTATTTTTAGGTAGAGGTATTGAACCTTTTCTTGTTTAGAAAGTTATAAAAAATATGCAAATTTTTTGTATATTTGATAGAAGGCCTATAAACCACCAAAAATGAAAAAGCTTATTACCCTTCTGGAGTCGAACGAAGATTGGTTAATGGCCCGTATATTGTCATATGCTAAACAGTTCCAATTTACTAAGTACACATCAACTCTTGAGGAAGCATGGCGATTATCAATTAGTGGCTTATCAAGATCCCTGATCGAAGCTCTAAAGAATTTTAAAGATAAAATACCCGAGCTTCATCCGGATGAAGATTATTTGTCAGATCCGGTGTCAAAATTTGGAGTTATTGAAGCACAGAAACACAGGGAAAGAGGGATATCACTAAGCATGTTCCTTGGGTTGATGAAATATTATAAACAATGCTACCTGGATTTAGTTCACCGGGATATAACGGATTCAAGCGAAAAAAACCGGATGCTGTCTTTTATAGAGCGTTGTTTTGATCGCATTGAGATAGCATTTTGTGTTGAATGGTCATCACTTTCTGATACTGAGCTGGTCAAAGAGTTGCAGGATACTAATAGGATGATGACGAACCAAAAGAATAAATATCTTACCATTTTTGAAAGTAACATATCTCCAATAATACTGCTTGATGGGAATAATAAAATTGTCGGCTTTAATAAAACTGCTTCCGAATTGTTCACGGATATTAAAATTGCAGGAACCAAGTATTATAGTGAGACTGTGACAGATGAAACACTGGGTACTCTGAATTATAAGTTGAGACATCTAATTGAAAGCAAAGATAATGAGCTTACATATAATACCTACCTGAATACTTTTCAAGGGTGGAGATATTTCAGGGTTAGATTACGGAAACTTTTAGATGTAAGCGAGAAATTTCACGGAACCATAATACTTTTTGAAGATATAACAGAACTAAAAGAGGCTGAAAAGCAATTAATTAAGGCAAAGAATAGTGCTGAATCTCAGGACCGGATGAAAAGTGCATTCCTTGCCAATATGTCTCATGACATACGCACCCCTATACATGGTATACTTGGACTGATTGAATTGCTCAAGAATGAGACCATTTCGCAGGAGGAAAGTAAAATGTATTATGACATTATACATTCAAGTGGGGAAACATTATTGAATCTTATAAATGACATTATTGATATTTCGAAAATTGAGGTTGGTGAATTACAAATCAATAAAACCAGTTTTAATATAAAGGAAATTCTTCAAGAATTGCTTATAACCTATAAACGAATCCGTAATACGCTTGATAAATCCCATATTGAAATAATTCTTGAATTGGAAAACATTGACAAGGAATTATTTGTTTTATCAGATAAAACCCGTTTCAGGCAGATTATGTCAAATTTATTAAGCAATGCTTTGAAGTTTACCTATGAGGGGTCAATTAAATTTGGTTATACTATGTATACCGAGTCTGAGCTTACATTTTATGTCAAGGATACTGGTATAGGGATTCCTGAGGAAAATCATGAGCAAATATTCGAGAGGTTTAAAAGGGTTAATGCACTGGGCAAAGAGTTAATTGAAGGTACTGGTTTAGGATTGGCAATATGCAAACAACTTACAGAATTGTTAGGAGGGAAAATCTGGGTTGAATCTATTCCTAATTCAGGTTCTGTTTTCTTCTTTACAATACCTTTTGAGATCGTTGAAATGGAGAAGAGGACACTTCCTAAAAAAAGTTCTAAGAATAATAAACTACCAGATTGGTCGAGTAAGACAGTACTTATAGCAGAAGATGATGAAACCAACTTTATATACCTGGACAGGGCCCTGATGGGAACAGGCATCAAAATACTTCATGCTACAAATGGTCAGGAAGCAGTTGACTTGTTTAAAGCGAAAAAGCCCGAAATTGTTCTTATGGATATTAAAATGCCTGTTATGGATGGATATGAAGCAACTGTTCAAATAAAGAAACTGGATAATACTATTCCGGTGATAGCTCAAACAGCTTTTGCAATGGGTGACGAGGAAGATATGTGCTATCGGTCAGGTTGCAATGACTATCTCATTAAACCAATTCACCCGGAATTGATTATCAGTACGATGCAAAAATATTTATAGAAGGATTTTTATATTATAACTATTGGCTATCAGTCAGTTACAATAGTGTCAAAAACCAATAGCCAATACCTTATAGTTTATCTTCTTGGAGACTGTAAACCTCTTTGTTTTGCTGCCATTTCCATTCGTTTTTGCCAGTTGGTTTTTTTCTTTGGCTCTTTGCCCTTCTTTTCGTGAAGTTTTTTTAATACCTCTTCGTCATTTACCAGCCTCTTGAATAGCAAGTTCTGTCCGAACGTAATAATGTTTGTCAGGAAGTAGTAGTATGTCAAAGCTGCTGAAAAACCATTAAGAATGAACATAAACATAACCGGCATAATATACATCATACCTTTCATGCCTGGCATCTGTGTCGATGTATTTGCTGTCTGGTTGTTCATCTTCATAGTGAGCAATGTGGTAACTGTCATTAATATTGTAAACAAACTTATATGATTACCATAAATTTTACTTAATACGGGAATATATTTATCCCATTCGAGAATAGCATCATAGGTTGAAAGGTCAGTTGCCCATAAAAAGGATTCCTGACGCAATTCAATAGATGTTGGGAAAAACCGGAACATAGCGAAAAGTATAGGCATCTGTAATAGCATAGGTAAACAACCTCCCATAGGACTAACACCCACTTTACGATAAAGCGCCATGGTTGCCTGTTGTTTTTCCATTTCTTTTCCCTTAGGATATTTTTTGCTTAATTCATCAATTTGAGGCTTAAGAACACGCATTTTTGCCTGTGATATATATGAACGATAAGTAAGAGGTAACAGACCTATTTTTATGATAATGGTAAGCAACAATATAATTATTCCATAATTGCCAATAAAATTGTCAAGCCAGTTAAAAATAGGAATAATCACGAACTGGTTAATCCAGCGGGTGATGTTTTTTCCCTGAAATGCCATATACTGGAGTTCAAGTCCTTTATATTTTTTAAGTGTAGTGAAATGGTTCGGGCCAAAATACAAGCGCATAGAATAGTTAACATTTGGTTTTGACTCGTAGGGAAGACCCATATTTGAAGTAAATATCTTTAAGTATTTATCCTGAATGGGGACGAGTTTTGATTTTATATCAGCATTTAAAAAATAATCATCGGGTATGATCACTGAGCTGAAAAACTGCTGTTTGTAAGCTATCCATTTTAATTTAGTTGCTATATTTTCTTCTTCTTCTTCTTTCTTTGTACGGGCGTTAAAATAACTTACATCTTCCTCTAAGTGTTTATAATAGATGGTTGTATACATATTTTCATTTTTCACCCCTTTTTCCTGTCTTGGAACATATATTTCCCAGGCCATATCAATAAAATTGATGTTTTGAGCAATGATCTCATCCATTCCATGCAATTTTATGTCAAAGTCCATCATATATGTATTTGGATTTATAGTATAGATATATTCAATGTAGCTGTTGCTGTCAGCGTATAATTTCATCGAAAGTTTCGAGGTGTCGCCGTTTTCAGATTTTGATGCTACAAAGTATAAATCATTGGTTGAAATATATCTGTTATTGGCAAAGAAGGTAAGTCCAAAAATGGTCGAATCGCCATTGAAAAGCATCAGAGGCTTTTGATCAAAGGTTTTATAGTTTTTTAGCTCCACAGAGTACGGTCGCCCGCCTTTATTGGAGACAATAAGTTTTATTAGTTTATTTTCCAGGGTGTAAAATTCTAATTCACCTTCCGCAACGTGTGAAAAGGATCCATATTGATCAACCAGTTCTTTTTCATATACTGTATCAGGTACGTTTTTCCTGACTTCTTTAATTGAATCTGCAATTCGTTGTTCTATCTCCTGACGAATGGCTTCATTCTGTTGCACAAGCAATAACGAATCATATTTTCGTTTTTGTGCAAGTTGTTCTTCCTTACTAGGTGCTTTAAGTAGGCTGTATCCAATCACCAAAGCTGCAATTAAAGCAATTCCTATTACCGTATTCTTATCCATTCAAAAAAAATTAAAAAAGTTATAAAATTGATTTATTATACTATTGTTGCCTTTATAAAGTCTACAAAAAGTGGATGGGGACGAATTACTGTGCTTCTGTATTCGGGGTGAAACTGTGTTCCAATAAACCACTTATGATCAGGTATCTCAACAATCTCAACAAGGTTTGTATCAGGGTTAATTCCTACAGCTTTCATTCCTTTCTTTTCAAAATCAATGAGGTAATCATTGTTAAATTCATAACGGTGCCTGTGCCTTTCTGTTATCTTTTTTTCTTTGTAAATAGAGTATACTTTCGATTTATCAATTAGCCTGCAGGGGTATGCTCCAAGTCGCATAGTCCCTCCTTTTTCGGTAACACCTTTTTGTTCTTCCATCAGGTCAATTACTGGGTAGGGAGTCTTTCTGTGTATTTCAGTTGAATGAGCATCTTTAAACCCAAGAACATTTCTGGCAAATTCGATTACCGCACATTGCATGCCCAGGCATATTCCAAAGTAGGGTATATTATTTTCGCGGGCAAATTTCGCAGCCAGTATTTTGCCTTCAATACCGCGTTCACCAAAACCTGGGGCAACAATAATACCTTTGTATCCTTTTAATTTTTGGATCACATTTTCTTCATCGATACTTTCGGAATGGATACAGTCCACCTTAACATCGCATTCGTTGACAGCACCTGCATGAATAATAGATTCAAGTATAGATTTGTAAGAATCTTTTAATTCAACATATTTTCCTACTAATGCTATTTTTGTTTTATGTTTCGGGTTTTTAAGTCTATTTACGAATTGCTTCCATTCATTCAGTTTTGGAGGTTTCACAGTCAACTCCAATTTTTTCATAGCTGAAACATCCAATCCCTCGCGAAGCATTTCAAGAGGAACATCGTAAATTGTAGAAACATCAATGGATTGTATAACAGAGTCAATTTCCACATTACAGAATAATGCAACTTTTTTTCGCAGATCCTTGCTTAAAGGTTTTTCTGTACGCAAGACTAAAATATCCGGTTGAATCCCGGTTTCAAGCAATTCCTTTACAGAGTGTTGGGTTGGCTTGGTCTTAAGTTCACCTGATGCATTCAAATAGGGTACAAGAGTAAGATGTATAACGATGATATTTGAAGTTCCAAGTTCCCATTTTAATTGACGCACAGATTCAATATAGGGTAAAGATTCAATATCGCCGACTGTACCACCAATTTCAGTAATAACTACATCATATTTGTGTTTTGATCCGAGTAGTTTAATTTTTCTTTTTATCTCATCCGTAATATGAGGGATTACCTGTACGGTTTTTCCAAGATAATCGCCACGGCGTTCTTTATTTATAACCGATTGATAAACCCTGCCCGTTGTAACGTTGTTGTCCTGAGATGTAATAACGCTTAAAAACCGTTCATAATGTCCCAGGTCCAGGTCTGTTTCAGCACCATCCTCTGTTACATAGCATTCACCATGTTCATAAGGGTTTAACGTCCCCGGGTCAACATTAATGTATGGATCCAACTTTTGTATAGTTACGGAATAGCCCCTTGATTTTAAAAGCATACCAAGCGAAGCTGAAATAATTCCTTTCCCTAGTGATGATGTTACACCGCCTGTTACAAAAATGTATTTTGTCTTTGACAAGGTTCTAAGTTTTTAAGTATTATTAATCGTCGTATGTATTTTCAATCAATTTAATTTTTTCTTCGAGTAATGCAATTTTCTCTTTTGCATCAGCAATTTTCTCCTCAACCTCTTTAATCATGGCATCGGCATTCTTTGACTTTATAAAAAAACCAATATTGTTTTCCCATAGCACTATATCACTCTCCAGTTTTTTAATTTTGCTTATAAATCCATCCCTTTCCTGTTTCAATCTCCTGTCTGATTTAGGTTTATGGGTTATATCATCCAGTTTGCTCTTATAACTTAGTATGTTCTTTTTATGTTCATCAACATCCAGCTTTTCAAATTTTTTGTTCAATGCCTTGCGATACTTTTCGTGTATCTGATCTTTTTCTTTTAATGGAACATATCCTATTTCACTCCATTTCTTCTGAAATTCATTCAATGCTTCAAAACAAGATTCAATATTGTTGTTGTCAATTTTATACTCTTCAATTTCCTTAATAAGGTCTTCTTTTTTCTTCATGTTTTCTTCGTACACTGCATCAATGTTTTCATGAAATTTTGCTTTTGCATTGAAGAATTGGTCACAGGCACTTCTGAATCGTTTCCATAAATGATCTGATTGTTTTTTGGGTATCGGGCCTATCTTTTTCCACTGTTTTTGAAGCTTAATGAAGTCTTCAGTAGTTTTTTTCCATTCCGTGCTATCTTTTAATGCTTCGGCCTGTATGCAAAGGTCTGTTTTTAATTGAATGTTATTATCCTGAAGTTCTTTGTTTTCAGCATAAAATTCGCGTTTTCGTGTAAAAAATGCATCACATGCATCTCTAAAACGTTTGTAAATCTGGTTGTTATCTTTTTTAGGTGCAAAACCGATGGTTCTCCAAATTTTCTGCAGTTCGATCAGTTCCCGTGATTTCGATTCCCAATCTTTATGTGATGACATTTCAGCATTAGCTATATCTTCTGCTTTTTCACATAGAAGAGTTTTTGCTTCCAGATTTTTTTTCTGTTCCTCCTTTTGGTGGTCGAAATGTTCCTGGTGTTTTTTGTTAATCTTTGATGTGGCTTCTTTGAAACGCTCCCATATCTGATCTTTCATTTCATTGGGCACGGGTCCAATTTCCCTCCACTGGTTATGTAACTTCTGTAATGCATTAAAAGCCTGTATAACACTTGGTTCAAGCAATAATGCTTCAGCTTTTTCGCACAGAATGTTTTTTTCTTCAAGGTTACGTTTCAGATCAAGATCCCTTAGTTCTTTGTTTATTTTAATATAATCATAGAATTTTGCTACATGGAGGTGGTAAGTTTCCCACAGATCTTTCACGTTTTGTTGGGGAACAATGCCAATGTCCCTCCATTGGTTCTGTAATTCTCTGAATTCATGAAAGGTCTTGTTAATCGATTCTTTCCTGTTAACGAGATTTTTTATCTCTTCAATAATCTCATATTTCCTTTTCAGGTTCTCAAGTTTTTCAACCTCCAGGTTTGAATTGAATTGGGATTTCAGATCTTTATATCTCTTTAAAAGCTCTTTAAGATCATTTTCCAATGGATCTGATTCGGGCTTGAAATCGAGCAGTTCACCTCCGGCATCAATAAACGCCCTTTTTTTCTTTTCAATTTCAGCTTTATGTTTCTTATAAAAATTAATTTTTATTGCATCTACTTCAGCTCTGATATCATTCACGGATTTATTGTCTAACAGTGCCTGAAGTATTATTACAAGTTCTTCTTTTTTGCAAAATGAATATTCAGAAATACTTTTTTCCCAGATTTTTGGTATATCTTTTTCTACTTCCTTTGGCTCATCTTGTCCTTCTTTCATTTTTTCTTTGGAAGCTTTTTTTTCCTTTTTTTCAGATTTTTTGGGTTCTGTTTTTTCTATCTGCTCTTTTTCTCCTTTATGTTCTATAGTAGAGTCTGTTGCTTCAGCATGATTCTCATCTTCAGAAGAACTGGTTTCATTATCATCAGCAACCCCGGTATCGGGTTTATTTTCAATGGCAGAATTTACAGCTCCCTCTTTTGAGGAATCGGTATCTGCATCCTGATTAGTCTCATTAACTGAAGGTAATGTTTCAGATTGCTCTTCAGTATTCGTATTTTCGATGGAAGATGTATTTTCATCGAATTGTTCTTTTGGAACAGAAGAATTAGTATCCATAAGATAATTTTTATCCAATTTACAGGCTACGAAAATAGGCAATTAGACGCTAATACTCAAAGTTTTTTGGTATTTATTCTTGCTTATTTCATTATAGTGTTATGAAACATAACATTAAAAGGGGATTTATAATATTGTCAGTATATATCTAAGGGAACAGGTTATCTTCTTGAAATAAAGGAAAGAATGGAGTGTAGGATAAATGGATAAATGGATGTGGATATTTGAAATCAAATTATGGGGCTGTCGGAAAAGTTCAAAAACCCCTACAAAGCCGCAAAAACAATGGCATAAAAAAAACATCTTATGAATAAGCTCTTTGTGAATCTTTGAGACTTAGTATCTTGGTAGCTAAATAGTATTAATTGGACTTTTTAGACAGCTTCTTCAAATATTCTATCTACCCATTATTCCATCTATCCAATGTTCAAATAGTTTTAAATGTAAAGCTCTTTTTGTGAATATTCATCGAAGATTGTAATTTTAGGCAAATTTTCGAATATGCACATAGATGTATTAACTATCTTACCTGAACTATTTATAAGTCCTTTGCACCATTCAATTATTAAGAGGGCACAGAATAATAAAGTGGTAGAAATAAATATTCACAACATTAGAGATTATTCATTGGATAAGCATAAAAGTGTTGATGATTATGCATTTAGCGGCGGTGCAGGTATGGTTCTGTGCATTGAACCAATAGACAGGGCTATAGAACACCTGAAAAAGAGCAGGAATTACCAGGAAATTATTTATACATCACCTGACGGTGAGAAATTTAATCAAAAAATGGCCAATCATTTTTCAACACTGGAAAATATAATGATTTTATGTGGTCATTATAAGGGTATTGATCAGCGTATCAGGGATAACCTGATAACTCGTGAAGTTTCAATCGGAGATTATGTGATGACAGGAGGTGAACTTCCAGCAATGGTTATGATTGACAGTATTGTAAGGTTGTTACCTGGAGGCATGAATGATGAGACATCTGCATTAACGGATTCTTTCCAGGACAATATACTCGCACCACCTGTTTATACCCGTCCAGCAGATTATAAGGGATGGAAAGTTCCAGATATATTGCTTTCAGGAAATGAAAAGAAGATTGAAGAATGGAAACTGCAACAGGCTATTGAAAGGACAAGAAAACTTCGACCTGATCTTTTAGGTGAAGAAGAGTGAATATTAACGAAGTATTTTCCGAACAAAAGCAACCGTAAAATAGGACATAAGGAAAAGTCCCGCAAAGCCTTCAACTCCAGATAATCCTCGAATTATTCCTGAAGGGTAATAATCACCATAACCTATAGTTAAAAATGTCACAGCACTGTGATAGAAAGCTACTTTAACACTTGAAAGTTTATCCGGGTCTCCTAAGGAAGATACAATACTCGTATTGGTAATGTGTGGCAATATTATATAAAGTATTGAAAAGAATAGGTAACCAAAGGCCATGCTTATAAGCACTCTTACAGGGTCTGTTGCATATTTCCCCATTTTGTCAAAAATAAGCCATTTAAGCCCATAAATCGGATATTCCCAAAGTTTGCTGATAGGCTTTTCTTTTATTGCTTCATGAAGATCGGCTTTTGATTCATACCTTTTGAATTCCAGGTAAGCTTTGTCTTCATCGTTATAATGCCCATTACTGTTAAAGTTTTCTTTTAGTAACCTGAATTGTTCAGCTTTATTTCTGTAACTTGTGTTTTCCTGTTTTTGAATAAGGTTCTTAATTTTATTGATCTTCCAGTCTACGTAAATTCTTCCCAGTAATTTCATTCCCGAGAAGTTTATAAGGTCTATTTTTATATTATATTCGTAGGGTGACAGGTCAATGATATCCCTTGCAATTACATCGCTCAGGTCGATATATTCGCATTGTGAAACACGCAAATCCAGATAATGGTTGATATGACATGCCTTTAAAGACAAGGATTTTATTTTAGCTTCAAGGAATGAAACATTACCATTTGAGAAATGGGTGCCATCGAAACTTACCTCGGAAGTACCAAATTCTGCCAGTTGAAATCCAAAATCACCGGAACCCAGCTCTGAACGTTTCATACTGAATTTCCCATCTTTAAGATCAGCACCTTCAAAGGAAATTTCGCCGTCGCCGAATACACAGCGGTTAAAGTTTACTCTGCCTTTGTTAAATTCAACGGTACGGAAGTCTACCCTGCCATTACCAAATTCGGTTCGTTCAAAAGAAATGTCCCCATTACCAAAACGTGTGAAGTGAAAATCAATTCTTCCATCTCCAAAACGGGATACCTTAAAGGATACATCTCCATCATCAAAATTTGTATTGATGAAAGTAACTTCTCCTTTTCCAAATTCAGTATTGGTAAATATAACATCCCCCTTTCCAAATTCAGTGTATTGAAAATCTATGTCCCCTTCCCTAAAAACTGCATTTTTGAATGAAACATCACCTCCACCAAAATCTACGTTTGCGAAGTCAACCTTTCCTTCACCAAAGCCCACATTGGCAAATGAAACCAACCCATTTGGAAAACGTGCAGAGTTGAAGGATACATTGCGGTTGGAAAAAATGGATCCCTCAAAACTTATTTCATCACCGGCAAATTCCGCATATGAAAAATCGGTTTCTTTTTGGGCATCAAAAAAGGCTGATTTGGCTGAGAAATCATTCAATTTCAAATACTCTTTTTTATCCAGGTTTTTAATAGAACGGTATTCAGATAATGAAAAATCTATAATGTAGCAATAGTCAAGGTTAATGTTCTCTCCTTTATCGATAAGATTATAAATTGCTTCTTTTTCTATATAGGCAAAATCCATCCTTACAGGTTCAATGCTACTGGATGTATTAAAAACAATGGATGCGGTACGGGAATATTTTTTTCCATCAGGAGTAATAAACTCTTTATTCAGAATATTAATATTTGCTTCCCTGTAATATCGAGGCATTATCGTATTATAATATCGTTAAAACAAAGATAATAAAACCTTTGACATATGAAAGGGGGATAAAAATAAAAAGTAGACTAATGTATGCTTATATAAAGGAACTGTAAGGCAATTATTAAATACATTGCTGCCAGAAAACTTTGATGGCAAGGCTGTAGCAGTTATCAGAGTTTTGCAGTCACTATATAAAAGCTTTCAGGTTTTAATGTATTCCTTTGAAGAAACGGTCCCATCGGATTTTACTTACAAATGTTTTATTCTCATCTAGTGAGAGCCATACAAAACGAGGTTTACCAACAATATGATCTTCCGGGACAAAACCCCAGTTGCGTGAATCCCATGATGAATGGCGGTTATCTCCCATCATAAAATAATAATTCATTTTAAAGGTATAAGAGGTTGTATATTCCCCATTTATAAATATAGAATCATTTCTCACAAGCAAATCATTCCCTTCGTATGCATTGATAACGCGTGAATAGATTGGGAGAATCAGAGTATCGAGTTGAATAGTCACACCTTGCTTTGGTATGTAAACAGGTCCGAAGAAGTCGATGGTCCAGCCATAATATGGGTGATTGGGATAGGTTTGATTGAAATACTCTGGTAAAAATGCGACAACTGGAAAAATTGTATCTACAATACCGAGTTTTGCAATTTCCCGGGCCTGATTAGGATCCAAATGCATCTCATATCCGTCAGTATTATTGAGAACGTGATTTGGTGCAATATCTAGCCGCTCAAGTATTTTTCTGTTTATTGTATTTCCATGCGTTTTAACTAAATAACGGTGCAAGAGCCTGTCGGTATTTTCTTCAGGTTTGCCGTTTATATATAGTTTTGAATCATATACTTTTAACGTATCTCCAGGCATGCCAACGCACCGTTTTATATAATTATCCCGTTTATCAACAGGACGTGAAATAATTTCAGTTTTCATTTTAATATAGTCGTGCGCCTGACGCAAATAGTATGACCTATCTTTTGGTTTAGAACCTGTTTGTTGATCCGTATTTCTCATCATTTCTGCCATTCCCCAGAGGTCGGAATTATAGCTAAAAGTAGGATTGTCAAGAGAAACGGTATCTAAAGCAGGACAGTTGAATACTACCACATCGTTGCGCTTTATCTTCTGAAGGCCTAACAGACGCTTATAAGGCAATTTTATCCATTCAACATAGGATTTTCCCTTTGAGATGGGCATTGTATTTTGTGCAAATGGGAAGGAGATTGGAGTATTGGGTACACGGGGACCATAGGCAAGCTTGCTTACAAACAGATGGTCTCCAATAAGCAGGGAATTCTCCATAGATGCAGTAGGGATCTTGTAGTTTTGAAAGAAAAAGATATTAATCAGGGTTACCGCTACCACAGCAAAAATAAGGGCATCAAGCCATTCTACTAATTTGCTGTTTGTGCCATGCCTTTTTTTCCAAGGTGTCCAGTTAACCTTTTTACTTATGTAAACATCAAATACAACTCCTAATCCAAACAGGAACCAGTAATTGCCAAGCCATATTACAAAGGCAATATAAAGGATCGCTGCAACGGCAAAATTCTTTCGAGCTATCTCATTGTTGTACTCCTTTACATCTTCATCGGGTATATCTTCCCTGAGTTGCACAATTACCGTCTTGCTTAGTTTTTCAAATAAATATTTTCTGTCTTTTTTGAATTTAATACTCAGAAAGCCAATCCAATTATTAATGAAGAGGAGGAGTAACCGGTAATAAACTGCAGGAAGTTTTACACTTTTGCTATAATCATCATAATGACGAACTTTCAGGTTAGTCATCATATGACCAACAGATCCTCCAAGAGAGATGAGGATGGGATTAATTACTAAAATATATCCTAATATGATCGATAGTTTATAAACTCCGTCGAGACTATCCAGGTTGGTAATTATCAATGCAATTACAATAACAATAAACATGTCAATCATTCTTGCCCTGGACCTGTTTCTACTATCGGCAGGTTCTAAAAAATCTTTATTTGAAAATAATTTGCTCATTTTGACTGGTATTGCATTTTTATGTGCTTATAATTTAACGATGCAATAATAAGCTTATTTTACCTAAAAATGAAATAGATGTTAAAATACCTTAAATTGAAATGCAAAAATGTCTGGTATAAAAACTTCGAAAAGCTTATATAGACTTAAATATTGTATATTTGTCAACCTGAATAAAACAATAAACTGGCAGAAATGACAAAACTATTTGATATTACCAACCGAATTGTATTGATTACTGGTTCAAGTCGTGGTATAGGACTGAGCCTTGCTAAGGGATTTGCTGAAGCAGGTGCAATAGTGGTAATGAATGGTACAAAGCCAGAATCGGTTACCGGAGAGGTAGAAAATTTGAATGCAAAAGGCTATAAAGTACATGGAATTGCTTTTGATGTTACAAATCCGGAAGCAGTAGCAAAAAGCATCAAACATATTGAAGATACTATTGGCCCAATAGATGTATTGGTAAATAATGCTGGTATTCAACGCCGGTTTCCTTTGGAAGAAATGCCGCTGGAGGATTGGAAAAAAGTTCTGGATGTAGATTTAAACTCTGTTTTTATTGTTTCGCAGGCCGTAGCAAAATATATGATTCCAAGAAGAAAGGGAAGGATTATTAATATCACATCATTGAACGCAGAAGCTGCACGTCCAACTATTGCAAATTATTGTGCAGCTAAAGGAGGATTAAAAATGTTTACTAAATCCATGGCTACAGAATGGGGCAAATACAACATATTAACCAATGCCATTGGCCCGGGTTATTTTCTCAGCGATCTTACCAAACCGTTATCCGATGATCCCAAATTTGATGCCTGGGTAAAAAGTGAGGTTCCTTTACAGCGCTGGGGCAATACGGATGAGTTAAAAGGAGCTGCAATATTTTTGGCTTCTGATGCTGCCAGTTACGTGAATGGCCATACTTTATATGTGGATGGGGGATGGCAGGCATGCTTGTAATGGATAATGGAAAATGTATAATGAATAATGATGAAATCACTAGTTGGCTAGGTTTTAGAATCCTTATTTTAATAAATCACCAAGAATAATTATTAGTTTATCAATTTCTTCTTTTTCAATTATTAATGGGGGCATAAATCGGAGTACGTTTTCCTTATAACCTGTTATTATTCCTTCTTTTAAAAGTTGTTCTGGTATTTTCACTAAATCAATTTTTGCATCAAATTCAATACCTATCATCAGGCCCCGGCCTCTTACATCTAAAATAATATTTGGATGATCAGATTGTTTGTTTCTACATTGCAAACCATCGTGTATTACTTTTTCGGACTGGTTCTTTATTTAGGTTATTTCTGATACTTCGAAATTAATAAATAGAAAAGGCTGTCAAATAATCGACAGCCTTTCATTTCATATGTTATCCAGAATTATTCCCTGAAGAACATTTTTGTAATTACTTTCTGAGATGTACTAATTTTGGCAATGTATGTACCTGAAGGGATATTACTCATGTCAATAGTCACTATATTGCCTGCAATTTCCTTCGACATGATCATAATGCCAACATTGTTATAAATCTGTAAATGAGCTGTTCTGTCAATATTATCATTGATACTAATATTCAGTTCGTTCTTCACAGGGTTAGGGTAGAAAGCTACTTTAAAATCTGTATCATTTATATCAAGTGATTCATTATTTACTGTAGCACTCTTAACCCCGGTACAACTTACACCTGTTGGACTTACACCGGTTATACTCATGTAATCAATATTTGCCAATCCACCTGATTGAGTCGCCTGTAAACGAATAACCCTGTTCCCTGCGGATAAGCTGACACTTGTTCCTGATGTTGAAGTCCAGGTAGTCCATGATCCGGTGGTCGGGAAACTCACACTTGAAACAACTGTTGAACCATCCACCATGAGTTGGGCGGTTCTGTCAGTTGTACCGCCGTTAGCATATTGCCATACCAGGTTGTAACTTCCTGCTGAAGGGATGTTAACAGTCCATGATATGCCATTACCAGTGGCATTTGTTGTATTGGCAAAACCATCTCCGGTATAACCCGAGTTGTTGTTGTCAATTGTTCCATCCACGCTACAGAATCCTGTTTCATTTTCCTGTATAGTAAGGGTGATAATACTAGCATTTACAGTAATTGTACCGGATGCTGAAGCATTTGGATTTCCTCCTACTGTGGTAACAGTAAAGTTGAAAGTACCTGTTTGTGTGGGTGTTCCGCTAAATGTTACGGTTTTCGCAGAATTATCTATTGCGGTTGTAATCCCTGAAGGCATTCCGCTTACAGTAACTGTTGTAGCATCTGTCCAGCTGTAATAAAATGAAACAATAGATTCACCAAGCGTAATAGTTTGGTAAGCCGAACCTGTTCCATGTTTAACAAGTGTTGCTGCTGCTGTGGTTTGCGTAAAGGTGGCAGTAATATTCTTATTACTATTCATCGTGAGGCTTAACGGGTTGGATGTGCCACTTGCATCACCACTCCATCCTGAGAATTGGTAACCTGATGATGGTGTTGCAGTAACAGAGACAACCGTACCGCTTTCATACGTGCCGCTTGAAGGGTTTACTGTACCGGAACCACTTATATTCGTTGTTAAGCTATACGTTACTGGGGTTGAATTGCAATTAGCAGCTGAAGGTGTAGTTCCTGTTACCTGCATATAATCAATATTTCCTAATCCACTTGTGCCAGTTGCCTCAAGACGAACATCATAAGTGCCGGCACTAACAGTGGCATTTGCAGATACAGTTGTCCAGGTTGTCCAGCTTCCTGTTGACGGGAAGCTAATGGATGAAACAGCAGTGGAACCGTTAATAATTAATCGGCCGGGTCTGTCTGACGTACTTGCATACCTGAATGTGAAAGTATAGGTACCGCTTGATGAGAAATTAACTTTATAATCCACACCGTTTCCACTTGCATTAGCAGTATTGGCAAAGCCATCACCAGTAAAACCACTGTTGTTATTATCCACCGTACCATCGACCCCACAGAAACCGGTTGCGTTTTCCTGAATGGTTATTGTGGTACCTGTTGTTCCCCCACTCACAGTTACTGTAAATGTTTGTGTACTTTTTGCTCCACAATCGTTGGTATAAGTAACGGTATAACTTGAAGAACTCGTGATATTACTAATCGTGATTTCGCGTGTTGTAGCACCGGTACTCCATAGCCATGAACCACCGCTTGCTGGCTGAGGACCAAATTTTACCGTTGAACCGCTGGAAATAGTTACACTTGATGCCTGTTGCCAGCTACCTCCATCAACCTGTAGGTATGGGGTTATAGCTGTTGGAGTACATGTATTTCCTCCGCCAACTAGTGTGATATTAGGTGTTGGAGGGGTGCTCATACCACTGCCAAAGAAGAAGCTTAAATGTGGTGGTTGATTATAAGCCACATTTTGCCATGCTATACCCAAACGGTACATTTTATCGTGCATTAGGGTATACATTCTGCGGCTTGTTGTAGTAGTGGCAGAGAAAATAATAAGTTTAGTATTATCACTTGAATGCAAAATAACTTCTTCTCTCCAGTCACCGAGGATATCAGCCTGGAGATTTGGTGTTTTTTTCGTTCCGTTGCAATAAGTGGCAGATTGATAGTTGTACAAAGTAACTAACCTGCCAACATTATATTTATCCAATACATCTCCGTCCAAAACTTCTCTTAATTCATCGCCATCCCACCAAACTACAAAGTTACAAGATGAAGGAGTTGATCCTGCACTGGAGTTGGTACATGAACGCAGGTCGGATGTTCCACCCCATACTTCCATGCCGGCAGTGCTGGCAGTTAAATCGCCAGAGCAGCCTCTTCCAACATCTGCATTGGCAGTTTTCCAAAGAGTAGCGCCATTGCTGGCACTTAGCAATGCTGATCCGGGTGTAGAAGTACCCTCATGTATACCCCAAACCTCCAATCCTGAGATGTTCGGATTTATATCACTCAGGTGCATAGCATCGCCGTGACCATAGCCAGTGTTCCATTTTCCGGCACCATTATGGTCAACGCACATAGCCCCGTATACAATCTCATCATATCCGTCGCCGTCAATATCCCCAACACTCAGGTTATGGTTGCCCTGACCGGCATAGGAGCTATAGCCATTATTCGTGTCAAATGTCCAGCGCTGGGTCAGGCTTCCATTTCTATAATCCCATGCAACCAATACTGATCTCGTGTAATAGCCGCGGCACATTACAAGGCTTGGCCTTGAGCCATCAAGATAGGCAATGCAGGCAAGGAAACGGTCTACACGGTTTCCATAGCTGTCACCCCAGTCGGAGACGGTACCACGGGCAGGCAGATAGTTTGTTGTTACCAATTCGGCACCGGTTTGCCCATTAAAAATGGTCAGATACTCAGGGCCGCTAAGAATATATCCTGATGAGTTGCGATAGTCGGATGCATCATTATCACTTGCTGCTGGTCCCGAACTCAGGTAGCTATTTGTTCCTGATCGAGTACCGGGAGCTGTTTTACAAGCTACTTCAGCTTTTCCGTCTCCGTCAAGATCATACACCATAAATTGGGTGTAATGTGCACCGGCACGGATATTTATTCCAAGGTTTATTCTCCATAGCCTGGTGCCGTTCATTTTTATACCATCAAGATATACATTTCCTGTGTATCCGCTTTGGGAGTTGTCTTTTGAATTAGTGGGGTCCCATTTCAGGATAATTTCATATTCCCCGTCTCCATCAAGGTCGCCTACGCTACAATCATTTGCGGTATAGGTATACGAAACGCCATCTGGTGTGGTGCCCCCGGAAGGAGGTGAGATGGATATCGTATTATAAAAATTACTCCAAACGCTCACTGCTGCAGATTTTGCCTGTTCGCTGCCGTTTATTACAGCCGCAACACTATAGGTACTGTTAGAACTGGTGTTGTCCGCATAATTTGACACCGTAAGGTTGGACGCAATTAAAGTAGATCCCCGGTAAAGATTATAGGTTGTACCGTTTGCAAATTCGGTACCCAAGATCCTCCAGGTTACAAGGACCTGACTGGTACTGGTACGTACAGCTAAAGTACCTCTGTCGAGGTTTTCCATTTGCCTTTGGGCAAGCAGGGATTCAGATAAGAACACAGTGGTTCCCAATAGCGATAATATTATCGCCAGAAATTGAAGGGTTTTTTTCATTTTGGTTAGGTTTTAGGTTAAAATTTGATTTGAGGATATATTGATTATTGGTTAATTGGTGGCTGTTTTGTTGGAAAAACGTTTTGGAAAGGGATTTTTCTTTTATAGAGTGATGCGTTTGGTTCATTGTCGGGGTTTATATAATACAATCATATTCATAGTATGAAAGTAAAAATTAGTAATGATAAAAACCTTTTGTGTTTAATTCTCGCAGAATTAAACACTTAAAGCAATGGGTGGTTTGATTGGTGGTTATAAATATAAATAAATTTTTGATTTAATGGATATGTGAGAGGAATATTTCAAAAATTTATTTACGATTTTGAAAAATTAAGACAAAAGGGGCAATATCAAATTCAATATGCCCCTGATGCAAGTTATTGAAAAGTACAAATTAGTTTCTTACAATTATGCCGAGCACCTCGAGTAATTGAGGTTTGTCTTCGAGGCCAATACGGGCAATGGCATAAAATTCGCTCATCCAGTCGTCAAGGAGGGCAAAGGCTTTGTCTTTAATTTGCGTAGCTTCCTGCGATTCCCCTTTTTCTTTCAGGTAAGCTGAACGGGTTGTCTCAACCTCGTTAATTAATTTCTGAGCGTTTTTCAGATCGTTTACAGAGATTTTTAACCGGGTCAGCTTTGATTGTATATCAGAATCGGCCAGTACCACTGAGTAGAATTTTTTTACCATTTCGATCCATTTTATATGGGATTCGGGAATGCTGCCATCGATATCCAGTTTTTCAAGGGTAACAGGGTCTTTACGGAATATCACCTTGGCTTTTTTGCGGTGCATATTGTAGATTTCAGCCAGCCGTTCCTTTTTATCAGAGTAGGCCTTGTAAGCTTCTGATGTTTCATTATCTTCCAGTTTGTTGTCATCATAAGCTTTTCGTGTTGTGTTAAACAGGTTTTTCCCTTTTTTGATTTCATCGGAATCCATACCCAATTCGTCCAATGCGGTCTTAATTTCATTGTGTGCTTCTGCATTGTCTAATGAAACCCTGTACCGTTCCAAAGTAGCTGCTTCTGATTTTGATCTTTTTGTTGCCATAATAAAAATAGTTTTAATTAATAAATAACAATATAGTGCAAGTTCCTTACGGATTGTTGCCTGTTCCTTATTGGCATTCGCGTGTTCCTTATGGCTGTTTTCCTGTTCCTTTTGAGGCGTTGTGGGTTCCTTATTGCACGTTACCTGTTCCTTAAGGAGGTTTTGTTATTCCTTAAGGGCATTCTTTCGTTCCTTAAAGCCATTCTTCTATTCCTTAAGGATATTATCCTGTTCCTTTATCTTTCATTTTCAATTTCTTTTTTTTACGCATAAATACCTTTATTTATCTATTAACGAAAATATAGAAATTTATTTTATTGGGCACGTTTTTTTTTGAGGGAAGGTTAATTTTTTATTTAAATGAACACCTGACAGGTCTCTGAAGCCTTTCACAGGGCAAACACATCAAAAAAAGATGAAACGCTTAATAAATAATTATCATTATTTCTTCTCAAAAAGGAATCCTTGTTAAGTCAGTCCCGGAGGGACGGTAACCTTTGTAGGAAAATAGTATTATGGTTGGTTAAGCTCCGTTAGGAGCGTTACATTAATTGATTATATTTATGTGTTTTTAAATTAATCAAGATTAAAATGGCCAATACCTACACACAATTGTTAACCCAACTTGTATTTGCAGTACAAAGCAGGGAGAATATGATCCATGAATCAATCAGGGTGCGAATTGAAAAATATATGTGTGGTTGCATAAGTAATCAGAAAAGTAAACCACTCGCAATTTATTGCATGCCAGATCATATACATATCCTGATTGGGCAGAACCCTGCAATAGCCCTCTCTGATTTGGTGAAAGAGATAAAAACCAGCACAACGCATTTTATTAATAATGAAAGATTAATAAAATTCAAGTTTTCATGGCAGGAAGGATATGGTGCATTTTCATATTCGAAATCCCAGTTAGATAATGTTGTTAAATATATCCTCAACCAACGCCAACATCATAGGGCAATGTCGTTTCGTGAGGAATACCTGGATTTTCTGAAAGAATTTGAAATTGGATACAACCCTGATTATTTATTCAAATGGATTGAATAAGAACTGTTGTTACGCTCCCCTGGAGCTTGAAATATCGCGGCGCTTTTATCTACAAAGGTTACCGTCCCTCCGGGACTCAATATATAATTGACACAATTTATAAATGTTACACTCCACTGGAGCTAGTAATATTGGTGTGTTTTTACTTTCATCATAAATTTCATTTTTTACGCATAAATACCTTTATTTACCTAATTAACGAAAATATAGAAATTTATCTTGTCGGGCAAAGTTTTTTTTGGGGAGTAAATATTATTTTAGTTAGGTTAGATTTAAATGTTATAATTGTTATCACGGCATAATATGATATTCAACCATTCCTAAATAGATTAAGAATATTAAGCTAACGATGATTTCAATATAAAAGGTACTATTATATATTGAATATCTTTCTTTCAAAGGAATAATCAGACTTAGAATAAGCACTATTATTAATGTAATACCACCGCATATCAACATAGGATTGTGATTCTTAAAATTTATAACCAAACCTAACATAGCCGCAGCTGATGCACTAATTGATAGCTTTTGAAGTCTTCGTATGAAATCAATAAAACCTTCAGAATTCAATATATTTGTGGACTCTATAACATGCTTTTCATGTTTCTTATATACTAGTAAATAGTAGATAATTGCTGTACTTATTGATCCAATTATAAGAATAGGTTTTGAAATAGATTGCTCTAAAATATTTAATAAAACACCAATTAAAAGAATAAGCACTGATGCTTTTCGAAACAGAAGGATTTTTTCTAGATATTTTTCTACAAAATTTCTAAATGCTTCATTTGAGTTGTCTTGCGTATTTCCCATAAGTTTTTTTATTTCATTTGTTTTTAATATTTGCCAAATTATATAGTTATCTATTATTTTTCTATCTCCCGCAAATTCCACTATATGCACAATATTCGCAAAATTTCACTTCTTCGGTCTGCTTGAAATCTGTATGAGGATTGAAGAGATGGACAAGTATTTCGGTTAGATGCTGGATAAATTCTTCTTTCAGATTATTAAAATCCTCAATCGGTTCTTTGTCTTGCGTTATCCGGTAATCAAAATTATCTTCAAAAAATTTCTTTACCAGGTAGAGACCGGGTTGTAAGGGAGAATTGTCTCCAGTTTTGGCCTGGTAAAGGAGGCTGTAAAGCCCGAGCTGAAAAGCAGCTTTGTTGCGGTTTTTATCACCATAATGAAACAGGTCGGCCAGTTGTTTAAAAGATCGTTTATCATTTCCAGTTTTATAGTCTATTATACGGGTAATGCCATTTACTTTATCCACACGGTCTATTTTTCCACCAAGTTGTATATTGATTGTATTATTGTTTACATTAACCGGCAGGTTCATAGTGTAAGAGTCTTCCATGGCAACTATTTCCAAAGGAGTATAGTTAGTGTCAATTTGTAATAACTGGTGTATATATTTTGCCAAGACCTCTTTAATTAATATGTTTCTCCCTGCCAGTTCCTGTTCATCAGTTACCGGTATTTTAAAATATTCGTCGGAATATGCCTGAAGGATCAGTTGGTTTATCTTTTCTTTGTCTTTGCCCAGAGATATCAGGTCATCTTTATATATAAGTTTATTATTAAATGATTTATACACCAGATTGGCCAGTCTGTGAAAAATATTTCCAAACACCGGGGCATCCACTTCTTCAGTAATTGTTTCGGCCTCTTCAAGACCGGCAATATAGTTAAAGTAGAATTTCAGTGAACAGTCAAGAAAGGTGTTGATGGCACTTGGAGAAAGATATTTTTTTCCCTGGCTTAATTCAGTGTATTGATTTAAAACCTCCATGATTTCTTTATTCTTTTCAATTACTATCGGAGGATTAGGATTTATTACCAGATTGTAGGTAATGGTGCTTTCATTTATTTTAAAGGCCGGTTCATATTTTAACTGGTAGATGAAGCGGCTCATTTCCCCGCTTTTTACTCCTTCGGCGCTCGAATTGTATAGCAGTGTAACATTTTTTGCCCGTTGCAGCAACCTGTAAAAATGAAATGCATAAATGGAATCCTGGTGGTCAAGTGCAGTCAGGCCAAATGCCTTACGGAGGTTATGTGGGATAAATGACGGGGTTTGCGAAGCTTTAGGAATTATCCCTTCATTAACAGACAGCATGATCAGGTTTTCAAAATCCAGTGCACGGGTTTCCAGGATACCCATTATCTGCAGTCCTGCCAGGGGTTCGCCGGTAAAAGGAATTTTAATACTTTTAACAATCTGGCGTAATATGCGTATATAGGTTTCTTTACTTAGTTCAGTGTTTTGGTCGCGTATTATCTCATCGAGGCGGTTAATGCCTGTATAAAGAAAATACAGGAATTCATGCATTAATTGATTGTTTGTGTTTTCTTCGAGCGTATTTTCAAGTAATAGCAAAGTTATCTCAAGCAGATATCGGCCCATTTCAGGGGTTTTATCCATAGGAATGAATATTTTATTCAGAATACTATCATTTTGAAATTCTTTGGCAGGGATATATATCCGGTTGTTTTGGATTATACTATTCTTAATTTCCCTGCTTCTTGTTGTTTTTTCATGGATGAGTTGATGATCAATGACTTCGATTACATGTTGGTGGTAAAAGCACTGTTCACCCCTGACTATCCGCATAGTCTTTTGCAAATTGAAAAGCATTTCAAGAAATCCATATACAGGCGATTGAGCAAAAGGGAATCCCATAGTAATGTTTACCTTGTCTATTGCATCAGGTATTGCGTGTAATGCAGGAATAAGCATGGATTCATCAGCCAGGACGATAGCTGTGCTTATATAATCCTTTTTTGGATTATTTTGGGAAATTTCTACAAGGATATTCCCTGCTGATTTTACCATCCCTGTATGGGACGCACAGGATATTACCTCAATATTTTTATCTCCGGTTAAATTAATAAACAGATCAGGGGAGAGGGGAGAAGGATATTTTTTTATGTTCTCTCTAATGAATGTTCCGGCTTCATGGTATTCATTTGTCAGATAGTATTGGTCGTAGTCCCAGTAAAATTCAGCTAATCCTTCCTTCTTGAGGTAATGAAAGATTATGTCTTCACATTTGTTGAGGGCATTAAATCCTACAAAGAATACTTTTTTGTAGGGAATTCCCAGGTGATTACCACTTTTAATTTTTTCAGCCACCTTACGAAATACCATCCCTTCATAGGCAAGGTGCTTTTCATTTAACAGGATATTAAATTCTATATAGATTTGTTCCAGTACTTCCCAAATTTCAATAAAATCTTTTTGCTGGTTTGAGTACTTTTCAGGATCAAAGCTCTTCCAGAATGTTGTAATGATTTTAATCTGTTCTTCTGTTAGAAAGTCGAATTTATTTTCAATTTCCTTTAATGAAGCCAGATTTTGAAACAGGTCATGGGGATTAATAAGGTATTTATCAATGTCATCAAAGTCACTTAGCAGTATTTCTCCCCATGAGTAGAATTCATCAAAGCTTTCATTCGACTTTTTTACTTTATTGTATATCTTGTGCAAATCGAAGTTTAACAACAGATCATCTGCCACCTGCATATTCCCGGTCTCGGTGATAAATTCGTTAATAGTTGTCATCCTGGGCATCCATATCGGTTTTTCAAGTATTTTTCCCAGGTACTGTGTAAGGAATATGGCGGCTCTCCGGTTAGGAAATACCAGCAGGCAATCCTCCAGGATGTTTGCATGGGTTTTGTAAATATGTTCAGAAACTTCTGCTAAAAATGGTTTCATTATGTTTATATAGTTATGGGGCTAAAGTCCAAAGAAAAGTTTTATTTATTGCCGTTGGCTTAAGCCTACGGCAATAATTTTTCCTGGATTTTGGCTTTAGCCACATATATTCAGTCATTCTTTAAAATTTACAAAAAATCAATATATCATTCCTTCCATAATTTTCCCTGCCAGGTATCCCTGGCTTTCATCCTGTTTTCGAATGCAGCTAAAACCTGGTAATATCTTAAGTTTTCCCAGCTTGGGCCGGTAAGATGTGTTATTACCGTTTCTCCTGCGATGCGTTCCAATACTATATCAGGATTTAGCAATTCGGCAAAGTCTACAACCAGCTCAATATATTCATCTATCGAAAAAAAATGAAAATGATCAGGGTGGTCTTTATAATCAGCTTCCATTTTTGTGCCTTTTACAATTTGCAATTGATGAAGTTTCAGATTATTAAGAGGGAGGGATGATAGTATTTTTGCCTCTTCAAGCATCATTTCCCTTGTTTCTTCCGGAAGGCCAAGGATTAAATGAGCACCGGTTTTTATATTATATGAAGCAGTCATCTCAATGACTTCGGCTGCTTTTTCAAAAGTATGGCCACGGTTTATCAACTCCAGTGTTTTGTTATAGCATGATTCTATGCCATACTCTACAATTATGTAGTAGGTTTTGGATAATTCACGGAGATATTCCAGTTTTTCTTCGTCAATGCAGTCGGGTCGTGTGCCAATAGCAAGACCGATAACTCCTTGTTGTGACAGAGCCTCCTCATATTTTGATTTGAGTGTTTCTAAAGGGGCATACGTGTTTGAGTATGCCTGGAAGTATGCCATGTATTGATTGGCTTCCCGGTATCGTTTTTCATGAAAAAGTATTCCTTCCATTATTTGCTGGGTAATCGACTTTTCAGGAACACAATAGGAAGGATTAAAGGCATCATTATTGCAATATGTGCATCCTCCTGTACTCACTGTTCCATCACGATTTGGGCATGTAAAGCCTGCATCGAGGGTGAGCTTTTGTACCCGGTCGCCGAATAACCCACGCATGTATTGGGTATAACTGTTAAATCTTCTGCTATGGTTCCAGGGGTAGGGCATGGGTTAATTTGGGATTATTGGGTGAAAAATAATATCTGCCTGAAAATCTAAGGAAGCTCCAATTGGCTGTAGTATCAATTCCGCGCCATGTAAAAATATTACCCGGATTTTGGTCTGCAGATGGCGCGGTTTTATCAGGGGTAATCTAATCCCGGGGCGTTGCCCGGGGTTATTAATATTAAGCCCTGTAAGTGCTTTTAACGCTTTTCTGCCAGGAGGCTTTGCGTTTTTTGCGTTATGTTTGATTGCCGGTGTGCAAGCATAGGCAGCTTTACGTTCTTTGCGGGAACCAATGAGTGGAGGTTTAATATCAGAACAATTATATTTCATCTGTTTATAATTTATTTTTAATGGTCAGATGGAACATCCACGAAGCTTTTACCTGAGCGGATGATTTTCGCTTATAATCAT
>JAFGOZ010000523.1 GCA_016926235.1 Bacteroidales bacterium | reverse complement strand
TTCTTTAACTGGTCCATTCGTCTAGTGGTTAGGACGTCAGGTTTTCATCCTGGTAACAGGGGTTCGATTCCCCTATGGACTACAAAAATCTATCTCATATTTTGTGGCCGCTTATAATTAAGGATTACAGGCGGTTTCTTTTTTCCCAGGTACTCATAATATACGTCAGAACTCCTAGAGAAGGACACTTAATCGACACCTCTGTCTGAAAACCTGAATAGGTGTCACTAATTCCTATAACTCCTTGTCTATTTTGCATTTGTTTGCAGCATTCTGTATTAAAAGAACCTGTTTATACAAGGTAATTTTACAGAAAATAAGACACCATTTTAATAATGATATTTTTCACAGAATCATTTCGTAAATTTTCACCTCCCTTTCTCGTCAATATTGCATAACTTGAACAGAATTTGTGATAGTTGAAAGTCAGGCAGTAGCATTGATAGACATGAGTTGAAATTTTATAGATTGGATATGGCTATTGTGACTGACGTGGCTGTGAATTAGTAGAGAGCGAGATTTTAATATTGTATTTAACACCATAGTACGACAATCTCACTATAATATGATCAGGAGAAATCTCAAGAGTTATAAGAATTTAATAGACTCATTAAATGAGAATAGCCCTCTTCTTTAATCAGTAAATCAATGAAAAAAGAAGCTAAACATCTTTATAATAAAGCTATTGATTCTTTGACTCTGAGCATTGAATTGTTCAATAGACCATATAATTGTGGCAGAACCCATGGGGTGCTAATATTTCTGGATCATTCATTTGAAATGTTGCTAAAAGCAGCTATTCTTCATAAAGGAGGGAAAATTAAGGAAAAGAGGGCAAAAGAGACAATCGGCTTCGGTGGATGCATTCGTAAAGCTTTTAGTGATGCTCAAATTAAATTCTTAAATGAAGAAGATGTATTGACTCTTCAGACCATAAATGGATTTAGAGATGCAGCTCAGCATTATACATTAGAGATTTCTGAACAACTCTTTTATATTCAGGCTCAAGCAGGACTTACTTTATTTAGGGATATCACAAATCGTGTTTTCGGAATAGACTTAAAAGTTGAATTGCCAACACGAGTATTACCACTTTCGACCACACCACCTATGGATATGGCGGCTTTGTTTAATCATGAAGTTGAAGAAATAAGAAAATTACTAATACCAACTAGCAGGAGAAAACTTGAAGCACTTGAAAAATTGAGGGCTTTAGCTATAATGGAAAACTCTATTCAGGGTATTGAAACTCAGCCATCAGATGCTGAATTAAAAAGAATAGCATCAAAATTAACACAAGGATTAACATGGATTCAGATTTTCCCAGGAACATCAACGATTAACTTAACATCAGAAGGACATGGGATATCATTTGACTTAAGAATTACAAAAACCGAAGAAGGTATTCCATTCACTCCTATTCCAGAAGGTACTCCTGGAGCTGCGGTTGTTGCTATTAAGAGAGTAAATGAACTTGACTATTATAATCTTACTTTAACTGATCTTTGCAATAAAACCAAAGTTGGACAAAACAAATTATTGGCTGTAATCAAAGAGTTAAAAATACAGGATGATAAAGACGCTTTCAAAGCAATAAAATTAAGCAGTCAAACTCATAAAAGATATAGTCCACTTGCGTTGGATACTCTAAAGAAAGAAATTCCAAAACTCGATATTGAAGATATTTGGAGAAGGAATAGGCCAAAGTATAGAACAAAGAAATAACTATAAAGTCTGATTTCTAAGGGTTTACAATGACTATCTCAAAAGACATACTTGATTTTTTTAAATCACTTTTTCATGGGAGACAAGAAATATATGCTATCCGATGGGAAAAAGAAGGTAAATCAGGTTATATGCCTGCTTATAAAGTTGACTGGACAGATTACCGCAAACATAAATTGACCGGTGGAAGTTTTAAAGACTATTCAAAAAAGGAGTATCAACCATTAACTGATGAAGTATTGATTCGGCATTTACAGGGTCTTGAAACCATTGGCATATACCCGCTTCTCGAAGACAACACCTCATTTTTTATTGCAGCCGACTTTGATGATAGTAACTGGAAAGAATCAATTCTTAAATTATACTCGGTTTGTCTAAAGCATAAAATACAATCGTATATTGAGCGTTCCCGATCGGGAAGCGGAGGGCATCTATGGATCTTCTTTGAAGAAAATCTCCCGGCAGAGAAGACCAGAAAACTGATGTACGAATTACTCAGGGAAGCGACCATAATCTCTCCATTTGATAAGGAACCAAGCTTTGACAGACTATTTCCGAATCAGGATTTTCATTCAGGAAAAGGAATGGGAAACCTTATTGCACTCCCTCTTAACGGGAAAGCTCTATTGGATCTCAATTCTGCATTCCTGAATCCGGAGGATTTGCAACCATATAATAATCAACTTGAAGCAATAAAAAGTTTTCACAAGCTGACCAGTGACAGTTTCAAATCTGTTTATGAGGAAATTTTTAATGAGAAGGTTGAAGATTTCTTCAAATCGAGTTTTGATGTTACGTCTCGATCAGTAATTGATATCCAGGTTGATGGTCAGATATATCTAAAACGACTTCACCTTAATATGAAGCTGATTGAATTTATAAGAGAGAATTTAAATTTTCTTAATTCAGATTTTCTAATTAAAAAGAATCTAGGGAAATCAACATTTGATACTGAAAAATACTTCAGGCTGATTGAAGAAACTCCTGACGGCGTGATTTTACCAAGAGGGTTTGTAGCAAATCTGATTACATTTTGCAAAAAAGAGGACCTGTCTTTTAAAATAGTCGACAACAGAAAAAAACTGAAACCTATTGATTTTGACTCGGAAATAGAATTGAGACCTGAGCAGGAGAGTGCAATTGAAAAAACTCTTGATAAAGACTTTGGCGTTATTGTTTCGCCGCCAGGATCAGGCAAAACAATAATCGGACTTGAATTGATTGCTCAAAAGAGACAACCCGCACTAATCATTGTACATAGAAAGCAACTTTTCGATCAATGGATAGACAGGATTCAAAGCTTTTTAAAAATTCCGAAGAAAGAGATCGGGCAAATTGCTAATCAAAAGTTTAAGATCGGGAGGCAAATTACTGTTGCCATGATTCAATCTCTTTCAAGAAGCGAAGAAACTGAAAATATTACATCCAACTTTGGGACAATCATTGTGGATGAATGTCATCATATTCCGGCAAAATCATTCAGAGAAGCAATCGTCAATTTCAACTCATACTATCTGTACGGACTTACAGCCACGCCTAAACGTAAAAACAATGATGAAAAACTGATTTATGTCTACATAGGAAACATATTGTACAATGCCGGGCAGATTGACCAGATAAGGCAGAAGAAAACAAAGGTCGAGGTAAATATTAAAGAGACAAAGTTATTTGCGCCATTTGATTATAAGATTGATAAATATGAGACCATTTCAAGAATTCTGATTCATGACACTAACCGGAATTCCCTTATATTAGACGATATTGATAAGAATTCAGACAGGTTTAAAACATTCCTGATTCTGACCGAGCGGAAGGCGCATGTGGATATACTTAATCTTTACCTCAAAGATAGATATGAGACTATTACAATTCATGGTGAAGATTCCGAAAGTAGTAGAAAAAGTAAAATTGAACAGCTGAAACAAGGTCATTTTAAAATAGTGATTTCGACCGGACAATATTTTGGCGAAGGAATTGATTTAAATAACCTTGAGTGTCTTATAATTGCGTATCCGTTTGCTTTTGAAGGAAAATTGATTCAGTACATTGGTCGCATTCAACATTCCGGAAATCCTCCTGTAATTTTTGATTATCGTGACTCAAAGATTGATTACTTTGAAAAAATGTTCAAACAAAGGAACCGGTATTACAAAAAGCTAACTAAAGAAGTAAGTGTTTGAACATAAAACTCCTTAAAATGCTAACAATTCTGAGAATCTTTTATATATTTGCAATTCGCGAATCGCGAATCGATAAATATTGTTGACATGAAAAAGCATAGTGGAATGCGGCCTCAGGACATCCTTGTATTATTGAAGATAATTTCAATGAAGAACCCTGAATGGTTGAATCTTGATATTGCCAATTCGCTGAAAATAAGCCAATCTGAGGTCTCTGAAGCGTTAAACAGATGTAAAATCGCACGTTTAATTGATGGCGACAAACGGAAGATTTATATAAATTCATTTAAAGAATTTCTAATATATGGATTGAAGTATGTGTTTCCTGCTGAGCCAGGTGCTATAGTTAGAGGGATACCGACAGCACATTCTGCAAATCCCATAAAAGAACTCATATCCCAAGGATCTGAAAATTATGTCTGGCCCTATTCAAAAGGCATTCTAAGAGGTCAGTCAATTGAGCCGTTGTATTACACTATTCCGATGGTTGTCCAAGATGATATATTGTTTTATGAGTTACTCGCAATATTAGATACCTTAAGAATTGGCCGGATGCGGGAAATAAAAATAGCCATTGATGAATTGGATAAAAGACTAAAAAATGTCTAGTACGAATATTGTGATACTGCAAACTGTTGCAGATGGTTTGGAAGAACTTAAGGAAGAGGTAGTATTTATTGGTGGAGCAGTAGCAGAATTATACGCAGATGATCCAGCCTCTTCAGATATTAGGCCCACGTTAGACGTAGATTGTGTAATTGAATTAAGCTCAAGGTTGGAGCATGCAAAACTGGAGGAACGATTACGGGCAAAAAAATTCGCACATGATACTTCAAGAGGGGCGCCTATCTGCCGCTGGATTTATAAGCATAAAGGTGGATGCCAAGCACTTTTGCAATTCGCACAGGCTGATCCACAAATCTAAAATTGCAAAAGAGCTTACACCAAAATGCTCACAAAGAATTTTAAAATTTTTCTCCTCGCGCCGACGCAATAAAATTTCTGCATCAGGACTAACAAGAAAAAAAAAATCGCATACCGTGACAATTTCCTGTTAAATAGACAAATAAAAAAGGCCTGGCCCATAACACGGACGGTATAATTATTGGGTTTGTCACACTTTTTGAACATCAAATATTCTATTTAAACATGTTTTAGCCAATAACAGCATCGTTTCTGTTAATTGTATAAAGATCAACATTTAGGTATGAATCCCTTCTGTTGATCTTTTTTTTTAATCCATAACTAAATCTTCTTATCATGAAACATTCAGATATTACCATTATAGCTAATGCCAAAACCCCTCCTTTTTCAACGATCTCACCCTGAGTTAAGGTTAAAGCATCACCAAGGCACAAAAGTGGCTTAATTCAGCATACCTCAAGGACACGTCAGGTATTTATATCTCACAGACCGATTTTATGAGGATCTGATCAATTATTTAAAAAATGCGACAATTGATTACATAAGTTTATAACACCAAACCCACTCTTAGGCCCTTTTCAATCAAAAGATCATCCTTCAGATATAATATTATAACTAAATCTTCAATTTCCTTGCTTATGGCGTTTCACCAGTGACACCAAAAATAATTGACTTGAGTTTCAGAAAAGTTTAACTTTATATAAAATTGGTGTGAGGTGTGGGGTATGAGGTAAGTGGAATAATAGCAACCAGAAATTGATCCCTGGTGCAAGGGAACGAACACCAAGGGCCGAGGAACCAGTAACGAGAAACATACAAACTAATATCCTGAATCAGTCAAATACCTGACAAATGCAAATCTGGTCTGCGGAAATAAAAGAACTTGAGAAGCTTTATGAATCTTTCAGAGGTCAGCTATCTGAATTGGAAAGGGAATTAGGGCAGCTGTTAAAAACTAAAGATGCGAATGTTGTTCTACTCTATTCAAGAAGATGCCTTGAGGTCATCATAACTGATCTATGCAAGTGTGAGCTGAACAGAGAGAGAGGAACAGAACCTTTGAAAGGGATCATTGATAAGATGAATAAGGAGAAGAAGATCCCTACTCATATAGCATCTTCAATGTACGGTCTGAATGAGTTGTCAACTTATGGTACTCATCCAAAAGATTTTGACCCTGAACAGGTAAAACCTGTATTGAGTAATCTTAGTGTAGTTTTAAAGTGGTATCTTAAATATAAAGAATCTCAAAACCAAGGTCTAATCACATCAGATACTCCAAAAGAGTTGCAGAAACCACTAATATTGAAAACAAGAAAGCCATGGAATAAACTCCAAAAGATCTTAATCTATTCTTTCAGCTTCCTTTTAATTCTTGCTGCTGTTTTAGTTGTAACAAAATTTAATATTCTCGGCAGAAATATGGGAAAGTCCATCGCTGTTTTGCCTTTTCGAAATGACAGCCGTGATTCTGCAACAGCAATTATTATGAACGGTGTTATGGAGGAAATATTAAACAGGCTCCAGGCAATCAAAGAACTTACACCTATTTCAAGGACTTCAGTTGAGCAATACAGAAATACGGTAAAATCACTTCCAGAAATAGCAAGGGAAAGACACGTAAATTATATAGTGGAAGGAAGTGGTCAGAAGAGTGGAGATTCCTTAATACTAAGAGTACAGTTGATTGAGATACGAAAAGGAAGGGAAAGGCATTTAATGGGCAAATCATTTCGCCAGAAACTGGAAAGTGCTGGTGCATTCTTCAATATTCAGAGCCTCGTTACCCAAAGCATTGCCTCTGAATTAAATGCAACCATAAGTCCTCAGGAGAAACGCCTGATTGAAAAGCTACCTACAGATAATCTGGAAGCATATGAGGCATATTTGAAAGGTCAGTTCTATCTTAATAAATTCACTCCTGATGCTCTTGATTCAGCTTTAAAATATTTTGAAATGGCAAAAGAGATAGATCCTGATTATGTTCTTGCTTATACAGGAGTCAGCGCTGTCTGGGGTTACCGTCAGCAATGGGGATTAGTCACCCCTGCTGAAGGGAATTCTAAATCGATGGAGCCTCTTATGAGAGCTTATGCTTTAGACAGCAACAATGCAGATGTTCATTATTCTCTAGCAGGTAAAAAGGTCTGGAAAATGTTCGACTGGGCAGGCGGTGAATCAGCTTTTAAGAAATCCATTTCACTCAATCCCAATAATGCTGTGGGCCATGCAATGTATTCTCATCTTTTAAATATTCTTGGAAGACCTGAAGAAGCATTGGAACAGATTGACATAGCTCTCAACCTTGATCCAATGAATCCTTTTATCATTACATTTAATGCAGTAGACCTTTATATGGCCAGACAGTATGAGGAATCTATCAAAGCATTTAATGCGGCTTTAAGTCTTGAACCGGGATATCCTTTTGCAATGACTAATTTGTGGCATCCTTACTATATGGTTGGGAGAACTGAGGAAGCCTTTGAAACATTGAAATCATTTTGGAGTATGATAATTCCGGAAGCATTAAAACTTCTAGAACAGGAATATTTGGAAAATGGATTCATGGGAGCGTGTTTATATATCGCTGACAGACTAGAGGAAATGTGGACGGATAATCCAAATCAGTTTTTTGCTCCATTTGATATCGCCATATTATATTCCGCAGGCCATGAAGCCGATAAAGCTATTTTCTGGCTGGAACAGTCCTACAATTTCAGAGATCCAAATCTGCCATATTTGTTAATCCCCATTTACGACTATGTTCGAAATGATCCTCGTTTCAAGGATCTGTGTCAGCGGATGAAACTCCCTTGCTAAGAAATAATGGATCTGGGCTACTTTTTTAAAACTTAGAGTGATATGAAAATTCCTCCTTAATAGATATTGGCTGGTAATGCAAAAGATATTGACTTGAGTTTCAGAAAAGTTTAACTTTACATAAAATTGGTGTGAGGTGCGGGGTACGAGGTACGTGGAATAATAGCAACCAGAAATTGATCCCTGGTGCAAGGGAACGAACACCAAGGACCGAGGAACCAGTAACGAGAAGCTTACAAACAAATATCCTGAATCAGTCAAATACCTGGCACATGCCAATCTGGTCAGCAGAAATAAAAGAACTTGAGAAACTCTATGAATCCTTCATAGGTCAGCTTCCTGATTTGGAAAAAGAGTTAGGAAAGCTTATAAAAGCTGATGATGAGAATATGATTCTTCTCTATTCAAGACGATGTCTTGAAGTGATGATAACTGATTTATGCGAGTGTGAACTTAACAGAGAGAGAGGAACTGAGCCTCTCAAAGGTATTATTGATAAACTCAAAAAGGAGAAAAAAGTTACTTCCAATATTATCACCTCAATGGATCACCTGAACAGCTTGTCTGCTTATGGTGCTCATCCAAAGGATTTTGATCCTGAACAGGTAAAGCCAGTTCTTGTTAATCTTGATATTATAATCAAGTGGTATTTGAAATATAAGGATACACAAGCTATTAGTAAGCATAAGGCAACAGAAGTTAAAGATGAAATTAAAGTCTCTGATAAGTCCGATGTACAAATCCAGAAACCGAAGAAAAGACTGATTTTATTGCTTTCAGGTCTTACTCTGGTTGTTGCTATTGTTGTTGTAAACATGTATATTTTTAACATTATTGGTGGTGGAAGACAAATCAAAGAACTAGAGAAATCCATTGCTGTATTGCCATTCCGCAATGAAAGTGTTGATCAGGAGAACAGTGCTTTTGTTAACGGCCTTATGGAAAAGACCCTGAACAACCTTCAGCTGATAAAAGACTTCAGGGTAATTTCCCGTACCTCTGTTGAACAATACCGCAATCAAAATAAATCAGCACCTGAAATAGCCAAGGAACTCGGTGTAAACTACATTGTTGAAGGAAGCGG
>JAFGOZ010000522.1 GCA_016926235.1 Bacteroidales bacterium | reverse complement strand
TCATAAATAGTAGATTATTTTTAAACATTAAATATATTATATTTGTATTAATTAAAGCTAAAATTTAAAGTGGAAGAAGAAAACCAAATAATAAATACCCTTCGGGAGAAGATACAAATGATTATAACGAGTATTGAGGACGTTAAATCAAAAAATAAACTTCTTGAAGAGGAGAATGTTTTACTTAAAGGAGAAATTGCAAACCAAAAAAAGGAACTGGATAAAACAAGTAAAAATTTAGATACCATAAAGTTGGCAAAAGCAGTAAAATCTTCTCCGGAAGATTCTCACGATGCCAAAATTAAGATAAACAGGATTGTGCGGGAGATTGATAAATGTATTGCTCTTTTGAACAGATAAAAGATTGAGATGGGGGATAAGCTTTCAATAAAAGTGAATATAGCGGAACGATACTATCCGCTTAAGATAGATCTGAAGGATGAAGAGAAGATTCGGAGAGCAGCCAAAATGATTAATGAGAAGATTCTTCAATATAAACAAAGATACACTGATAAAGATGTACAGGACTTCTTAGCAATGGCTGCCCTTCAATACGTGATCAAAGTAATCGATAGCGAAGAAGGTAGTTCTATGGATTCATGGATCGATGAAATAAAAAGCCTTATTGTTGAACTTGATGATTACCTGATATAAGAGTAATAAACGTTCTTTAACATAAATACGAGTTTACCCGCATAGTTTCTTCACTATTTTCTGAAACTCAACATCTTAAAAATTGGAGTTTGCTCTCAATATGTAGAACAGGCCTCGCTTCTGATAGTAATATCAGGATCCTTGTCTCAAGGCAGTGGAAGTTCGAAGTATCCTGGCGGCTCCATCCATGTCAAAATGGAGTTTTACAAAATCTGAAGGGACGTATGCGGGTTTTTTTTTGTCAAACATATAAACCAAATAGAAATGAATATATTGAATGTACTAGGAGCTGTGCCAATATCAACACTAGCCATATTAGTTGGCCTGGGTGGTATTGTGATTGGAGGAATATTGGGATACCTTATTCTTCAGATAGTAGTAAAGAAAAAAACAGAAAAGATAATAAAGGAAGCTGAGGTTGAGTCAGAAGTAATAAAAAAGGATAAAATATTACAGGCAAAGGAAAAATTTCTTCAATTGAAGTCTGAACATGAAAAAGTTATAAATGAGAGAAATAATAAGATCAATCAGGCTGAATCCAAATTCAGGCAGAGGGAAATGTCATTGAATCAAAAGATTGAAGAGAATGAGCGTAAAGGGAAGGAAATTGAAGCCATAAAGGAAAACCTTAACATGCAAATAGAGGTTGTTGAAAAGAAATCGGAAGAACTGGATAAACTGCACAGACAGCAGGTTGAACAACTGGAAGCCATTTCTGGATTTTCAGCCGATGAGGCAAAAGACCATCTTATTGATTCGTTGAAAGCTGAAGCAAAAACTGAAGCCATGTCATTAATTAATGATATTGTTGACGAAGCGAAGATGACAGCAGCAAAAGAAGCTAAGAAAGTTGTTATTGAGACAGTGCAACGCGTTGCTACCGAAACGGCTATTGAGAATTCTGTTACTGTATTCAATATAGACAACGATGAGATTAAAGGCCGGATTATTGGCCGTGAGGGAAGAAATATCAGAGCCCTGGAAGCTGCTACCGGCGTAGAAATTATTGTGGATGATACTCCTGAAGCTATTATCCTTTCAGCTTTTGATCCTGTAAGAAGAGAAACAGCACGGTTGGCTTTGCATCAGCTTGTTACAGATGGCCGTATTCATCCTGCAAGGATTGAGGAAGTTGTTGAAAAAACCAGAAAACAGGTTGAAGAAGAAATAATTGAAGTAGGGAAGAGGACATCTATTGACCTGGGTATTCATGGATTACACCCCGAAATAGTGCGGTTGATAGGAAAAATGAAGTACCGTTCATCCTACGGGCAAAATTTATTGCAACATTCCCGTGAAGTTGCAAACCTATCTTCAATCATGGCTTCGGAGCTTGGTTTAAATGCAAAGCTTGCAAGAAGAGCCGGACTTTTGCATGATATTGGAAAGGTGCCCGATGACGAACCTGAATTGCCACATGCTGTATTAGGAATGAAATTGGCTGAAAAATATAAAGAACTACCGGAAGTTTGCAATGCTATTGGCGCTCACCACGATGAAGTGGAGATGAATAGCCTGATATCGCCCATAGTACAGGTATGTGATGCTATTTCTGGTGCAAGACCTGGTGCACGAAGAGAAATTGTTGAATCCTATATTAAAAGGCTTAAGGAACTTGAAGCCCTCGGTTTATCCTATCCGGGTGTATTGAAAACCTATGCTATTCAGGCAGGAAGGGAGCTTCGTGTAATTGTTGGAAGTGAGAAAGTGTCGGATAAAGAGGCTGAGAATCTCTCACATGAAATTGCTAAGAAAATACAAACAGAAATGACATATCCGGGTCAGGTTAAAATTACTGTTATCAGAGAAACAAGGGCTGTTAACTATGCAAAATAGGAAGAGATGAAGATATTAATTACCGGAACTGCCGGGTTCATTGGCTTTCATTTAGCAGAAAAGTTGCTTTCCCGGGGTGATGAAGTTGTTGGACTTGATGTGATAAACGATTATTATGATGTTGAATTAAAATATTCCCGTCTTTCACAGCATGGGATATCTAAAAAAAGCATTCAGAATGACGTTTTAGTTTTAAGCAGTAAATTTCACAATTATAAGTTTATTAAGCTGGACCTGGCAGATAAAACAAATCTTAACAAACTATTTGAAAATGAAAAGTTTGATAAGGTATGCAATCTGGCTGCCCAGGCTGGGGTGAGGTACAGCCTTACCAACCCGGATGCATATGTGCATAGCAATATTGTCGGTTTTATAAATATACTTGAAGCATCACGCCATAATGAAATAAAACATCTGGTGTATGCAAGCAGTTCGAGTGTATATGGGCTAAACAAAAAAATGCCCTTTTCTACAAAACATAATGTGGACCATCCTATAAGTTTATATGCAGCGAGTAAAAAGAGCAATGAACTTATGGCTCATACATATAGTCATTTGTTTGGTTTACCAACATCCGGTTTGCGATTTTTTACGGTTTACGGTCCCTGGGGACGCCCGGATATGGCTCTTTTTCTTTTTACAAAAGCAATTTTAGATAATAAACCTATTGATGTGTTTAATCATGGAAAAATGGAACGTGATTTTACATATATTGCTGATATTGTTGAAGGAATTACCAGGGTTATAGATAATCCGCCTGCCGGGGAAAAAAAATGGTCAGGTGAAACGCCTGATCCTTCTTGTTCATCAGCACCTTATAAAGTATATAATATAGGGAATAGCAATCCTGTAAAGCTTACAGATTTTATTGCAGCCATTGAAAAGGCTCTGGGTAAGGAAGCACGGAAAAATTTATTGCCTATGCAATTAGGTGATGTTGAAAAAACCTGGGCTGAGGTTTCTGGTTTGCAGGATGATGTCAATTATCGACCTGATACTTCAGTGGAAAATGGGGTTGCTAATTTTATTAAATGGTACAGGGAGTATTATAAAGTGTAATCCTCATTATTTTGCAGTATTGTAATGAATTCCTGCAATTGACTTACCTTATCATGATAACCGAGCTTCTCATATGAAAATCCAAGCTCATTGATAAGCTTAACAATTACTTCGATATTGCTGCAGGATGAATAATAAATCTCAAGGGGTTCAATTTTTTGATGCTTTAGATAGTAGTCAATTTCTTTACGGCTTAATAAAGTCCCTTTATTATAAGGATTGATATAAAACAATACATCATTGTTTTCATAGAGTATTCCAAACTCATCCTTATAAGCTAAAATTAAATTACGGGGAAGGTTTACACCATATATCGGTAAATCCAGTCTTTGTGCTATAGTGGCATAGATTATAGACAGGGTAACCGGGTTGCCTTTTTTTGTTTCAATTACAAGATTAATATACGAGTTTTGTGGTGAGTGATAATTGGACAGATTTCTGCTAAACCTGTGCTTTTGAAACATGAAATGGTTAATTATCCTGCATTTTTCCAAGGCAGTTAGGTTATTATTCAGTTCAAGCCATACTTCTTTTTTTATTCCTTCAATTTTTCTGTCAACTTCTTCATAGGATAAGTCAGGATATTGATATCTGGCAATATAATAGGCACCTTCCAGTAAATCTTTTTTCTCAGAATCACGCCATAACCTGAGACTTTTTTTTGTTGATTCAAACTGGATATTATGGATGATGGTTTCTATTTTTTCCTGGGTCTTTTCATGTGGTATTAGTTCCCATGCTTTCTCAAGTTCAGGAACAATCTCAATACCCTGATCCATCAAATTTTTGGAAACCGCTTCATAGACCTCTTTATCAGGATCCTCAAGCAGGGAAAGCATTAATTCCAATTCTTTTGCATTCATATGTTAAAAATAATCATAAAAATGTAGAAAATAGTAGGCGCATGTTTATCATTCATTAATTTTTTCTAACAAAAACCTGTTTGTTATAAACATTTTACATTATGTATGAGGCTTATAAACACTAAATTATTTCATTGAAAATTCTTACGATTTTATAAAAAAATTGCATCTTTGAATTTCATAAAGTTTTAAAATTTAGCATACATGATACAACGAATACAATCACTTTTTTTGCTTATTGCATCTGGATTAATGGGTGTTTTGGTGTTTTCTCCAATTGCATTTATTTTAGATTCCAAAGGAATGTTTTACGAGTTTTATGCCCGGGGTTTGATCTTTTCTAATATGGAAATGGTAATGCCTTCTATACCTTTATTGGCAATGGTTGTTGTGATATCACTATTATTGTTTATTTCTATTTTTTTATATAAAAACAGAATGCTTCAAATGCGAATTTGTATCTTTTCTATGTTGCTTATTGTTGGGATGCATGGCTTATATCTTTATCATTCGTCTCAGATACGAAAACATTTGGAAATAGTAAGTTACAATTACAAAATTACCATGTTGTTCCCCATAATTTCGATAATACTGATTTATATGGCCCTTCGTGCGATAAGGAAAGATGACAAGTTAGTAAGATCGTATGACAGGATACGGTAAAATGATTCTGTTTTCTTTTAATTAAATTATTACTAAATGTTCCTGATCGGTGATTTTCTCACAATAATGACATCTCAAAGACACATCCTTTTTGGATACTAGTTTGAATTTTGTTTTTATAGGTTCATTATTGGTAATACATTGCGGGTTTACACATTTTGCTATGCCAAATATGTTCTCAGGTATCTCAACAATATATTTTTCAACTACTTCATAATCCTTTATAATATTAAGTTTTGCTTTAGGCGCTACCAGTGCAATCTTGTTAATCTCTTCATTTTTAAAAAAAACGTCGGCAAGCTTTATAATTGCCTTACTTCCAAGTTTTTTGCTTTCCAGATTTGTTCCAAAAGTGATTTGATGTTGTATTTTATCTAATTTTAGTATGCTTATTACTTTAAATAAGCTGTTTGCCGGTATGTGATCTATTACAGTGCCATTTTTTAAGGCACTTACTTTAAGTTGTTTTTCTGCTTTCATAGTTTGTTAAATAAGTCCTAAAATTGAAGTTATAATGGCTTGCCTTACGTAAACCCCGTTTAATGCCTGAGTAAAATAATATGCTTTATTATTCTCATCTACATCTATTTCTATTTCGTTTACTCTTGGTAACGGATGTAATATACGCATGGTTTCTTTAGTCTTTGCCAGCATGTTATTTTTCAAGACATAAGCATTTTTTGTTTTTTCGTATTCAATAGGGTCAGAGAATCGTTCTTTTTGCACCCTGGTCATATATACAATATCTGCTTCTGAAATAATACTTGTAAAGTCGTTATGTTCAAAGTACTTAATTTTCTTGTTTTCCAGATAAAGTTTGTATTCGTTGGGTATTTTAAGTTCGGGGGGAGCAATGAAGTTGAAAATGGGGTTGAATTCAGACATAGCCATAAGCAGGGAATGTACTGTGCGTCCATATTTTAAGTCACCTACCATAAAAATATTTAAATTTTCAAGCTTCCCCTGGGTTTTTCGTATCGAATACATATCCAGAAGTGTTTGAGTAGGATGCTGATTTGCACCATCTCCGGCATTTACGATTGGAACATTAGATACCTCGCTGGCATATCGTGCGCTACCTTCCAGTGGGTGGCGCATTACAATTAGGTCGCAATAGTTACTAATAATCCTGATTGTATCATTAAGGGTTTCACCTTTGGATACACTTGTAGTATTTGAATCAGAAAATCCTATTGTAGATCCTTTTAACCGATGTACCGCACTCTCAAAGCTCAAACGGGTGCGGGTGGATGGTTCAAAAAAGAGGGTGGCAATAACCTTTCCTTCTAGTATATCCCGGGATGGCTTTTTTTCAAATTCTTCAGCCAGATCCAGAATTTTAAAGTAGTCTTCTTTTGTGAAGTCATTAATTGAAACTAGGCTTTTATTCTTCATTTATTGAGTTTTTAAGTATTCAATTTTCACCGAATCAATTGTATGTAACTTTGATAGTACCCTGTTTACCGAGTTTTTTGGTATATGCAGGGTAAACCTGCACATTTCCTTGTATACAGGTGAATGTTGTTTGAGGTTTTCATCATTTACAATTCTCATTATTTCATTTGTTGACTCGTAGGGATATTCAATTTGATAAATTTCATCAATGGTTTTTTTTATAAAAGTTGCTTGGGAAAGGGCATCGGCACTAGCATTTTTGTAAGCATTTATTAAGCCTCCCACGCCAAGTAAAGTGCCTCCAAAATAACGAACCACCACAACTAAAATATTGGATAAGTTATTGGCATCTATTTGATTAAGTATTGGCTTTCCGGCTGAATTGGAGGGCTCTCCGTCATCATTTGCACGAAAGTTATTTGATCCCAATCTATAGGCATAACAATGATGTCTCGCATCGTGGTATTGTTTTTTCAAGGCATCCACTAGTTCTTTTATTTCATCTTCAGTACTTACCGGATATGCAAAAGCAAGGAATTTACTACCTCTGTCTTTGAAGACACCAGTAGAAGGTGCCTGAATACTCTTATATGTGTCTGATAATGTAACCATACTATGCATATGACAAAATAAAAATTGCCGCAAATGACAATATAATTCCGATTTTATTAAGTATTGTGGTTTTTTCTTTAAAAAAGAAAACACCTGCCAGGGTACATAGTAATACTATCCCCATATTATTAATACCGAATATTATTGAACTCTCCATGTCAGAGTTTAACGCTTTTAACAGTAAAAAAATAGAACCGAAATTAACAATTCCGAGAAAAAAACCCCAAATGAAGTTTTCTTTACTTAATAGTGATTTTATAGGTTTTCTGGAAATTATACAAATGATAAGTCCGGCTACTCCTGATATTAAAAAAAGAATTGCGGTAAAAAAAGAAATGGATCCGGGCTGTATAAGTTTTGATTGTGAGAATTTTACCAGTGAATCAACTATTCCCATACCAATAAACAAAACCACAGGCAATAGGATAGCTCTTTTTTCGTTTCTGTCTGCTTTGCGTTTATAAATAGTTAAGGTAATTGAAATAATGGCAATAATAATTCCAATGGTTTTAATAATGTTTAAATTATCTTCAGGGTCTATAAGTAAAGAAAAAACAATAGGTATAATAACCGATAGTTTTGCTGAAATGGTAGTTTTAGTCACTCCTGCTTTTTGTGAAGACATACCAAGGATATAAAACATGGTAATAAATAAAATACCAATGATGACGGCAAACCCTAACCAATTCGTGTTTCTAAAACCTATTGTCATGGAATTCCATCCTTGAACTATAAAACCAAGGAGGGAAGCCATGAAATAATTTATTACTATGATGTTGAAAATATTGAGATGTTTGTTATCAATTAATTTAAAGATGATGAAGATGGCCGTAGATGAAAGAATGCTGAATAGTAAATAGATCATATTTTAAATATTAAAAAAAAACAGGTTCCATAGGAACCTGTTTTCTATATTTTAAGCTTCTTTTCAATTTCATCAATTTGCAACCTGAAGGTTTTGTCGGTGTCGGCAAGATTGTTAACTGTTTTGCATGCATGTAGAACAGTTGCATGGTCTTTCCCTCCAATCTGAGAACCTATAGTTGCTAAAGAGGCTTTTGTTAAGCCTTTGGAAAAATACATGGCCACCTGGCGTGCCTGGACAATTTCTCTTTTTCTGGTCTTTGACTGAAGCATTTCTACAGGTATATTGAAATAATTACAAACTACTTTTTGTATATACTCAATAGAAATCTCCCGTTTAGAATTCTTAATTAGCTTATCAATCATTTGACGGGCAAGGTCAAGCGTTATTTCCTTTTTGTTAAGAGTAGATTGTGCAAGTAAGGAAATAAGTGCGCCTTCGAGTTCCCGAACATTATTGGTAATGTGTGTAGCTATATATTCAATAACTTCCTGTGGTATCTCAATACCGTCATTGTATATTTTTTTATGAAGGATGGCAACCCGGGTTTCAAAATCGGGTGTTTGCAGGTCTGCGGATAAACCCCATTTAAAACGTGAAAGCAGACGTTGTTCAAGTCCCTGTAGTTCTACAGGAGGCTTATCTGATGTTAACACTAATTGTTTTCCTGATTGGTGTAAATGGTTGAAGATATGAAAGAAAATATCCTGGGTTTTTTCTTTTCCGGCAAATTCATGCACATCATCAATAATAAGAACGTCAATCATCTGGTAAAAATGCAGGAAGTCATTTTTATTGTTATTGCGTATTGAATCTACAAATTGGGTTTGAAATTTGTTTGCATTAACATAAAGTACCGTCTTTTCAGGAAATTTTTCTTTTACTTCGATGCCAATAGCCTGGGCAAGGTGTGTTTTTCCTAATCCGGAGTCTCCATATATTAATAATGGATTGAAAGCTGTGCCACCAGGGTTATTTCCTACGGCAAATCCTGCAGAACGTGCAAGTCTGTTACATTCACCTTCTACAAAATTTGTGAAATTATAATCCGGATTTAGACGCGGGTCTATATTAAGTTTCTTTAAGCCAGGTATAATGAAGGGATTCTTTATTGCTGTTTGTTCTTCGTTACTTAAAGGAACAGCAAGTGGTTTGTTTTTAATGGCTACTTTGTTTTTTGTAGGGAACTTTACGGTGTAAGGTTTGTTATTTGCTGCCGTATTATTCTCCATAACTACATTGTACTCAAGTTTTGCTTCATAGCCGAGTTCTTTCCTTATTGTTTTTCGAAGTAAGTCGATGTATTGTTCTTCAAGATATTCATAGAAAAACGGGCTAGGAACTTGGATGGTAAGGGTTTTGTCTTCTAACTTTAAGGGTACAATTGGCTCGAACCATGTTCTGAAGCTAATAGAAGGAACATTATCTTTGATTATTTTAAGACAATTGTTCCAAACTTCTGAGTGTTTCGACATCCTTAGTTGATTATTAATGGTTTATAAAAATTATAGGTTTTTTGTTTTCGTTAGCTAAGATTGTGAAAAAAAAACAAAAAAAAAAATCGAAATCCACTTGATTTTTTCAAGATTACTATATCATTTTTATATTCAATTGTTTAAAAGTCAAAAAAAAAAAATATTTTTTTAAATCCTGATAATCAATTAGTTAAAAATGACGAGTCTTAAGTTATTATTAATTAAAAGTTTAGCAAAACTGAAATTGTTAATATTTATTTTGAAGTTTCTTTTCGTCCAAAAATTGAAAAATGAACATACTTTTTTGGATGTTCTCTAAGGTCAATTAACAATTTATCAAGGTTAAGTGAGGCACTTTCTATGTTATTATATAATGTATCATTATTAATAAGCATTCCAATAGAGCCTTCCCCACGGTTTATTTTATCTACAATTTCCTGGGTTTGGGCGAGAGCTTCATAACTTTTATCTATGGTTTGCTTAATATCAGCTTGTGCAAGCGAATCTGAAACATCCGATAGATTCGAAATAATTTTGGATATTTCTTCATTGTGGTTTTTAATATTTGAAGTAATGGACTCAATATTTGCCAGCATTTTATTGAATTTGCTGTTATTATCATTCAGGCTGGCTGAGAAATCCTTCAAATTTTTAATACTTTCTTTCAGGTTCTTTTGGGTTTCTGCATCCAGAATACTGTTAACAGCACCTAACACAGAGTCAATAGTGCTTATTGCAGTGTCAACTTTATTTTTTATTGGTGCAAGTTGGTCCATTATAGATGTTTCTATTGCACTGGTCAATGTATCTCCCGATTTTAGTATTGTGTCATTATTAGAAAGTAAAAGATCAAGAGCCATAACACCCATAAATCCGTCTGGAACTATCTTGATAACTGAGTTTAAAGGTATATCAAGATCCTCTTCAATGAAAAATTCAACTATAATGCTTCGTGCACTATCTTTCATTATCAAAATATCACTTACCTGTCCCACTTTAAATCCTCTTAAATATACTGAATGCGCATCTTTTAGCCCAATAATATCATCATATACAGCATAATAGTATTTGGCAGACTTAAATACATTTTTACCTTTTAAAAAATTTAAACCCCATAAAAAGAGTGCAATTGTTATTATTCCTACTACACCAATTTTAACTTCCCTCGAAATTTTCATTATTATTTTAGTATTTAGTTTTGTAATTCTTTGAGTGCCTTATGTACAGGTATTATTTCATTGTTTTTCAGTGCAATAATAAACGCATCAGGAAATATAGTTTTTACTTGCTTACTGTATTCCAGAATGTCGGCGTATGAATAAGCAGTGCCTACTGCATATTTGTATATCTCTCCTACAAAAAATACCTCAATATCTTTTAATCCTTTGAAATATTCGGAATTAAGAGGTATTTCAGATTTTGAGGCATTAATTTGTACTTTAAAACGGATTCCATTATTATCAGGAGGAATAGGATCTTTCGGGTTTTCTTCAACAACAGGCGGTTTATCTAAACAAGTCTGGTCAATTGAAAAACTACTCATATTATCAATAGCTTTTTTATATTCAACAAATGCAGTAAATATGGATTTTGCAATTTTTTCCTGGCCTTCTTTCGATGCGAGGTATTTTTCTTCATCCTGGTTTGAGACAAAACCGGTTTCAATAAGTGCTCCAGGCATAGTTGTCCTTGCCAGGACAAGAAACCCGGCTTGTTTTACCCCCCTGTTCTTTCTTTCTGCCGTACTTTTCAGTTCGTCCTGAACATATGAACCAAAATTAATGCTTTGCTCAAAAAAAACATTTTGCATTAGAGAAAAGATAATATACGATTCAGGAGAATTTGGATCAAATCCTTCATATTTTGTCATATAATCTTCTTCAAGCAGAATAACGGAGTTCTCTCGTTTTGCTACTTCCAGGTTGTCTTCTGCACGATGCAAACCTAATACATATGTCTCTGCTCCACTTGAAGTAGAAGTACTGATACTGTTTGCATGAATGGAAATAAAAAGATCAGCATGATTTTTATTGGCTATGTTTGCCCGTTCATCAAGAGGAATAAAAATATCTGTATCACGGGTATATATTAATCTGATTTCAGGAAAATCTTCGGCTATTAACTCGCCTAATTTTAATCCAATGGCCAAAACAATATCTTTTTCTTGTGTGGTTTTCCCCAAAGCACCCGGATCTTTACCTCCATGTCCAGGATCTATAACAATTGTGGATATCGTGCTTTTGCTAATCTTTGCATCTGATTGTGCAAAAGAATTAATAAAAAAAATGATAAATAATATCATAAGATACCATTGGTATCGTTTTTGTTGATATAAATTAGCTTTAAAGCAATTAAACATTTTATGCTATTTATTTTTTTGATTAGCTTTGACGCTTGATTTTTTTAACTAAGTATTTACAAAAATAGTATATATAAATTGCAATTAGCATTCATTAAAAGGCTTTTTATTCAGTGTTTATTGTTAATAACTGTCCTTGAGTTACATGCACAGGAATATGTTCCTGAGATTGATTCAAGTGAAGCAGATTATTACGAAATATTAACTGATACCATGGGGAATGGGAATATAGCATTGGATTCAATTGCTTTTATTGATACTACTTTGCATGATACCATAAATATACATGGTCCCAGAAAAAAAGAAGATGCAGTGGATGCCAAGGTTGATTACAAATCTGCTGATACGCTGATCATAGATCTCACTAATAAGACTATTTATTTACACAAGGACGCTCAGGTCATTTATAAAGACATTCAGTTGGATGCAGCATACATTGAATTTGATATGGCCAATAACGAAGTGTATGCTGAAGGAAAGCTTGATACAGTGGGCGTACCTTATGGCAAGCCTGCCTTTAAAGACGGAGGTCAGTCTTTTGATGCAGAGAATCTAAGGTATAATTTTAAAACCAAAAAAGGAATCATTAAACATGCAATTAGCCCCCAGGAAGGTGGTTATCTGCATGCCGGAGTCACTAAAAAGCAAGCAGATGGTACTATACATGTTAAAGATGGTAAGTATACTACGTGTGATCTGGAACACCCTCATTTTTATATTGCAATGACCAAGGCTAAAGTAATCCCTGACGATAAGATTGTGTCAGGGCCTGCGTATCTGGTGGTAGCGGATGTCCCTTTATATTTTCTTGGTATACCTTTCGGGTTTTTCCCTAATACAAAGAAAAGTAAAGCAGGGATTTTAATTCCTTCGTACGGTGAAGAAAAAGTGCGGGGATTTTATCTTCGTCACGGAGGATGGTATATGCCTATTAATGATTATATGGATTTTCAGATTACTTTTGACGTATATTCGATGGGTAGCTGGGGTGCCAGAAGCCAGACAAGATATGTAAAAAGGTATAAGTTCAGCGGTAACTTTGAAGGTAATTTTAATAAGAATGTATACGGAGACAAAGGGCTACCTGATTACTATGAGAAAAAAGATTACAGGGTTACATGGGTACACAGACAAGATCAAAAGGCAAATCCTTCCAGTAATTTTAATGCCAATGTAAACGTCAGCTCATCTTCTTATGATCGAAATAATAGTTATAGCACGCAGGATTATTTAACTAATACAAAAAACTCAAGTATTTCTTATTCAAAAAATTGGTTAGGAACGCCTTTTTTCCTGGATGTAAATGCTAATTATACACAAAACAGCACTACCGAACAAGTAGATATGATATTGCCAAGTGCCTCATTCCGCATGAACAGAATTTATCCGTTCAAGAGTAAAAAGTCGGTTGGTAAACCCAAGTGGTATGAACAATTACAATTAAGTTATTCATCAAACTTTGAGAACCGTATTAGTACATATGACTCTATTGTGTTTACAGATGCAATGTTTGATGATATGAAGTATGGATACAGCCATGGGGTGCCCTTCAGCACAAATTTTAAATTTTTAAAGTTTTGTAATTTATCTCCCAGTCTTAGTTACAAAGGTGTAATATATGGTAGCCGTACGCTTAAGTATTACGATGCAGATTATGTAGATCCTGAAGATAATACCAGGGGAAGGGTAGTGGATACCATAATTCCCGGATTGAACTATGCTCATGCAGTTATCCCTTCTATTTCTCTTTCCGTAGATCCTACAGTTTACGGGATGTATCAACCGATAAATCCTAACTCTAAGTTAATTGCTGTAAGACATGTAATGAAACCTTCAGCCCGGTTTAGTTTTACACCGGATATTAATAAAATGGGTTTGATTCCTAAATCATTATATTATGATTCTCTTGTATATGATGATGTTCAAACAAATAGGCATATTGCAAGGGAATATTCTATTTATGAGGGTTATATTTATGGCACACCTTTGGCACCAGGGCGTTCAGGAAGTGTGTCCTTTAGCCTGCGTAATAATTTTGAAATGAAAGTGCGTACACCAAAGGATACAGCGCAGGATGAGAAGAAAGTTAAATTATTGGATGTGCTTGATTTTACAATGAGTTATAACCCTTTTGCGAATAAAAAAGAAACGACCCAATGGTCTGATATAAATGCAACTGCCAGTAACAGCTACTTCAATAACAAATTGAATGTGCGCCTGAGAGGTAATTTTAATCATTATCAATATTATAGAGTTCCGGATTCAAAATCATTTAAAATCCTTACTCCATATCCATTCCGAACCTTAAGATTAACAAGTGCTTCTCTTACCCTGGGTACTTCTTTTAAATCAAAACAAAAAAAATCAACTCCTGATTCGAATAAACCCGCAGGAGAAGAGGGTGTTGAACCCATTGATGAAGGAATTACAGAAGAGAATGTATACAATGATTATGTGGATTTTAATATTCCATGGGATTTCAGAATTGATTATTCATATAATTACTCGAAGCCCTATGATGTTACAACTGAGAAAATAACACAGTCATTAACTTTCTCAGGTAACCTGAGCCTTACACCTAAATGGAAAATAGGCTTTAGATCAGGTTATGATATTGTAGCTAAGGATTTTACATATACCAGTTTTAATATTTTCAGGGACCTCCATTGTTGGGAGATGCGATTTAGCGTAGTGCCTTTTGGATACAGGCAGAATTATAACTTTATGATTAATATCAAGACAGCTATACTTCGCGATTTGAAGTACGAGAAAAAACAAAGCTGGTACGACAGGGCAGAGTAAAAATTTGAAAAAACAGGCATGAAGAAAATTATATCAACTTCGGATGCACCACAAGCAATTGGACCCTATAACCAGGCTGTGGAAGTTAAGGGGATGCTTTTTATTTCAGGTCAGATCCCTATTGATCCAACTACTGGCAAGGTTGAAAGCCTTGATATCCAGGGGCAGACAAAACAAGTGCTGAAAAACCTGGAAGCCATTCTTAAGGAAGCAGGTTATACATTGAAGGATGTTGTAAAAACAACGTGTTTGCTCACGGATATTGCGGATTTTAAATCTATGAATGAGATTTACGCCTGTTATTTTTCTGACAACTCACCAACCAGGGCTACATTTGCTGTTAAAGACCTTCCTCTGGGAGTAAAAATTGAGATTGATGCCATTGCAGTAAAATAAATTTTGATATACAAATTTGATTTAAGGGTACTTATGACTACTAAGCATATTGAAATAATTGCCAAATCCACCAATATTTCGGAGCAACAGGTTAAAAATACAATAAAATTGCTTGATGAAGGTGCTACTATCCCATTTATCAGCAGATACAGGAAAGAAATGACCGGAAGCCTGGACGAAGTACAGGTGACTGATATTAGCGATGGCTACAAACGTTTACAGGAGATAGAGAAACGTAAAGCCACAATCCTTAAATCTATTGAGGAGCAGGGTTTATTAACGGAAGAATTGAAGAAACAAATTGAGAATACTTACGATAGCACAGAACTGGAAGATATATACCTTCCTTATAAACCTAAAAAGAAAACACGTGCAAGTGAAGCCAAAAGAAAAGGTCTGGAGCCACTTGCTAAGATACTAATGAAGCAACAGGAACTTGATATTATTGCCAGGGCAGAGGAATTTATTACAAAAGAAGTAAAAACAGCAGAAGAAGCTCTTCAGGGTGCAAGGGATATAGTTGCTGAATGGATTAGTGAAAATAAAAGGGCAAGAAATGCCATGCGAAATCTTTTTGCATCAAAAGCATTTGTTTACTCAAAGGTCGCTAAAGGCAAAGAAGCTGAAGGTGTAAAATATACAGATTATTTTGACTTTTCAGAACCTTTGGATAAATGCCCTTCGCATCGTATGCTGGCTATGCGAAGAGGGGAGAGTGAAGGATTCCTCAAGGTAACAATTGAACCTGATGAAGAGAAGGCACTGGAAATATTAGATGAGTTATTTGTTAAGGGTTATTTTGATGTTTCGGAGCAAGTTCGTATTGCTATTAAGGATTGCTATAAACGATTGCTTGGTGCTTCTATTGAAACCGAATTTAAAGCCATGGCCAAGGAAAAAGCGGATGAGGAAGCAATACGGGTGTTTGCAGAAAACTTACGGCAATTACTTTTAGCATCTCCTTTAGGCCAGAAAAGGGTTTTGGCCTTAGATCCCGGTTACAGGACTGGTTGCAAAGTTGTTTGTTTGGATGAGCATGGGAACCTGTTGCATAACGAGACGATTTATCCTCATCCACCACAATCGGAAACGAAACAATCGGCCAAGAAATTAGCTTCACTTGTTAATGCTTACAAAATAGAAGCAATATCTATAGGTAATGGAACTGCCAGTCGTGAAACGGAGTCTTTTATAAAGCATATGAAGTTTGACAGGGAGTTGCAGGTTTTTGTTGTAAATGAGAGCGGAGCTTCCATATATTCAGCTTCAAAAGTTGCCCGCGAGGAGTTCCCTGAGTATGATGTAACTGTGAGAGGTGCAATATCAATAGGCCGCCGCTTAATGGATCCATTGGCCGAACTTGTGAAGATTGATCCAAAATCAATAGGAGTGGGGCAATATCAACATGATGTAGATCAGGGAAAACTAAAAGAAAGTCTTGATCATGTTGTGGAAAGCTGTGTAAATATGGTAGGAGTGAACCTGAATACAGCCAGCAAGCATTTGTTAACGTATGTTTCGGGATTAGGCCCGACATTGGCTCAAAATATTGTTGATTACCGCAAGGAAAACGGTGAAATTAAATCAAGGGAAGAATTAAAGAAGGTTCCCCGTATGGGAGACAAAGCATTTGAGCAGTGTGCCGGGTTTTTGCGCATCCATAATGCAGAAAATCCCCTTGATAACAGTGCAGTGCATCCTGAAACTTACCATGTAGTAAGAAAAATGGCCAAAGACATGGGATGTAATGTGTCTGATCTGCTTGCAAAAGAAGCTTTGAGATCTCAAATCAATATTCAGGATTATGTAAGTTCAAATATTGGTATTCCAACCCTTAAAGACATTATGGCTGAGTTGGCAAAGCCGGGACGTGATCCAAGGGGAAAGGTCAAAGTTTTTGAATTTGACCAGACAATACGAAGTATTGAAGACGTAAAAGTTGGGTTGGTTGTTCCGGGTATTGTAACCAATATTACCAATTTTGGGGCTTTTGTTGATATAGGGGTCAAACAGGATGGACTTGTACATATATCCCAACTCGCTGATCGTTTCATCAGCAACCCAAATGATGTTGTTTCACTTCATCAACATGTAAAAGTGAAGGTTTTGGAAGTGGATATTGCCAGGAAAAGGATTCAGTTGTCGATGAAAGGGATTTAGGAAAAAAATCAATAACTGATTGATATTTACTTTAAAATATATCTTTCATTAGAGTTTTTCATCCATCCGATAAACCATTACTCCAATATAATAATAACTACTAAAGTAGAGATCTCAAGATTCAGGTGATATCAATATTGATCTATCCTCCAGCCTTCCCATGACATGCCTTGTACTTTTTACCGCTTCCGCAAGGGCAAGGGTCATTTCTTCCTACTTTTTTCTCAACTCTTACGGGTTGTGCTTTTTGAGGTTGTTTTGGTCCTCCTTCTCCTCCTTCACCACTACCGGAATAGTCGGATTCATATTCTGATTTTTTTGCACTAAACTGACTCATATCCAGTTTTTTAGGCGCCTGAGCCCTCTTCACTCCGCTTGAATCACGGATTGGAATACGTCCTTTCATAAGTGTAGCTACCACATCGCGGTTTACTTTGTCAATCATGGTGCTGAACAATTCAAAAGACTCAAATTTATATATAAGCAAGGGGTCTTTTTGTTCATAGGATGCTGTGTGAACGGCTTGTTTCAGGTCATCGAGTTCACGAAGATGTTCTTTCCATGCTTCATCAATCATCACAAGCACTACAGTTTTTTCATAAGATCTTACAAGGTCTCGGCCATCTGTATTATAAGCCTTTTCGAGATTGGTAATGATGTTAAATATTTTTGAGCCGTCAGTTATAGGCACCACTATATTTTCATAAATCGCTGCTTGTTTTTCAAATACATCTTTTATTACAGGATATGCCTGCTGCGCAATGGTTTCTTCCTTTCTCCTGTACGTATCAATAACTATTTCATGTAGTTTATCAATGATCTCTTCGGAACTTAAACTTAAATATTCAGCTTCATTTACAGGGGATTCGATAGAAAGAGTCCTTATTAGGTCAAAATTAAAATCATTGAATTCATCAATCCCATGATGCTGATTAACAATGCTTTCACATACATCATACATCATATTTGAAATGTCCACACTTAACCGGTCTCCAAATAATGCATGACGACGTTTTGTATATATTACTTCGCGTTGTGAATTCATTACATCATCGTATTCCAGAAGTCTTTTTCTGATACCGAAATTGTTTTCTTCTACTTTTTTCTGTGCGCGTTCTATGGATTTGGTAATCATCGAATGCTGGATAACTTCACCTTCTTTCAGACCCAAACGATCCATCAGAGATGCAATTCGGTCTGAACCGAACAAACGCATGAGGTTGTCTTCGAGAGATACAAAAAATTGTGATGATCCTGGATCTCCCTGGCGTCCGCTTCGTCCTCTTAACTGGCGGTCAACCCTTCTGGATTCATGCCTTTCAGTACCTATAATGGCCAAACCACCTGCATTTTTTACCTCAGGAGTAAGTTTGATATCCGTACCACGTCCAGCCATGTTTGTTGCAATAGTAATTTTTCCTGAATGACCGGCTTCAGCTACTATATCTGCTTCTTTAGCATGTAATTTAGCGTTCAGCACATTGTGTTTTAAGCCTCTAATTTTTAACATACGGCTTAAAAGTTCTGATATTTCAACAGAAGTTGTACCAACGAGTACAGGCCTACCATTATTTACGAGTTCTTGTATCTCGTCAATAACAGCGTTGTATTTTTCACGTTTTGTCTTGTAAACTAAATCTTCCCGATCATCCCTTACAATGGGTCTGTTTGTGGGTATTACCACAACATCCAACTTGTAAATATCCCAGAATTCACCTGCTTCGGTTTCGGCAGTACCAGTCATACCTGCCAGCTTTTTATACATTCTGAAATAATTTTGCAAAGTAATTGTTGCAAAGGTTTGGGTGGCGGCTTCAACCTTCACCCTTTCTTTGGCTTCAATAGCCTGGTGTAAGCCGTCAGAATAACGGCGTCCCTCCATAATACGACCGGTTTGCTCATCAACGATTTTTACTTTATTGTCTATTACCACATATTCAACATCTTTTTCAAACAAAGCATATGCTTTAAGAAGCTGGTTTACTGTATGAATTCGTTCAGATTTTATAGAATAATCCTGCATGAGTTTGTCTTTACGGGCAAGTATCTCTTTGCTGCTCAATCCTGATTTTTCAAGTTCAGCTATTTCACTTCCAATATCAGGCATAATAAAAAAATCTGCTTCTTGTGAAGAGTCGGTAATAAGATCAATACCTTTGTCGGTTAGCTCAATAGAGTTATGTTGTTCTTCAATAACAAAATACAATTCTTCGGTTACTTCCGGCATACGCTCGGAGTTGTTTTGCATGTAAATATTTTCTGTTTTATGCATTAAAGCTTTGTTACCTTCTTCACTTAGCATTTTTATTAATGCCTTATTTTTAGGTAATCCTTTATGTGCTCTTAATAACATAAAGCCACCTTTTTCATTATTACCTTCGGCGAGCAATTTACGACTATCTGCAAGAACCTGGTTTATAAGTTTACGTTGTTCGCTTACCAGAAGCTCAATTTTAGGTTTTAACTCTTCAAATTGTTGTTTGTCTCCTTTGGGTGTTGGTCCGGATATTATCAATGGGGTTCTGGCGTCATCAACAAGTACTGAGTCAACTTCGTCAACAATAGCATAAATATGTTCCCTCTGAACAAGATCATTAGGACTGATCGCCATATTGTCCCTTAGATAATCAAAACCAAACTCGTTGTTTGTGCCGAATGTTATATCTGCTGCATATGCTTTTCTCCTCTCATCCGAGTTAGGTGTATGTTTGTCTATACAATCTACAGTCAGGCCATGGAATTCATAGATTGGCCCCATCCATTCCGAGTCCCTTTTTGCCAGGTAGTCGTTTACGGTTACAATATGCACACCTCTTCCGGTCAATGCGTTAAGGAATACGGGAAGAGTGGCAACAAGTGTTTTACCTTCTCCAGTGGCCATTTCAGCTATTTTTCCTTTGTGAAGAGCTACACCTCCAATAAGCTGTACATCATAATGAACCATATCCCAGGTGATTTCATTTCCACCGGCCATCCATTTATTTTTATATATTGCCTGGTCTCCTTTTATCATGACATTACCCTTTTTTGCTGCAAGGTCACGGTCATAATCGTTAGCTTTAACTGAAATACTTTCGTTTTCTTTAAATCTACGTGCAGTTTCTTTTACTAAAGCAAAGGTTACAGGTAGTAATTCATCAAGTATGCTGGTAATATTCTCATCAATCTGTTTATCAAGCTTATCAATGTCCGCATATATTCTTTCACTTTCATCCAGATCAAGTCGCTCTCTCTCAATCCGGTCTTTTAAAGTATGTATTTCATCAAGTTCAGCTTTTATATTATCCTGAATATGTTTTTTTAATTCGGTCGATTTTTCTCTAAGTTGATCGTTAGTAAGGTTTTTAATTACCTCATATTCTTTTTTAATTGTTTCAAGGTAAGGCATTATTTCTTTAATATCCCTTTCGGATTTATTACCGAAGAATGCAGTGAGAATTTTATTTAATGAACTCATTATATATCAATATTTTTATATTATTCGTTTTATAAAGGCAACAAATTTAATGTTATTTTAGTAAAATGATTAATTTTAGCACAATAATAATTGGCTTATTTCGAATCAAATCACATAATACATGAAGAGAACAATTTTAGTAAGTGTAATGGCTGCACTTATTGGTTTTATTGACATTCTGGCACAAAAGAGCGATGGTACACAGCCAATAGGTTTTTCCTTAGAACAAAAAGCTGGTTATATCATGCCGACAAAAACCATGCCTGCTTTTGATGTTCAGTCTATGCTGGAAGAAGATGAAATGTTTCCATATCCTTTCAGGTATGCGAAAATGTTTGATGTGAGTATAAATATAAAAAAGGAAGGCGTATATCGTGTTGTAAATAAGGCAGATACATTATGGAATGTAAGAATAGAATCACCAAATGCATATTCAATAAGCCTGATTTTTAAGCGTTTTGTACTTCCTGAAGGGGCAAAAGTGTATATCTATAATGAATCCCAAACTGCCTATATGGGAGCCTTTACTTCTGTTAATAATAAGTCCTACAAATCGCTTGCTGTTGGTGATTTTCCGGGTAACCATATCATTGTTGAGTATTTCGAACCGGAAAAAGTGGATGGTGAATTGATTATTGGCAAGGTAGGGCATGCCTATAAGGATATATTGTTAGATAGTAAATCTGAATATGCTGAATTGGCAGATGAGCATATAAATGTGAACTGTCTTGAGGGGAAAGACTGGGTACTTGAAAAACATTCTGTAGCAAAGATCACATTTTCAGGAGGTTCTTGTACAGGTGCTATGATCAATAATACAAGAAATGATGGTACTCCCTATTTTTTAACCGCAAACCATTGCATAAGTACCGAAACTGAAGCAAATAGTGTAGTGGCAAGGTTTAATTATGAGAATACATCATGTGAAGGATCGCTTAATTATGGTATTACGCTGTCTGGAGCCACTTTAATTGCAACTGACACAATGGCAGATTTCACACTCATACGGTTCGATGAATCACCTGATTCCCGGCATGCTGTGTATTATGCAGGATGGGATGTGGAAGATATCGGGCCGGGCAGAGCTGTAGGTATTCATCATCCACAAGGTAATCCAAAGAAGATTTCTATTGAAGTTGACTCTGTAAGATCCTATAGCTATTCGACACAATGGACAGATGGACATGTTACACAACCTAATACTCACTGGGAAGTCATTTTTGATTTTGGATTTACCGAATCTGGTTCTTCGGGTTCCCCGTTATTTAACAAGGATAAACGTATTGTAGGACAGTTGCATGGGGGTTCAGAAAGTGATTTGTATGGAAAATTATCCGTGTCGTGGGACAGTGGTTTAACATCATCCAATAAACTTAAACCTTATCTTGATCCTGATAATACAGGTGTGAAAAAAATTGATGGTTATTCTCCCGTCCAGGCTCCATATCCTGAAGTTTTCAACACAATGAAGTATGTTTGTTTAAATTCTCCGGTAGAATTTCAGGATATTTCGGTCTACCAACCTACAGCCTGGGAGTGGAATTTTAATCCTGCTTCAGTAACTTTTGTTGAAGGAACCGATAAGAATTCAAAAGATCCCATAGTTACATTTAATGATACGGTTACATATAGCTTAAATCTTAAAGTGAGTAATGCAAATGGGAACAACAATATAACTTTTTCTAATTTAATAATTGCTGATACATTAATTGAAGTTGCTCAATTACCAAGTGTATTATATGAAATCTGCTATTATAGCTTAAACAGGTTTTCGGTTTCAGGTTTTGGTGCTACCGACTACATTTGGGATGTGGATACAATTGGAATGAGTAAGTTTTTAAGCTTTGATATTCTGGATGGTAATAAACTACAGTTCACGTATAATACGAATTTACATATTACAGGCAGTCTGAATATTCCAATTAGCATTGTAGGAACACATGGAACATGCACAGATACTTCATATTTTGAACTTCCTGTTAATAAACAGAAAAATGATTATATTGCCAATGCAATTCCTCTTATATATGGATTAAACGGGCCATTTTCAAATAAATGTGCATCGAAAGAAGAAAATGAACCCGAACCTCCGCAGGGTAGTTGCAATACGCAAATGACCTGGTGCTATGAGGGTGGGGTGCAGAATAGCGTTTGGTTCACTTTTACAGGGCCTGAATCAGGCATAATCAGTATTGATGCCCGTGGTTTTGATGATCAGGTAGCAGTGTATGAAGCTGATAGTTTTCAGGCAATCTTAAATGGAGACTACACTCTTCTGGCTGCTAATGATGATTACCATCGAAAAGATTATTGGGCAGCAATTGAAGAATTGCATGGTATTATTCCGGGAAAGACCTATTGGGTTCAGGTGGATGGAAGTGCAGGAGGAGATGAAGGTGATTTCACGCTTTTATTAAGTGACCAAAGAGTAGGAATAAATTCTTCTAAAGCAGAAATGGATGAAGATATGTTTAACATATTTCCTAATCCGGCTTCAGATGTGCTTCATGTGGAGATATATGCTACTGAACTTCAGATTGGCAATAAAATCAGGTTGGAAGTATATGATAATACAGGGAAATTAGTGACCATAGAACGAATTGACGATATTGCAGAGTTTGATATAGATATCTCAGGTTTTATTCCGGGTCTTTATTATATCAGGTGTATAACCGATAGTTTTGTAAGTTATAAAACATTGATGAAAAAATAAAAAAAGAGGGAATAGGAAGGGATGGGTTTTTATTTTTCGTCTTTAATATATATATTGCGGCAAAATTAATGATAAACATACTTTAAAAGAGATGAAGAAAACCATTATTCTAGCGGTTGCTGCCAGCTTTTTAACTTTAGGCCTTTTTGCTCAAAGAATTGTTACGGCCCGAGACTCGGTACTTTATAAAATGGTTATAGCTAATAAATACTTTATGGAGAAATATCCTGATGTTGGCAAACCGATGGTGACAATTAAGGAATATCCAAGCAATATTTGGACCCGTGCAGTATATTATGAAGGATTAATGGCGTTGCATTCAATTTATCCAAAGAAAGAATATTATGAATATGCTGTTGCATGGGGAGAGTTTCATAATTGGGGGATGAGGCACGGAACAGAAACCCGGAATGCAGATAACCAATGTTGTGGGCAAACATACATTGATCTATATAATATAGATCCGCAACCAGAACGTATCAGGGATATTAAAATCTGTATGAATATGATGTTAAACACTCCTCAGGTAGAAGATTGGTGGTGGATTGATGCTTTGCAAATGGCCATGCCTGTTTATGCAAAATTGGGAGTATTGTTTAATGATGATCGCTATTTTCAAAAAATGTATGATATATACATGTATTCCAAGACAAAACATGGGGAAACAGGGCTTTATAACGTCGAAGATCACTTATGGTGGAGAGACAAAAATTTTAAGCCACCTTATCTTGAACCAAATGGTGAAGATTGTTATTGGTCGCGTGGAAATGGATGGGTATATGCAGCTTTAGTTAGGGTGCTTGATATCATACCTGAAAATGCTACAGGAAGAGATGAATATCTTAAGACTTTTAAAGAAATGACCTTGGCTTTGAAGAAGATTCAAAGAGAAGATGGTTATTGGAATGCAAGTTTACATGACCCAAATAATTTTGGGGGTAAGGAAACTACAGGAACTGCATTATTTACGTATGGTATGGCATGGGGTATCAATAAAGGTATCCTTAATAGGGATGAATATTTGCCTATAGTAAACAAGGCCTGGGATGCAATGGCAACAGAAAGTGTGCATGAAAATGGATTTCTCGGTTATGTGCAAGGTACAGGTGACTGGCCGGGTACCGGACAACCAGTTACTTACGATAGCATGCCCGACTTTGAAGATTATGGTCTGGGATGTTTTTTACTTGCTGGAAGCGAAGTATACAAATTAAAATAATATGATATCAGAAGTAATTAACCTGGCTAAAAGAGCCGGGTTAGTTTTTTTTATAGCACTACAGTTTAGTCAACTGTACACTCAAGATCCACGGGAAAGATATTATATGTATTCGGTTCTTGATCCCAGCCATGAAAATAAACCGAAAGTCGATGGCTGGGCTTCTTATAGGATTAAGGAAAGGTTAGATCGAGGCCTGATAGCTTATAACATAAAAAAGGGAGAAGTATATTTAAGTTGGAGAATGCTTGAATCAGACCCTGAATTCATTGGTTTTAATATTTACAGATCATCACAATCAGGCGAAAAGGTGCTGATTACAAATAATCCTATTACTCAAACAACTGATTTTATTGATAAAGACGCTGATAAAGGAGAGAATATCTGCTACAGTGTTGTTGCAGTTATCAATGGAATTGAGCAGGATGAAGGAGAGAAGGTTGTTTTGAATGAGCAAAGAAAGGAGCGACTTAATTATAAGTCAATCAAATTTCAGGGAGATTATATGGCTTCAAAGATTGCAGTTGCTGATTTGAATGGTGACGGGGCCTACGATTACATAATTAAACAACCGCAATGGGGAATTGATCCCGGAAGACCACCAGACAAGTCAGGTACTACATATAAAATTGAAGCCTATTTGAGTGATGGCACATTTCTTTGGTGTAAAGATTTAGGACAAGGTATAGAACCTGGAGTATGGTATTCTCCATATGTTGCTTATGATTTTGATGGGGATGGTAAAGCAGAGATTGCTGTTAAAACCACAGATGATAATGTTGAAAGGGACAGTACCTTCAGGGTTCGTACCGGCCCTGAATATGTAAATATCCTGGACGGGATGACAGGTGAGGAAAAGGCTCGTGCTGACTGGCCACCGCGTTCTCCCCGTTATGGTGATTACAATAGAAATAGCAGGAATCAGATAGGTATTGCTTACCTGGACGGTAAAACACCATGTTTGTTGGTTGCGAGAGGAACCTATCGCCTTATGGTATTGGATGCATATACTTACAATAATGGAGAGCTAAAAATGCTATGGCATTGGGATGGGGACGAGGAAAATCCAATAATAAGGCAGCAAGGTGCCCATAGCATGCATTCAGCAGATGTGGATAACGATGGTAGAGATGAGGTTATATTGGGTTCAGTAGTTATTGATGACAATGGGACTGTACTTTGGTCTACCGGATATGGACATCCTGACAGGGTTTACGTGTCAGATATAGACCCAAAACATTATGGAATGGAGATATTTTATGCTCTTGAAGTATGGCATGATACCAGTGGAGTATGCCTGGTGGATGCAAAAACAGGGAAAACGATCTGGGATATTGGGCATAAAACCTTACATGTGGGTGATGGGATGGTAGCAGATATTATCCCCGAAGAACCTGGTTTGGAATGTTTTGCCTCTGAGGACCCTAAAGGGGGATCATCGGATTCCTACTTGTTTACGGCTGATGGTAAATATTTAAGCAAAAATAAAAATGTACCCGGTTGTAAATTCTGGATGTTTTGGGATGGAGATCTGCTCAGGGAACAATGCAAAGGCTGTCAGTCATGGTTCCCTGCAAAATTTGAAATTATAAAATATAATGAAGTAAAAATAGATGATGGTTTCGAAGGCAGGATGATAATGGTTGCTGACATATTGGGGGATTGGAGAGAAGAGATTATTACTACATTACCTGGTGAATTAAGAATATATTCTACAGCAATACCTGCTAAAGATAAACGGGTATGCCTGATGCAAGATCCCGTTTACAGGGCTGATGTTGCACACCGCTCTATGGGGTATGATCAATCCCCAGTTACTGGATATTATTTGGGTGAACCTATAAAAAAAGCCCCATAACAGGGGCTTATATCATAGAATAGGTTATTTAAATTTCACCTTCTCCACCTGCTCCACGCATACTTAATATATCACGGTCAAATAGATACAGGCTTCCATTTCCTATTAATTTAAGTTTGTCCAGGATGCTTTTAACGGAAGCTTCTTCCTCAATTTGTTCGGTTACGAACCATTGCATCCAGTTATTTGTAGTATGGTCATTTTCTTTAATACAAACATCTACTATATTGTTTATTGATGCAGTAACCTTTTGTTCATGTGCAAGTACCTCTTCAAAAAGGGCTTTTACATTTTTATAATCTTTAGGTGGCTGCTCAAATGATGGTATGATAGCATGACCATCCTTTTCATTGATATAGCCGATTATCTTCAGCATGTGCATACGTTCTTCATCAGCTTGAGCATAAAGCCATTTAGATGTTCCTTCAAGACTATTGGTTTCAGCCCAAGAGGCCATTGCAAGGTAAAGGTTGGATGAATAGCCTTCCTTTTCTACCTGCTCATTTAATACTTTTTCTACTTTTTTTGACAGCATTTCTTTTAAATTTTAGGATTCAGTAAACTCAGGTCAGTTGGAATGATCCAATATTCTGACTACAGAATTCTGATAACTGATTACATATTACTGATTATCTCAGCACCAAATTCAGAACATTTTAACTTGGTGGCACCTTCCATCAACCTTTCAAAGTCGTAAGTTACACGTTTTTTCTGAATAGCAGTTTGCAGACCTTTGATGATCAAATCTGCAGCTTCTTGCCAATTCAGATATTGTAGCATCATTACTCCTGAAAGTATAACTGAGCCAGGGTTTACTTGGTCTTTCCCTGCATATTTAGGTGCTGTACCATGAGTTGCTTCAAAGATAGCATGTCCAGTTACATAATTTATATTTGCCCCGGGGGCTATACCTATGCCACCAACAATGGCTGCAAGAGCATCAGAAATATAATCACCATTCAGGTTCATTGTAGCTATTACAGAATATTCAGCCGGACGAGTAAGTATCTGTTGCAGGAATGCATCAGCAATAACGTCTTTAATTATTATTTCCCGGCCTGTATCAGGATTCTTAAAAGTACACCATGGACCACCATCTAATTCAACTGCTCCAAATTCTGATTTTGCCAGTTCATAACCCCAATCACGGAAAGCGCCTTCTGTAAACTTCATGATATTTCCTTTATGAACAAAAGTTACTGAAGGAAGATCGTGTTTAATGGCATATTTAATGGCTGCCCTGATAAGACGCTGAGTCCCTTCTTTAGACACTGGTTTGATTCCTATGGAGGATGACTCAGGGAACCGTATTTTCTTTACTCCCATTTCTTTTTGAAGGAAAGAAATGATTTTTTTCACTTCTTTGCTACCATGCATCCACTCAATACCTGCATAGATATCTTCAGCATTTTCCCTGAATATAACCATGTCAGTCAGTTCAGGTCTTTTTACAGGGGAGGGAACTCCCTGGTAATATCTTACAGGACGAAGACATACATAAAGGTCAAGTATTTGCCTCAGAGCCACATTTAACGAGCGAATGCCACCGCCCACAGGGGTGGTAAGCGGACCCTTAATGGCTACCAGGTATTCGTTAATTGTATCAAGGGTTATCTGGGGAAGCCATTCTTTTGTTGCATTAAATGCTTTTTCTCCTGCTAATACTTCTTTCCAAATAATTTTACGAGTATCACCATAAGCTTTTTTTACAGCAGCATCAAATACGCGTACGGAAGCAGCCCATATATCTGGTCCTGTCCCGTCACCTTCAATAAAGGGAATTATAGGATAGTTAGGTACATTCAGTTTGCCATTTAAAATTGTAATTTTTTGTCCTTCCATGTTCTATTGTTTTATTATAATTATCAGAATCTGAGATGCAAAAATAATCAATCAAAAATTTATTCAAAGTCAAGGTTAAATTGCTGCTTTAACTTATTTAAGGCAGGGTTCTTTTTACTCATATGTTCAAATTTCTCTTCTGCTGTATAAGGGCGTTTAACTCCTTGTGCTTCAATTATATTTGTGACAATTTGAATATTGAAATTGTTTAATTTTTCCCGAAGAAAATCAACAAGGTCTGCTTTTATAAACTTTGTGAAATCATCCTGCTGATCAGAGTTATTCAATGTATATTCGATAATATAATTGTCCTTAAGTATAGGAAGGTTGTTTTTAAGCGTGCTATACATTCTTGGCTTTGCATCTTTGAGTGATTCCGCAAAATCATCCCATTTTTGCAACAAATCATTATATTGAAATGGATTTTCTGCTATGGGTTGTTCTGTTTCAGAGGCGTCATCACCATTTTGTTCCTGAATATCAGGCTCCTTTTCTTTTTTAACTCCATTTAAAGCATCTTTAATAGAAGGTGTGGTTCTTGCATAAGATGTTTTGGGCTTATCAACAGGTTTTTGTAACTGTTGTAAAGGCGTTGGCCGGGCTTTTATTTCCTCAGATGTTTCCTTATTAGATTGAGGTTGTGTAGTTGTTTTGTTTTCGACTTTCGTTGTCGTGGCTATGTCTGGCTTATTGTTTTTTTTTTCTGCACCGATATTGCAGAGGCGCATTAATGTCAATTCAACCAGCAACCGTTGGTTTTGACTGCTTTTGTATTGCACATCACATGCATTACATATGTTTAATGCTTCAAATAAAAACTCAGCATTGCACTGTGCTGATTGCGTCTTATAGCGCTCTCCTATTGAAGCGCCAACTTCAAGTAACTGGATGGTCGCAGGATCTTTGCAAACTAACAAGTCCCTGAAATGAGAACTTAATCCGTTTATGAAATTATGTCCGTCAAAACCATTATTCAGAATATCATTAAATATTAATAAAGATTCTCCTGTGTTGCGGCCGAGGAAGGCATCTGTAAGTTTAAAGAAGTATTCGTAATCAAGGATATTCAGGTTCTCAATAACACCCTGATAGGTTATTTTATTTCCGGAAAAACTTACAAGCTGATCAAAAATACTGAGAGCATCTCGCATAGCCCCATCTGCTTTTTGGGCAATCACATTAAATGCATCCGGTTCATATTCAATGTTTTCTTGTTTTGCAATATATTCAAGGTATTCTACGGTATCATTTACCTGGATGCGGTTAAAATCAAATACCTGGCATCTTGAAAGTATTGTGGGAATGATCTTATGCTTTTCTGTTGTAGCTAATATAAAAACAGCATGAGCCGGAGGTTCTTCCAATGTTTTAAGAAATGCATTAAAAGCAGCCTGTGATAACATGTGCACCTCATCAATAATATATATGCTGTATTTTCCAATCTGAGGTGGTATGCGAACCTGTTCAATCAGGTTGCGTATGTCTTCCACAGAGTTATTAGAGGCTGCATCCAATTCATGAATATTATATGAACGTGAATTATTGAATGAGATGCAGGATTCACATTTATCACATGCTTCTATCTCTGAACTTAAGTTAAAGCAGTTGATTGTTTTTGCAAAAATACGAGCGCAGGTCGTTTTTCCAACACCACGGGGACCACAGAATAAATATGCCTGTGCAAGATGATTATTCCTGATAGCATTTTTTAATGTAGTGGTAATAGAGTTTTGTCCAACCACTGAAATAAACGTGGAAGGCCTGTATTTCCTCGCTGATACAATAAAATTCTCCATCCTCTAATCAAGTTTGCACAAAGATAGATAAAAATTGGGAAATGCATAATGTATAATTTATAATGGGAAATGTATACCGAAACTCTTGATTATTCGACGTTTTAATGGTTTTAAGTTTTATTAACAGTTGATATATTATGAATTAAGAACTTAATATTAATTTTATAATTCAATCATAATAAATTGAAAAATGAGGATACTATTCGTCCTGATGATATCAATTTTTATCACTTTATCATGTAATAAGAGGGCGCCGGAAAAAGTTCATGATGCTTTGATTATTGGCGATCCATTGGATTGCGGGATAGAGAATAATTTAATGTTCCCGCTGGGTAGTAATTATTCTCCCGATGTTTATAAAAAGTCGGGCAGCAGTGATTTGCGTTCCAATTTAAAGAAAACACTCTTTTTCTCACAGAATAAGGCAGTTCTTAACGACAGATATGCCACTGTTGAATATATGAATGAAAATATTGAGGATTTTGATATAAGGAACATCCTTTTTTATGATTTGATCACAGGGCAGTCCTATCCATTACATAATGAAAGTTTGCATATATTGTCCTTTGCTATCCACAGGGAGTTTAAGGAACCACTTATATTGTACAGAATGGTAAGAAAAGATTTGAATATGGATAAAAAATTCAATTCTGCTGATCCGGTAATGTTTTATGTATCAAACCTGAATGGGAGCAATCTCACTCAGGTTACTTCGGAAAACGAAAAATTTATTGATTATTTTTATTATCCTTCAACAGAGACTATTCTTATTAAAACTATTGTTGATTCTAATGAAAATCTGGAATTTGAGGCTAATGATGAAACCAACTTCCTGGAAATGAAAATTAACGATCCCGCTTATGGTCGGGAAATATTTAGCAAATCTTTGAAAGATTCTTTAAGGATTCAAATACAGCTTTAATTTTACTATTTATTAATAATTATTTTTCTAATAGTCAGGATATTACTATTCCCTTTTAAAATACAAATATATATACCATTCTTATAATTGTTTGTAATAACAGGTATTTGATAACTTAATCCTTTTAATGATTCTCCATCAAATAGTATATCAACAATGCGCCCGTCAAGCTGATAAATACATAAAGTTGCATGAGTTGATTCATCCGTACTGAATTGAATATAGCCGTAATCAGACATTGGATTGGGATATATTTTCAGGCTTGCAGATATAAAAGGGGTTATTAATACATTAACAGGGTGAATAATTTCACCTTCCTGGACTTCGTATGGACCCAGGTCGCGGGTGGTTCCATAAACAGCCTGGCGGTATGCTTCCAGCGCATTTCCAACCAAAGTCTGATCAATTGAAGGAACAGGGTAGGTGAGGATTAATCCTGTATCTATCAGGTTGCTTCCTTCTACTATACGTGCAAAACCTGTGGGCATGCTTCCGTTTGCCCCTCTGGGTGCTATGGAGGCCTCTTCCGACAGGTCTGTATAATCAGCAGCTGTTATATCTAGATCAAGAGGATTTTGCCAGCCATCTTCTGTATTATTTGTGGCGGTGTTTCTTTCCTGGATAGATCCTGTGCTGTTTATCTCAAGTCTTCCCAGGCAAACATTATTATAAAAGTCATTGGTAATACCACTATTGGGTGCATCTTCAAACATAAAATCGTAGCCATTATTAAATCCCAGGCAGTTTACGATTTTCACTCCTCCCTTATGACTATTTTGGTCAAATCCTTTCACAGAGCTGGTTTTGTTATTGTTAAATGCCACACAATTCCACACTTCATGTTTTCCCTTTGATGATCCTCCAGTACCATTTCCTCCGCATTTAATGCCGTTCCCATTGCCCTGGAATGAACCACCTTCTACAGGGTGTTCAGAGGCATCACCGGAACTCCATCCCCAACATTCAATGATATATACAGGAAAATCTGTTTCATATAAGTCCCAGGCATCATCAGAGTTTTCCCAGGCACGGCAACGGATAAACCAGTTTTGCATTCCATTATGCATTTTACAGGCAAATCCATCCGCATCGCCGCCACGACTATCGGGATCATAGTTTCGGTAAGAATCGCAATCTATTATATAATTAAAAGCGCAATACGAACCATCTTGTGTAAAAGTAATGGTATGTCCAAATCCAAGTTGAATACCGGAGTCTCCGTTGAAACTAAAAACGCAACGTTCGACAATATTATGGCTCCCTTCCATCTTTATTCCATTATCAAGGGCTTTGGTTATATGGATACCGAAAATATACCAGTAATTACCTGTTATATAAAGTCCCCTTGAACTTGAACAGTTATCTCCTTCGCAAGTCATTGTTGAAAAGTCAAAAATGGGTGTTTCGAAGGTATCTCCGTTTTTATAGGCAAATATGTGTATTCTTTTACCTTCCTGCCCTGATTTAGTCATGCGGATAACACTGGTATACAAATATGTACCACCTCTAACATAAATTGTGTCACCAGGTTCAGCAATTGTGACAGCTTTTGACAGGTTAAACCAGGGCGAATCAAATGATCCGTCATTATCATTATCATTCCCTGTTGGTGAAAGATAATAGGCTTTTGGCAATACCGGCATAACATTTACTCCAATACCTGAAACATTTAATGTGTCTGAAGCCCCGCCTCCTGAAAGTATAATCTTATCAGAATAATTGTTTTCACTGGTTGGTTTAAATTTTACATAAAGTGTTGTTGTTCCAAGCGTTTCACTTGAGTAGGGTATTTGTAAGGTTGAAGAATAGCTGCCATCCTGTGAAGCAGATACGGTAAAATCTGAAGAAGCATTTACTGTTATATTCCCGGCTGCAGGTGTTAAGAATTTTCCTGATACCTGGCATGATTTAACGGATGAGTCATTTATTAAAGTGTAACTGAAACCCAGGTTGGATGGAGTAGTGGAGATGCCTGGTACGGTAAGGGTTTGAAAGTTTGCTGATCCGGGATTTACAGTCAGGTAGTTTTGGGAATTTCCCGATCCAACATTATATGAGTATAGTTTTAAATAGTATTGCGTTCCACTTTCAAGACCCGAGATTGGAAATGTATTGTCAATGCCGGAATACAATACGATAGAGCTGTCACTTTGGGCAGTGCCTGATGAGAAGTCAGTGCTGGTAGTATATATCGTTGCATCTTGCGGTTCGAAGCTATTAGAATACAATGCCTTACCAACAAGTAGTTTGCCATTACCATTGCCTCCGCTTACTGTTATTTGCGCGGTAGTTCCTGTAATACCCGATACACTTATACTTCCTTGTGTGGTTGGTTCTGTTGCAATGGAAGTAGCTGTTACCTGGACATTAACAGTTGCAGCACCTGTGCTGGTCAGTTGTATATTTGCAGTTTGTGTTCCTTTTGCTGCAGAGGGCGCATATCTGGCATATATTGTTTTAGTAATACTTCCATTCAAAATAGCAAGATTGGTAAAGAAGTTTGAATTATTGAAACTCAGTTGGAAATCGGATGGTGCAGCGATGTCTATCTGATTTGTTAAATCGGCTTGAGAAACGGTAAAACTATCGGATACAGAATATTCTTCGCTAAGGTATAAACCCGGAAAGGTTATACTTGACTTGGAAGCAGTAATAACCGGATGGGCACCTGCAGTAATTATTATGTCCGTAATAAAAATAGTGGCACTGCTACATGTAAATCGTATACTAACACCACTATTATTTTCATTTATCGATATACTGGACGATCCCCAGGCACTGGCTGAGCTGGGAGAAATAGTTCCAATAACAGTCCAGTCGGTTCCATTGGTCGATTTTTCTATAGTAAGGGTTTTACCGTTACCGCTGGCACGATGTGAAAAAGTTAGTGCACCAGGCTTATATAACGATGGTGTAATAAGATAACCATTGGTAGTCATGCTTGCACAAGTTTTGCCAGAACTCGTTGTAGCTGTAACTCCTGAAGCAGTCCACGTTACAGGAATTCCTGATACAAAATTTTCATTGATTAAATCTGTTGAATAAGAAAATTGAGAAGAAATCAAGCCAAGAATAATGGCCAAAACACCCCGTATAATCATTGTTTCCCGAAGTTTGTTTGTTAGTAATTGATTGGTAGAAAACAGGTGTCCAAGATAGTGAAAAAAATGATTTGAGATACTTTAGAGTGACGAAAGACGAGGGACGTTTGACGGAGGGTAATGAATTAAGAGCAATGGGCAAGATTACTTGTATGAAAAAGCCAACTATTGAAGTCTGCATTAACTATCAATCGTCACTCGTCCCTCGTTATGCATTTTTTTTTCACAATACTTTGATTAACAAGAAAAAGTTTCTATTTTTGCGGGCTAATTTAAAATTTTAACTAAAACAAATTAATTACTATGTTTAACCAGTATGAAACCGTTTTCATTGTAACTCCCGTTTTATCTGAAGCTCAGATGAAGGAAGCGGTACAAAAGTTCAGGGCACTGATCACTGATAATAAAGGTGAGATGGTGCATGAGGAAGATTGGGGCCTGAAAAAGCTGGCCTATCCTATTCAAAAGAAATCCACAGGATTTTATCATCTCTTTGAGTTCAAAGCTGATCCTGCATTTATAGGTAAGCTTGAAACTGAGTATAAAAGGGATGAGCGCATTATGCGATTCATGACCACTCGTCTTGATAAGTATGCTATTGCGTACAGCGAGAAGAAAAGAAGCAAAAAAGACAAAGTAGAAACTAATCAAACTGTGGAGGAATAAGATATGTCACAAAGTGCATCAGAAATCAGGTATTTAACACCGCCTACAGTTGAAATCAGAAAGAAAAAGTATTGTAGGTTCAAAAAGAACAGGATTAAATTTATCGATTATAAAGATCCGGAGTTTCTAAAGAAGTTTTTAAATGAGCAAGGTAAAATATTACCAAGACGAGTAACGGGTACTTCATTGAAATATCAGCGTAAAGTATCTCAAGCTATTAAAAGGGCACGTCATATTGCTTTATTACCTTATGTTGCCGATTTATTGAAATAAAAATCAGGAGGATTTAGTATGGAAATTATTTTAAAACAAGATATACCAAACCTGGGTAGTAAGGATGATATGGTAGTTGTAAAAGACGGCTATGCAAGAAATTACCTTATACCTAAAGGATTAGCTATTAATGCTACCGTTTCAGCAAAAAAGATGTTTGAAGAAAACCAAAGACAAAGAGCTCACAAAGAGGAAAAATTGAAAGAAGAAGCTCTTAAAAATGCTGAAAAACTAAAAGGTATCACGCTTTCAATTGGCGCTAAAACCAGCTCAAAAGGTAAAATTTTCGGTTCTGTTAATACCATTCAAATTGCAGAAGCTTTGCAGGAGAAAGGTTTTGATATTGACAGGAAAAATATTACTATTAATGAAGATATCATTAAGGAAGTTGGTAATTATAAAGCACATGTGAAACTTCATAAAGAGGTTATTGTTGATATACCTTTTGAAATTGTAGCTGAATAATCAAAAAAATTTGAAAATAGTATAAGCCCCTTTTGGGGCTTTTTTTATGTCAGGTATTTATATTATGTTTTAGGCAAAGAATGCAATATTACTAATTCTAAAATCGTAAAGGTTTATTTTATAAATATGTCGTGAATACAGTTATCTCGGTATGAGAATCTCGCTACCAGTCAAACCTTCTCCCGATGCAGTGATCATTATATCTTTTTTATCAGGTGAAGTTTGCAGAAGGATGGTAGCAATACCAGCTTCAGCATCAACTATAGTTGGTCCTATTATTATGCATTTCCCTTCACATTTGAATGTAATCATATACCCATTTATAGGGCATAGATTTCCTTTATTATCATTGATTTCAGCATATACAAAAATATAATCCAGACCTGTTTTGCTAATATTTTTTCCTGACAGATCATACCTTAACTTAATAGCAGAAGGATTATCAGGTGTTGTAACCTTGCTTCTGGCTTTTTCTACATTTTCAATATATCCTAAAGCCTTAAGTTCTCCTGCTTGAAACTGCCCAATATGAAATGTGAATGGTGGATAGGGAAGATTCGAAGTCATATAATCAGTATCAGGTATTTGTTTTCCTAATGTTTTGCCGTTCAGGAATAGCTCTACCTCTTCACAATTACTAAAAATTCTTACATCTGTTGAAGAACCTGCTTGCCAGAAACTGGCTATATAAACCATGGGGCCTGATTGCAGTCTTGCTGATAATAATTCGTTTGCTGGTCGCTGACTTTGAAAGAAAAAATAAGAAAACTTTGGAATTCTGAAGATATCGCTTATTCCTGACGATTCAATATCATCAGCATATCCTCTGTTATAATCAAACATCAGCCAGTTGGCATGGCCAATAGTAGATTTACCTTTAAAGTTTGAATTAGTTGCTTCCTGATAATTTGTGGCCTGCTGCAGCAATCGTTTTTCACCATAAACTCTTAATTGCCGGCTTGTTCGTTCTTCTTCCTTCAGGTCTGTATAAGCAGTTTGGTTAAAACCTGCATTCTGGGCATAATATTCCCAATCTCCATATTCCGCTATAAATACAGGTCTTTCTCCATTTTTATAATTACTCCAGTAAACAGGGGGTCTTGAGTGCTGACGGGCAGGAATAAACAGGTCGTAGGAGGGATGATCAATCCAGCCACAGCTGATTGCTGATCCTGAGAGTTCTTCATCCAGAATCCGGTTCATTTTTGTTATGAAAACTTCATCCATGGGTGTTTCGTTTATAGAAACTTCCCAAAATATTATGGATGGATGGTTGCGGTCACGGCGGATCATATCCCGGCAATTTTGGAAAGATTCCTGCCTAAAGGTATCATTACCCATAAACTGCCAGCCAGGTATGCAATTCATCACCATGATACCCAATTCATCACAAGCATCCAAAAATGCTTCTGATTGGGGGTAATGAGAGAGCCTGACAAAGTCAAAGCCTGCATTTTTAATCTTTACAGCATCACGATATTGGGCTTCATCTGAAATAGCATAGCCTACATAAGGATATTCCTGGTGCCTGTTGGTCCCTCTTATGAAAGACTTTTTCCCGTTAACATAAAAACCGTTAGCAAGAAGTTTGATATTCCTGATACCTGTTTTTGTTTCCATTTCATCAATGACCTTATCATCCATTCTAAGGAAGGTTTTCAGACTATACAAATAAGGCTTTTCCGGACTCCACAGCATAGGAGAGGCAAGCTGGAATTCATGATCTATTTCAACATCTTCGCCTGCCTTTACATTTTTTTCAATCGATTCAATATATGCTACAGCCTTTCCTGATGCATCATAAAATATATGACTGACCGAGGCTTTCACATCTTTATCAGAATCGTTTTGAATATGCGTCTTAATTTTTGCAATTGCTAATTCTGAACTAACACTGTCAAAATGGAGAAAAATACCTCCACTTCCAACTTTATTTGAGAGAACCGGATCTGTAATATACAAATAGTCTGTCACTATCATCTCAACATTCCTGTAAATACCTCCATACATATTAAAGTCTAGTGTTGCAAGTGTTTTGCCCGGAGGTACCAGAGGATTATCCTCGTTGTTAAGTTTTATTGCAATAACATTATCGTTGTTCCAGTTAATATCATTGGTAATGTCGAGAGTAAATGGCAGGTATCCTCCCCGATGTTGCATTTTGTAAATTCCGTTTAACCAAATATCGGCTACCTGCATTGCCCCCTGGAAACGCAAAAATATCTTTTTGCCTTTATATTTTTCATCCGGCCTAAATGTTTTTCGGTACCAGGCATCACCCTGCCATTGATCATTTACTACCAATGGTTCAATTTTGGGAGTATGTGGTATAACTATGTCTTCCCAGGTTGCATCATTCATGTCATTTTTACTGAAATTTTCGTCAGTTGTATCTTTGATAAACTTCCAATTGCCATTAAAAGACACTACTGATCTTGTTTCTATGTTATCTGTGTTTTTACAGGAAATCAACATTACTGAGCAACTTAATGCTAACATCCAATATCTTAGATTCCTTCTTTTAGTCATTATAAGGGTTTATTTATAATCCTGTGAATAAAACTGCATGGCAGGTAACGGTGAATTATTGTTTCCTGCATCAAAAAATGTGGCATTTTCCCAATGGGAACCGGTTCCCCAAAGTGTTTTACAAGCCGAGCTTATCCAGGCAGGCTCCCAATATATTACACCAATACCACTACCTTTAACAACTGCTTTGGTTAAATCAACCATGTATTTATATTGTCCTTCAGGTGTCGGTTCATAAGGTTCAACAAGTGCATCCTGGCCTAATACATTATTTGCATTGTCAAAATTTTCCAATGTCCAGGGGTAAGAAGTTTCCACTACCAAAACGTCTTTTTGATAGGTTTCATGGAGAGTCTGAATGGCCTGATCCAGCTGGTTCATGCTATATTTTGACCATTTGGAATAGTAGGATAACCCAATCAAATCAAAGTCGGCAATACCATTCTTTATTGCTAAAGGAAACCATTTCAATGCATTCTCAGGCTGAGCAATATGTATCATTACTTTTGATTTGGTTTTGGATTCTGATGCAGCATCCCTTACTGCTTTAATTCCCTGGTTAATCAGTGCAATATTACGATGCCAGTTGATTGTATCTCCTTTCTTTGCTTCACCATGTTGAAGGATTTCAATGTTGATCTCATTTCCTACCTGTACCATTTCTGGCATTAAACCCAGGTTATTGAGTTTATGTAAAACATTATATGTATAATAATACATTGAGTCTTCCAGTATTTTCAAATCTTTTATCTCAGACCATGCTTTGGGTATTATTTGTTTTTGCGGATCAGCCCATGTGTCAGAATAGTGGAAATCAAGAAGAACTTCCATTTTTTGTTCTTTGGCCCTTTTTATTGTCTTTATTACATCATTCAGATTGCTGTATGCTGTCCATTCTGGAGAGTGCCAAAGCCTTACACGAACAATATTCGCACCATAATCTTTGAACAATTCAAATGGATCAACAGGACTGCCATCTTTTGTATAAACCGCGCCACAATCTTCTACTTCATTAACATATGAAAGATCAGCCCCAAGATACAATTTCATTTTTGTACAAGAAACAAAGACAAAAATCAGGGAAATTAGAAGAATCCTGCTTTTTTTCATGTATCCGGTTTTATTCTTTAATAATTTTTACACATTCAAAAGTTTCATAATTACCTAATTTATATTGAATTAGGTATAATCCTTTTGACAGATGGGAAATATTCAACTGAAATGAGTTTTTATTTATCATGTCAAATTCCCCAATTATGGCTCCTGTTAGATTTATAATTCTTATATAGACAATCTCTATATCCGATTGTATAAAAATACTACTGTTGGTTGGATTCGGATAAATATTTAATGAAGGTTTTTCAACAATAGGATCTTTTGATGAAACAATTTTATCACATGTACCCCAAATATAGGCATATTCAATGACTGGTTGGTTAATTAAGTATTGTCTATGAGTGCCCCATACGAGTGCACATTCTGCATGTACCTGTTCGTGATATGTAGCCATGTCCCAATCTTCTTTTTTGGTAAAAATATATGCACCAGTATCATTCATGGGAATCGTTGTTTTATACTTAAATATCATGTTCCCCTGGTGATGCATACGCATAAACAGCCATGAAGTGCCTGTGAAATCCCCTGTTACAAATACTCCTTCGGTGGTATCGACTCCGGTCATATCAACTTTAAATGTAACAGTGGCAGAATTACCAGGAACGGAATTCTCATAGTCGAAGTCCAGAAAATTTACTCCGGTTAACAGATTATTATTGAAGTCGAATAAAGTACAGTTCTCGTAATGGGAACCGGTTCCCCATTGAGTAGAGCAACCAGTTGATACCCAGGCAGGTTCCCAATAAACTATCCCCATTCCACCATTAGAAATTACTGAATATGTCAGATCGAGGAGAAAACTGAGTTGTCCTGCAGGTGTTGGGGGGTTTGGATATCCTTCAACCAAAGCACTGGAACCATATATGTTATTTGCTGCATCCTCTCCTGATAATGTCCATGGGTATCCTGTTTCAACAATCCAAACATCTTTAGTAAAAGTAGACTTAAGACTTGCTACAGTAGAACCTACACCTGAAATGCTTACATTATGCCAGGCGGGGTAGTATGATAACCCAATAATATCGAAATCTGTTAATCCATTAGAATTAGCCGATGAAAACCAAGCACTTGCCTTTGAGGGATCTGCTATATGAATTACTACTTTTGTTTTAATATCAGAGCTATCACTAACATCATGAACTGCATTGATACCCGCCTGAAAAAGAGGTGCATTTCTTGACCAGTTAAGCGGACTAAGACTTTCACCATCATCAAGCATAATGTTGGAATTGGTTTCATTCCCAATCTGAACAAATTCTGGCATTAAACCTGCATTATTTAACTTATTTAATACAGAAAAAGTATAGTTGTAGACAGAATCCTGTAAAACACTCATATCTGTAATGCCTTTCCATGCAGCAGGCCTTTCTTGTTTGCCTGGATCGGCCCAATTATCTGAATATTGAAAGTCTAAAAGTACTTTAAATCCCCTGGCTTTTGCTCTTGTAATTGCTTGATATACATCACTGAAAGTGCTGTAATCTGTCCAGTCTGGAGTGTGCCATAAACGATATCGAATAACTCCCGTATTGTGTTTTGAAAAAATTGAATAAATATCTTCTGCAACGCCACCATCTTTATATACGGCCCCACAATCTTCCATTTCATTTACATAGGATAAATCAACCCCATTAATATAAGATTGTGCGAATATCCTGTTGTTTACTAGTATAATACACAATAATAATATCCATCTTTTCATTACGTTGTACCTTTCATTTTAAAATAGGATGAACCCTAATTTGTAGTTAAACTAAACCATTAAACCAATTTTTTAACTCCAAATTTAATCATTGACTGCAAGAACATGAAAATATATGTTTCAATTTGCATTACAAATTATCAGGTTCATCCTACTGTTCAATTATTAACCTTTATTAATTGAATCCCGGGTTTTGTTTTAAGTTTGGATTTTTATCCAATTCAATCTGAGGGATAGGAAAGAGCTTATGATAATCATTGGCATCATGACCTCTTTTTATGGCTTCAGAAATGTAAGTACCTTGTCTTAGTTGGTCATCCCTTCTATAGCCTTCAGCATAAAGCTCCCATCCTCTTTCTTTTAATATATGGGCCCTAAGGGCTTCTTTTGTTGTAAAGCTACTTAATGATAAGAGTTTTAAACTATCCTGAAAAGCCCTGAAACGTATATCATTAAGCAAATCAATTGATTCCTGGTTTGGACCATTTAATTCATTTAAAGCTTCAGCCCTTGTTAAAAGTACTTCTGCATAGCGTAATATGACAATATCATTGCTAGCCCATTCTCCGGCTGAATTTGGATCGTGGCTGTACTTTAATATAAGTGCACCATCAGTTACGGTAGCCGTTCCTCCACCAATTACATTGTATTCATAAGCGAGATAACTTCTCCTGTCATCATCAGGATCGAAAGTATTATAAAAATCATTTCGAATCCGGTAACCATTCCATCCGGGATTGTCATCAAAGTTTCCAGGTGTTGTATGGGTTAAGAATGTATTACCCAGGTTTGTTTGTGGAATGCAGGGCAATGCCAATATTATTTCCTCATTGCCCCCGTTATCAGGTGCAAAAATAGCTCCATAATCATCCGATAAATCATATTGTTTGCTGTCAATAACGTCTTTTGCTTTATCGGCTGCCTCCTGCCACATTTTTTGATTTAAATAAAACCGTGCAAGGAGAGTTTGTGCCGCTCCTTTTGTAAATCTTCCATAATCGGCTGTAGAATATTGGGAGGCTAATGGAAGTAAAACTTCTGCATCTTTTAAGTCTTTGATTATAAAAGCAACTGTTTCCGCCTGAGGTTTTTGTTCAGGATAATACTTTGGGTCAGGATTAAACTTATCAATTATCGGCACATTTCCCCAAAAACTATAAATATAATAGTAGAAGAGGGCTCTTCCATATGTTGCCTCTCCTGTTACCCTGTTTTTCATTTCATCACTAACACCGTCAGCATCCTTAATATTCATAAGTACACTATTGGCCATAGCTACAGCTTCAAACAAATCTTTAAAGCACAATTCAAGTTCCAGATAGTCGTTTGACCTCATGGTGAAGGATTCTAAAGCGCCCCAGTGGGTGCCACCCCAGTTGACATACACTTCATCAGTCTGTGCTTCGCACCATGACCAAAGGCTCCAGGTACCACCTGCAAACATACCCCAACCTCCATTTCTCATTTCTGCATATACTGCATTCACAGCATATTCTGCATCCTGATCTGTCTGATAAAAGTTATTTAATGCAAGTTCGTTAAAAACTTCTTCTTTGAGGGCATCTTCGCAGGAAGATAATAGAAGCATCAGGGTTAAAGAAATAATCCCTAATAATATGTTTTTTATGTTAAATATTGTCTTCATTGTTTCAATTTTATCGGTTAGGTTAGAATGTTAGATTTATACCTGCCGTATATGTTTTGGCATTTGGATACTGGTTATCTTCAGATGTTTCAGGATCTAAGCCTTTATATTTGGTTAAAAGGAATAAATTTTGTGCATCAACATATATTCTCAAACCAGTAAACAAATTTTGATTACCAAGTTTTGCGCTTGGGATGTTACACCCTAATGTTATATTCCTAAGCCTGATAAATGAAGCATCTTCAACATACCACGAATTCAGGGATGAATGGCCATAGCTACTTAGTATACCTGCCGCAACGGTTGTGCTTGGATTAGTTGGGGTCCAACGATCCAGGATGGCTGTCGATTTATTATGATACTCTTCAATTCCCAGGGCATTTTCCAAATTGGCTCGTGTGTAGTTTTCTTTTTTCTGACCAAGCATTCCCTGGAAGAAAATACTAAGGTCAAACCATCCATAGGTAAATACATTGTTCAAACCCAGGGTAAAATCAGGCTGCCAGTAACCCAATAACACGCGGTCATCACCATTTATATCTCCATCTGGTTTGCCTGTTAGATTGCCCAGAGAGTCGCGACCGTTTACATCCCGGTATCTGTATGTTCCAGGGTTTGCATCTGGTTGTGCACTATTGGCTATATCATCATTTAATTGCCATATCCCGTCAATTATATAACCATAGGTGCCTCCAACCGGTCCAAATTCTTCTTCAATTTCATCTACATAATATCCGGCCCGGTCATACCACCTGTTTTTATTATAAGCTATATTAAATGTAGTTGTCCAGGTTATTCTCCCTGTTAAGTTATTTGATGTAATGGCACATTCAAAACCTGAATTAAGGATAGCCCCTGCATTGGTGGTTTGGGTTTCAAATCCTGCCGTGCTTGGTAAGGGTAAATCTAATAGCACATCAGTAGTTTTCTTATAGTAATAGTCCAGGTTCATTTGGATCCTGTTACGCAATACTCCAAAGTCTAATCCTGCATTTAGCTGAGTTGTGCTTTCCCAACGCAAGTTTGGGTCTCCTGCTCTATTAGGACGCAATCCTACCGCGATTTGAGCGGGTACACCCAATACAAAAGGATCAGTGATTCCAAATAATGGCTGTGATTGTTTGTTTGGAATTCCCTGGTTACCGTTTAATCCATATCCTATCCGGAGTTTTAAATCGTTGACTGCGGCCAGGTTGTAGAAATCTTCATTGGAAATTTTCCATGCAAAGGCGGTTGAAGGGAAAAATGCCCATTTATTATTTTCTCCAAATTTTGTTGAGCCATCTGCACGAGCTGTTAAGGTTAATAAATATCGGTCATCGTAGTTGTAATGGGCTCTACCAATATAGGATAGTATTTTTGATTGTTCTTTATACGATGAGCTTGGATTTATTACCTGGGCACCTGAGAGATCAAAAATATTAGTGCGTTCAGAAGCAAAATCAGATACTGAAGTGCCAAAACCATCTTCATCAAATTGTTGATATGTATAACCTCCCAGCAGATTGATATTATGCAGTCCAAATATTTTTGAGTAGTTCAATGTGAATTCACCCAGGAGACTGGTTGCATTATTATTTGACATTCCTCCTTCACCATTTAGCTGGGCGCCATGGTAAACTGTTGTGGGAATGTAGTAACCTCTTTTTGCTGCAGACCTGTCAAAACCCAGGTTAATTTTTGCTTTCAGGTCTTTTATTATTTCATATTCTCCATAAATTGTACCCAGGTTTCTCATGGTGTAAATGCGATCATCAATATCAAGTAAGGATACCGGATTTGGAATTTGTTCATTTCCAGGATGGAGTGTAAATGAACCGTCAGGCTGTCTTACATCCAAAGTAGGGGCCCAAGTACGGGTATTATCGAACAATCCGGAAAACTCATCGCCTCCTCCTTGGGTACGTCCAAAATGTACCTGGTCATCTTTCTGATAACTGAGGGTAAGGTTTAAACCCATATGAAATTTTTTCGATACTTTGGATTCCAGGTTAATTCTTCCCGCATATCGATTAAGGCCGGTACTTTTAACAATTCCTTCATGAGAATAATAGTTTCCGGAAACATAGTAACTTAATTTTTCAGTCCCTCCGCTAACCGATAATTGGTGATCTTCAATTTTTCCTGTACGAAGGATTTGATCCATCCAGTTGGTTCCTTCCCCAAAATTATATACTTCAGCTGCTGTATAAAGGGGGTCATATCCAATGAATACTGAATATTTATTTGCTTCTGTAGCAAATTGTTTTGCATTAAGCATGTCATATTCCTTAGCATTCTTTTGCATACTTAATGAGTAATTATAATTGACTGTTGATTTTCCTTCCTGTCCTCTTTTGGTTGTAATAAGCACTACACCATTAGCACCCCTGGCACCGTATATGGCTGCTGCAGAGGCATCTTTTAGTATTTCGATAGATACAATGTCTTCAGGGTTTATGCCATTAAGAGGGTTTTTCTTAGGTGAAGTTGAATACCTGTTATTTGTTGCGGGTTCTGCATTTGATCCTGAAACAGGCATTCCATCAATGACATAAAGAGGATCGTTTGTGCCAAGTATAGAAGTAGTACCTCTGACACGAATATTATAATCACCACCAGGTTGTGCGCTTGATTGCAGTAAAACAACCCCTGGAGCAGTATTTTGTAATAAATTACTAACTGATATCACCGGTCCGGGGTTAAAATCTTTTGCAGATACGGATGCTACAGAACCAGTTAAATCGCTCTTTTTTATTGTTCCGTAACCAATTACTACTACCTGCTCTATTTCTGCCAGCTCTTCATCAAGCATCACTGCAATAAAAGTTTGGTTTGATATACCCACACTTTTCTTCATATATCCAATAGAACTAATAATTAAAGTATCACCGGGTTTAACACTAATTGAGAAGTTGCCATCCAAATCTGTGATGGTGCCATTAGTAGTCCCTTTTACTAAAACAGTAGCTCCTGCTATACTTTCATTTGCATCAGCAGAAGTTACTTTTCCTTTAATTTGTTGCTGTCCTGCCACAAACATGGATAAACAACAAAAAAACAGAAATGAAAAGATGAGTTTTTGCTTCATATAGTTTATATATTTAGGTTAAATAGGTTTTATATGTTATATAAGGCCGGTAAATAAAAGGATAAGCAATATGAATAATCCGACTAACAGGATTTTGATTAGTGTGGATAATGTTTTGAATGATTTTTCCCTGCTTTCTTCCGTTTCCATATCTGTTTTTTATTTTTCGCTCTAAAGTAGTTAACGACGCAATAGTTAAGGTGTAGTTTATTCGTTAATTAAGGGGGGTATATTCATGGAGGAGGAGAATTCAGTGGTTATGGTGGTGGATTTGGGAGATAGAATTACTGAAGTGTTAAATGGTTTAATTGCTAATAGTCGAATGTAGGAAAGAATGCTCCCATATCTGAGCAGGGTTTGTTGGAACGATTGAAAAAAAGTAAATTATAATGGTGGTCATTGATTATCATTATAGATAAAAAGCACTATTGTATTGTTTGTATTCTGAATCCTGAGTAATATTTACTGTTTTGTCCTCTTCATCGCAAAGAGGATTCTATTAACTCCTCTTTCATTATTCGTTGGCAAATTCCGAAGGAGTCTGGCCGAATTTTTTCTTAAATGCCTGACTAAAATAGCGCCGGTCTGTGAAGCCTACCTTATAACATATTTCTGTAACACTAAGTACTTTTTGTTTGAGTAACTGGGCTGCGCGTTTTAACCGGATATCCCTTACAAATTCAATAAGGGATTGTCCTGTTAACGCTTTGATCTTTTTATAAATAACAGAATGACTCATACCTATCTCCTTAGTCAGTAATTCAACTTTAAACTCTGGTTCTTCCATGTTTTTTTCAATAATCTCAATGAGTTTATTTAAAAATTTTTCATCGGGAGAGGTGAGTACGATATCTTTAGGTTGCAGCATAGCTTCTTTCAGGTATCTTTCTCTTAATAGTTTTCTGTTGTTTAAAAGATTTTTTATGCGTGTTCGCAATTCCTTATCACTGAAAGGCTTGGTTATATATTCGTCAGCACCAGTTTCAAATCCTTCTACTTTGTAAATCATTGCAGTACGGGCAGTAAGAAGGATAATAGGTATGTGGCTGGTATGTACATCTGTTTTCAAATTCCTGCAAAGTTCCATCCCATCCATAATAGGCATCATTATATCGCTAATTATCAGATCGGGAAGACTTCTTTTTGCTATTTCAATCCCTTCTTTACCATTAGCGGCTTCCAGTACTTTGTACTTATCGGAGAGATTATCTGCCAGGTATTTTCTGAGATCTGTATTATCCTCAACGATTAAAAGGGTGTTTCCGGAAAAGTCATTTTTAGGTGCTTCCTTAATCGGAATGGTTTCGATAACTGGTGTTGGTTCTAATGTGTAATTTTCAATGTTTTCGCTGTTTTTATAGTCTCTCGAAATAATTTCTTTGGCAAGATGTTCTTCTCCTTGTTTCAGGATTATTGTGAATGTGCTTCCCTGCTTTTCTTTGGAGCTTACTTCAATAGACCCAGAGTGTAACTCAACCAGTTCTTTTGCAATGGTAAGGCCTATTCCAAAGCCTGATTCTTTCATGCTGGAAGATTCATCATTCTGATAAAAGCGCTCAAAAATATAGGGTAATTGGCTTTCAGGGATTCCTGCCCCGCTATCTGAAACTGCAATATATACAAGATTGTCTTGCTTTTCAATTGAGACGCTAATGCTTCCATTTTCGGGCGTAAATTTAAAGGCATTGCTTAGTAAATTATAAATTACCTTTTCTAGTTGCTGCCTGTCATACATTAACATGATTTTATTATCCGGAGCTCTGAATGTGTATGAGATATTTCTATTATGTGCATGCTCAGTGAATGATAAAAATATTTCATGGGTAAATTTTACTATGTTGCCTTCGGCAACATTTATTTTAATCTTACCCATTTCCATTCTTCTGAAATCGAGCAATTCATTGATGAGTTGAAGAAGCCGGTCTGCATTTTTCTTTATTATCTGAAGTTTGTTCTGAACCTGTACACCTCCCAATCCTGATTCCAGCATTTTGTTAAGGGGATCAAGTATGAGTGTCAGCGGAGTGCGGATTTCATGCGATATATTGGTAAAAAAACGTAGCTTAAGCTGGTGGATTTGTGCTTCCTGTTCACGGTTAATTTTTTCAACTTTTAAGTTGTTTTTTAACCGGGCCCAGGCAAAAGTATATCTTTGAAATGCAAACAGTAAACCAATAAATATAATAATATATAAAAGCATTGCCCACCATGTTTTATATATTGGAGGATGTATCTCAATAGAAATTGAAGTAACATCATTGTTCCAGTCAGAATTAAATCCTTTGGCCCTTACCAGGAATGTATATTCTCCGGGAGACAGATTAGTGAATGTAGCAGATCTTTCAGTACCTATTTCTCTCCAGTTTTCTTCAAAGCCTTCCATCTTTATCGCATACACACAGTTATCAGAAAATGGAAAATCAAGGGCTGTAAATTCTATTGTGAAAACACTTTGATCGTATTTCAGATCTATTTTTTTACTATAACCTATTTGTTTCGTTAAAACAGAGTTTTCTTGTATAGGAACATCTTTATTAAAAAGCTGAAAACCCGTAAGTTTTACATTGTAGTGAGAGTTCTCGGAAGAAAGTTTATCAGGATAAAAAGCGATTAAACCTTCCAGACCTCCAAAGTAAATTCTGTCGTTAATATCTTTGAAAGAAGAATTGATATGAAATTCATTTATTTTTGAATTTCTACCAAGATTCAGTGGTTTTATATTATTTGTTTTCGGATCCAGCGAAAATATTCCTTTTTTAGTACTTATCCAAAGGATACCTTCATCATCTTCTTCAATAGATGTGATTGTATTGTTGGGTAATCCATTGTCCAGATCAAAACGCGTAAACTCTTGTTTTACAACATTAAATTTAGTTAATCCGTTACCCCATGTTCCTATCCAAAGATTTTCATAATTATCTTTATGAAGGCAAAGTATATTATTCCCACTGATAGAATTTGTATTATTTTCGTCATAGGAAAAATGTGTAAAAGATCCTGTCTCAGGTTCAAAAAGGTTGAGTCCCCCGCCAAATGTACCAATCCATAATTTATCATTTGCAGCCGGAACTATAGCCAGAGCATTATTATTACTTATTGATGCAGGATTACTTTCGTTATGAAGATAATTTTTAAAGGTACCCGTTTTTGTATTGAAATAGCTTATTCCACCTCCCCAGGTTGCTACCCAGAAGTTTCCCGCCTCATCTTCAAGCATTGTACGCACATTATTATGACTAATTGAATTTTCATTAAACGGATCGTGTCTGTAAGTGGTGAATTTGTTTTGTTTACGGTTAAAAAGTGTCAGGCCATTCGCATAAGTACCTATCCATATATTCCCTGCTTTATCTTCTTTAATAAGTTGAATGTAATTACCTTCCAGCCGGTTGTTTAATTCTGTTGAGTAGTTAATAATTTTACCGGTCGATTTATCATAAAAATAAAGCCCTTTACCATCCGAACCAATCCATAGATTCCCGCTCTTATCTGCATACATGGAAAGGACAGGTGAGGGTTCAATACCTTCGATATCACTGTATATAAATTCAATGTTGCTTTTTGAATGTTCTATGATACTTATGCCATTCCAGGCTGTTCCTATCCAGATATTTTGCTGGTTATCTTCGAAAATCTTATATATTGCATTGCTTCCCAGATTTGATTTTATCTGGTTTGAATACATAAACCTCGCAATTTTTATCTTTTGAATGTTTCCGGAATTATCAGGCGTTATTTTAAAAAGTCCGTCGCCATCAGTGCCAATCCAGATAATGCCTTGTGAATCAATGGTTATGTCTCTTACAATTTGTACTTCATCGTATAATGAATGAAAAAAGTCAGTGAACTCACCCGTATTGAAGTTAAATACATTAACTCCTCCGCCATTTGTAGCTATTAGCAGTTGATTGCTTCCATAGGGTTCAATATCCGATATAAAATTTGATGAAATGGAATTAGGTTTTGATGTATTTTGTTTGTAATACTTACAAATCCCGGAATTTATATCGAATTTATTCATGCCTCCACCAAATGTACCCACCCACATAGTGCCTGTTGAATCTTCGTAAAGGGCCCTAATACTGTTATTACTCAGACTTGAAGGATTTTCTGGTTGATGCGTGTAAATTGTAAAATTGTTTTCTGTTTCATTAAATTTGTTTAGTCCTGCCTCAGTGCCAATCCAAATATTCCCTTTAGAATCTTCATAAATGATATGTACTTCATTTGAAGATAGTGAGTTAGGTTGATTGATGTTATTTGAATAGGTAATAAAATTATCAAGTTCCTTATTATACATGCATACGCCACCTCCAAATGTTCCTACCCACATACGTCCTTTGGAGTCTTCAATTATAGAGGTTATATCATCCGCGCTAATACTATTGTTATCGTAACGAGATGCATTATATACCTTAAATTCAGCTCCATCGTACTGGTTAAGTCCTGCTAATGTGCCGATCCAGATAAATCCGTCTCTATCCTGGTATATGCTCTTTATGGAACCATTTGATAATCCATCGGTTATTCCTATCTGGTTGAACTGAACGCGTCCCTGTCCCTTTACGAATGAAGAGAGTGTTATACAAACAAGAAGAATGAAAACTATATGTTTTTTTTTAATTAACATTCTGTTCTGGAAAGATGTCTTCTAAATATATAAAAAAAGGAGACACAGGTCTCCTTTTTATAATATAAAATATGATCTTTTTATTTGTCTACAATTCTAAGGTTTTTGAAATAAATTGGGTTTAGGTTTGGTTTATTGCCTGTAACTCCTTCATAACCACCAGATACGATGAAATGGACCATATCTACCTCATTTGATAATGCTCTTGCGGCATTTGTTTCATCCCATTTCGTTGAACGATCAGTGTCAACCATATCAAATTCAACAGTTGTCCATTGGTTCTGTACTGTGAAATATCCTTTCATAGATATGAAGTAACCATCATTGTCATATGATTTTTGCAATTCCATGTGTTTATCAGTATTTGCCAAAATACATACTATTAAAAAGCCCTGGGTAACATCTGCGCCCCAAGGTTGTGACCCATACCTGTCCGCTAATGTTATGATAGAGTCCATGATAAATGTATTTGTTACAGTGGCATCGTAATATACATCCATTTTAATCACCTTAGTGTTGGCAGCAACTCCTTCCACAGTAGCCTGTGGGATATTAGCACCCAAATCTATCATTTGATGTACCCATCCTGATCCCCATGGATTTTGGCATTGACCACCCAATGTGTCATAATAGGCTGTTTTAACCATTTCGAATACTTTTCCTTCTCCTTCGGGATTATCAGCTTTAAACGTAATCGTTGCTTCATCGTTGGCTATTTGTGTAATAGCTTCATCAGATACATCACTTACGATATCGAATGTATAAACTGTTCTTTTATCCCAATCATCGGCATATGATGTATTACCTTCCCATGGAGCCTTGGCTGTCATTTTACCTCCAAAGTCAATAAGTAATAACCCAAGATCTTCACCTGCTAATGGATTAATTGTAATTGCGTCAAGAGAGGCAGAAGCACTTGTTGCATCTATAACTTCAAAATCCATAATTATGTCATCATCTGTTCTGATAAGTGTTTGGTATTCTAAGGTGTCGTCTGTTTCTTCAAAGTAAGCAGCAATCCTTTCATCATTTAGCGTTACTTCGCTTAGTCCATTGTCGGCATGGACTGCAATTTTAAAAACAACTACATCACCAACTGAAGGGGTTATTTCCCTGGTTGATGATAAAGTTGGAGATAAAAGGGTTATTGTAGGAACAATTTTTTCTTCTTCTTTGTCATCATCATCATCTTTCTTACAACCGGTTGGTAATATTGCTAATATTGCCAATCCAGCTAATAGAAGGGAAAGTAAATTTTTATTTTTCATAGCTTTGTTTGTTAAGGTTTGTAAATAGAGAATGTAAACTTAACGTTCAGAAAAATGCTTTGTGTTTGAAATGTCATCTATTGAGGGAGACATTTTCAAAGGGTGGGGATTTTCGTTTTACCGGAGGGGTAAATTCATTTGCTTACATGGTAACGATTTGTAAACCAATTTACTAGAATTTTAGGAGTTGAAGAATAAAAGTAAAAAATACTTTTATTTTTCCTTCAATAGCTTCTCCAAACCATACATTTCATCACGTAACCTGGCAGCTTCTATAAAGTCGAGTTTCTTTGCAGCCTCTTCCATGGCTTTTCGGGTTCTTTCGATGGCTTTTTCCAGGGCTGGTTTATTCATGTATTGCACAATAGGATCAGCGGCAATTTCTGTTTTATCCGGCTCAATATACGCACGGACTTTTTCTTTGGAAAGCTCTGCAATAATTGGTTTTAATGCTTTTTCAATTTGTTTGGGTGTAATACTATGCTCTTCATTGTACTTTAATTGTTTCTCCCTCCTCCGGTTTGTTTCATCTATTGTTCGTTTCATTGAGCCTGTAATATTATCTGCATACATAATAACACGGCCATTAATGTTTCTGGCTGCCCTTCCTACAGTTTGGGTAAGTGCTTTTTCGGATCGCAAAAAACCTTCTTTGTCAGCATCGAGAATAGCAACCAGTGAAACTTCTGGGAGATCAAGACCTTCCCGAAGAAGGTTTACTCCAATAAGTACATGAAAAGTCCCTTTTCGCAGGTTTTCTATTATCTCAACGCGTTCCAAAGTGTCAATATCAGAGTGAATATACCTGCATTTTATATTTAGTTTTGTGAGGTATGCTGTAAGTTCTTCAGCCATTCGTTTAGTAAGAGTAGTCACTAAAATTCGTTCATTCACTTCTATACGCTTATGTATTTCTTCCATTAAATGATCGATCTGGTTGAGGCTTGGCTTTATTTCAATAATTGGATCAAGAAGTCCCGTAGGTCGTATAATTTGCTCAACAATAATTCCTTCACATTTTTCCAGTTCATATTCACCGGGTGTTGCACTTACATAAACCATTTGGCTGACCAGGCTTTCAAATTCCTCGAATTTAAGCGGCCGGTTGTCAATTGCTGCCGGTAACCTAAAGCCATATTCTACCAGATTAGCTTTTCTGGAATGGTCGCCACCATACATGGCCCGGATTTGAGGTAGTGTAACATGACTTTCATCTATTATAGTAATAAAATCTTTAGGAAAATAATCGAGCAGGCAGAATGGGCGCGAACCTGGCTTTCTGCCATCAAAGTAGCGGGAATAGTTTTCAATTCCGGAACAATACCCCAGTTCTTTTATCATCTCAAGATCATAGGTGACACGTTCTTCAATACGTTTAGCTTCAATTATTTTATGTTCCGACTGAAAAAACTCAGCTTGTTTTACCATATCGTCCTGTATTTGCGATAAGGCTGCTTTCATCCGTTCTTTTGTTGTGACAAAGATATTGGCAGGGTATATAAAAACCTGTTCAAAGGCATCAAGGGTATCTCCGGTTATTGGATTAAAGGACGAGATATCTTCTATTTCATCTCCCCAAAATACAATGCGGTAAGCAAAGTCGTTGTATGCCAGATAGACATCCACAGTATCTCCATTTACCCGGAAGGTGCCATTTTTGAAATCAACTTCATTACGTGAGTAAAGACTATCCACAAGCTTGCGCAGGAAAACATTCCGGCTAATCTTTTGTCCTGTTTTTATCTGTATTGTGTTACTATAAAAATCATCAGGGTTACCAATACCATATAAACAGGAAACAGACGACACCACAATTACGTCACGGCGACCTGATAATAAGGATGAAGTAGTGCTTAATCTAAGCTTTTCAATTTCATCATTGATGGATAAATCTTTTTCAATATACGTATCAGTGACAGGTAAATAGGCTTCGGGCTGGTAATAATCATAGTATGATACAAAATACTCTACTGCATTTTCAGGAAAAAACTGTTTGAATTCTCCATACAGTTGTGCAGCCAGGGTTTTATTATGACTTAAAACAAGAGCTGGCCGGCTAAGATTTTGCAGTACGTTTGCAATTGTAAATGTTTTTCCGGAACCAGTAACTCCTAACAATGTGTTATATGCCATCCCACTATTGATGTTATCTGTGAGTTGCTTAATTGCTTCAGGCTGATCGCCGGTAGGTGAATATTCTGATGTAAGCTTAAAATTCATGTTGCAAATTTAGGTGAAAAAAGGGAAAAGGTGAAAGGGAAAAGTGAAAAGGAGAAAGGATAGGGCATAAGGGATATGGAAGATGGTAAAAGTAATTTATTTTAGATGATCCCGGACTTCTGTATACTTGCTCCTGAAATCTTCTTTCCAATAATTTCAAATATTTCATTCAAGAATGTTTACAAGTAGAAAAATAATTTAGTATATTCGTGATGATAGGAGAGTATAACAAAAATGCTATGATTTCAAAATGAGAATTGCATGGATGATCAGAATCAAAAGCTGATAAGAAGGATAGCCAGCCTTATTAAAGAGAACCAGGAACTGTTATTGCAAAAGGAAACTTACTCCAAGCTTAATGCTGATTTGCTTGACGAAAACCAGCGTTTAAGGCAACTATTGGAGACAACCACTCAAAAAGGTCAGCTTGAAATTATTGATAAAGAGAGGGAAGATGACCTGCGATTTAAAATGGCGACTGTTCTCTTTGCCAATATTCACGGATTTACAAAGATTGCTACCTCAAGTAATTCCGAAGCTTTGATGGATGAGCTGGATACTATTTTCCTTAAGTTTGATAATATCGTAAAGAAATATAATATTCAAAAGATAAAAACGATAGGTGATACATATATGTGTGCAGGTGGTATTCCTGTTAAAAACCAGACAAACCCTATTGAAGTAGTATTAGCTGCTCTTGAGATGAAAGATTTTCTAACTTCACTTCAGGGATCACATGATGTAAGACAAAAGATTTGGGATATCCGGCTTGGTATTCATACAGGTCCGGTTTCAGCAAATATTACAGGGAAACGCAAAGTAGCCTATGACATCAAGGGCGAAACAGTGAATATTGCCAGTCGTATAGAGTCTTCAGCAGATATGGATAAGTTATTTATTTCAGTAATGACCTATGAATTAGTTAAAGAGTTTTTTGATTGTGAATATTTTGGACGTGTTCCGGTTAAGTATACAGGGGATTTGGAACTATTTGTTGTAAAGAGCATCAAACCTGAATATACGATTGACGGGAAAGGTATTCTTCCAAATGATAAATTTAATACAAAATTTGCTCTTATTAAGTTTTACGATCTACAGGAAATAATTCTTGACAGGCTTGAAAGGGAATTGCCGAATAATTTATACTATCATAATGTAAAGCATACTGTTGATGTAGTTACTGAAGTTGAGCTTATAGGTTGGGCAGAAGGTATATCTGAAGAGGATATTCTTTTGCTTAAGACGGCAGCTCTTTTTCATGATGCAGGGCATGTTATTAGCTATGACAATCATGAAAATTACGGTACTGATCTGGTTCGGGAATATCTGCCTAATTTTAACTATACTACACAACAAATCAATAAAATTTGTGATTTGATTATGGCTACTAAGTTGCCACCTAATCCAAAGAACAAACTGGAAGAAATTATTTGTGACTCAGACCTTGATTATCTTGGAAGAAGTGATTTTATTCCTGTTTCAAACACACTTTACAAAGAGCTAAAGGAAAGAAGTAAGATTGGAACACTGAATGAATGGAATAAGTTGCAAATAGATTTTATTTCCAATCATCAGTATTTCACCAAAACAGCCCGAAACCTCAGGGAAGTAAATAAGCAAAAACAGATAGACCGAATTAAGAAATTGATTGTTTAGGTTGATTTATCCCTCCCATTTTAGTAGGATTCCAAATTAGCTATTAGCTTTTAGCCAACAGCTAACAGCTAAATAACTTCCTAAAATACAAATCCACATTTAAATCCGGCAAGAGGAAGTGTGCCGGTATATCCAAAATCAATGATACTGCCACTATATTCCCTGTTTGACTCATAGTTTTTATCCTGGAAGCTATACCTTATACCAACTCCTACGTACAAATCAAAGAAAATAATATTCTCAACGGGATAGTGATATCCAAGTATAAAACCTGTTCCTACTTTATCAATATTGTGTTTTATATCCATTATGCCATATCTTTCCACACTTAATCCTTCAAAGATGTCCGGATAGTATACATATTCTTCATATTCAAGATATACATGCTGGTAAAACAAACCATATGCAAAATATGGACCTGATGGTAAGTCTTTATCATAGAGGAATATTTTATGATTTATTTCAATTCCTGCTCCTGTAAGTTTGTTATATGTGTTGTTGTATTCAAATTCTTCATAGTCAGTGTTATATTGGTTTTCATTGCTATGATTCAGGTATATCATAGGGGCTATTGTTAACCATTGTTTTCCTGTCAGATGAGGCTCAATTTCGACACGTAAACCACTTTTAATCATATGCTGAGGGGAAATGGATACTAACAGGTTCTTTTTGGATGTTGAAACCTGTACTTGTTCATTGCCTTCCTGTGAGAAAATCATCATTGGTATAATAATAATTAATATACCTGTTAACAAAATATTTCGGTTTTTCATCATTTTTGGTTTTATTGTTTAATACTCGGTAATAAACTTAGAAAAGTTAAGTTGTAGCTATCGTAATGGTATTGATACAGTCCATCTTCACCAATAACCAAAAGAAGATTATTGTTTGGAATAACATCATAGGCTTTTATATTATGAAAGCTTTTGTATATGAGATTGGGAGTATCTGTGGCATCATACACTTTTAATCCATTGTCACACACAAATAATACACCATTATCAATACCCAATCCTCTAGGGTTGTTCATGCTTATGGTTTTTACTTTTATAGGATTGGACAAGTCAGAAATATCAATAATTTGCAGCTCATTTGTCCATCTGCCGCATCTGCTATCTTCAGAGTGGAGGGTAACATATGCATAGTCTCCTTCCACAACAACCGGATCACAGCTGTAAACATGTTCATATACAGTAACAAGTTGGGGTGAATTTGGAACATTTATATCATAAATAAACATACCTTGTTGTGAACCGATAAAGAGGTTGTTTCCATAAGGGAATATAGTTTCAATTCCTACACCAATAGTAATATCCTGTGCATATTGTGGTGCAGCAGGATTGGTAAGAGTGAAAAGCTTCAAATTATTGTTGTCAACGGTATACAGGTGGTTATTGGCAATTGTAAATCGTGCCATCGATCCTGCCTTTCCTACTTCGGCATCTGATGAATCGAGACTTTCAGCAGTACATGCATAAACAAGTATTATTGCTATCGCTAACAATACTGAATAATATAAGATATTTCTCATGATGGTGATCCTTTCTTTACCCATTCAATAATAATTGTATTCTCTGGACGGTTCTCCTTATTGAAGATAGTTGGCATCACATCACTATCCGGAGGTAAAAGATCAGGATATACATCCCTGATGCGACTGGTAATTGTAATACTTGGTGTTGAGCTAATATCGATAGTTATTAAATCTACCGCATTGTCAGCATACAGGTAATTACCCATTATGGCAATGTCCTGACAACCGGGAATCCTAATGAAACCCGTTTTAACCGGGGATGTTGGATCGGAGTTGTCAATGACGTGCACTCCCTTAAAGCGCTCATTAATATAAATATAGTTGTCTTTCAGATAAATCTTGCCTGGATTATTTAAATCCCTGATTGGCTGAAAACTGACAGATTGTTCAAGGTCGTTCCTTTTCATGATAATAGGTTCGTATTCTATTTCTACTTCTTCTGGGGGATAATAAACGCTGCAAAGCAAAAAGGGAATAAGAAACCATATAAGAGGCTTTTTTGTTTTGGAATTATTAAAAAGTTTCATTTTATCATCTATTAAACATTAGTATTATTTTTGTGAATGAAAATTTAAATAACGTTATTTACCTTGAAGATGAAATTTTTTTATTCAAGGTTGCGTAGAATATTAAATTATGATTTATCCTCAAAATTTTGAAGTAAAAATTGGCTTTGACAAGATTCGTTTAATGCTCAAGGAATCGTGTCTTTCATCACTAGGTGAAAAGATGGTGGATGGTATGCAATTTCAAACCAATGGTGAAGTTGTAAAAGACCTGCTTAACCAGGTAAATGAAATGAAGACTATTTGCCAGTTCGAGGAAGCATTTCCTACAGATCATTTTTATGACATATCAAAAGCGCTTATAAAGATTAAAAACATTGGAACATATCTTGAATTGACTGATATGTTCGATTTTAAACGATCATATTCGACAATTAAAGCGATTATTGCGTTTTTTAAATCGAAGGAAGAAAATAAATATCCTTATTTGAAAAAGATAGGGAATGATATTAATCTTTATCCCTTTATTTATGACCGATTGGATCAGGTTTTAACAAAAAATGGAGAGATAAAGGATAATGCAAGCAAAGACCTTCAAACAATAAGAAGAAAGATTGCTGAGAAACAAAAAAGTGTTAGCAGTAAAATTCATAGCATTCTCAAAAGAGCTAAAGAACAGGGAATTGTAGAGAAGGATGTTTCACTTGCTGTACGTGATGGAAGAGTGGTAATACCTGTAAATTATACTGATAAAAGGCGAATAAGTGGTTTTGTACATGATGAGTCGGCAACAGGAAAAACTGTATATATTGAACCTGCCGAAGTTGTGGAAATAAATAATGAAATTAAAGAGCTAGAATATAGTGAACGGAGAGAAATTGTTAAGATACTGGTAACATTTGCAGATGATATAAGGCCATACTATGACGATATTTTAGAAGCATATGAATATTTGGCTAATATGGATTTTATCAGAGCAAAAGCACGACTGGCAATGCAACTTGGTGCCTCTATTCCACGAATTACTTTTGAGAGTTTAATTAATTTAAAAGAAGCTGTTCATCCTTTACTTTATATATCCCATAAAAGAGAGAGTAAACCAGTTGTGCCCCTTGATTTGTCCTTGAATGCACAAAAAAGGATTTTACTAATCTCGGGTCCGAATGCCGGGGGTAAATCGGTTTGCCTTAAAACAGTGGGATTGTTACAATATATGTTTCAATGCGGTTTGCTGGTTTCTGCTTCAGAGACTTCTGAAATGGGGATGTATTCAAATATTTTTATAGATATAGGAGACGAACAATCTATTGAAGATGACCTTAGTACCTATAGTTCGCACCTGGTAAGTATGAAACATTTTATTAAAAATGCCGATGCGAAGACACTTATTTTGATTGATGAGTTTGGAACTGGCACGGAACCTATGCTGGGAGGAGCAATTGCTGAGGCAATTTTAAACAAACTAAACGAAAATCAAGTTATGGGTGTGATTACAACACATTATGGAAATTTGAAACATTTTGCTTCATCAGCCGAAGGAATAACCAATGCTGCAATGTTGTATGACGCTCATCAAATGGAACCATTATTTAAACTTGAAATTGGAAAACCCGGAAGTTCATTCGCTTTTGAAATTGCCAGAAAGATTGGACTTCCTGAAGATATTTTGCATGATGCATCGGATAAAGTGGGAGAAGAACATATCCAGTTTGATAAGCATTTAAAGGATATACTCAGGGATAAACGTTACTGGGAGAATAAGCGTCAGAAGATAAGACAGACGGAGAAAAGGCTGGATGAAGTATTAGAGAGCTACGGTGAGGAGCTGGAAAATGCAAAGAAACTTAAGAAGGAAATTCTGGATAGTGCACGAGCTGAAGCGCAAGAAATATTGTCGGGAGCTAATAAGCAGATTGAGAATACCATACGGGTAATTAAAGAATCGCAAGCTGATAAGGAACGCACCCGTGAAGCACGAGACAAACTCAATAAGGTTAAACAACTAGTATCTTCTGATGTTAACGGGGATGAAAGGTTGGAACAAAAAATTAAAAAGATCAAAGATCATCAGAATAGAATGAAAGGTGCTGATAAAGATAAACAATCAAAAAAAGAATCTTTAATTTCTGATTCTGAAATTGTTGCTGGAGATAGGGTGCAGATTGTTGGGCAGGATACTATAGGTGAAGTTATAGAGGTAAATGGCAAAAGTATTTTAGTTGCATTTGGCAATATGATTACAACACTGAATGAACGAAGGTTATTGAAAATAAAAGATGAAGATGATACCAAGATTAGACCTTATTACAAGGCATCAAAAAATTCAATGAATTATAATATTGGGGAGCGAAAAAGGAACTTTAAATCCGAGATTGATGTCAGGGGAAAGCGTGCAGAAGAAGCTATTACAACCATAATGGAATTTATTGATGAAGCCATAGTAGTAAATGCTTCGTATTTACGAATACTTCATGGAAAGGGTAATGGTATTTTACGCCAGGTAATAAGGGACTATTTATATACAGTAGATGTAGTAAAAACATGTAAAGACGAGCATGTTGAAAGGGGAGGGGCTGGAATAACCATAGTGGAGTTGGATATATGATGAATAAGGATAGTGAAATTGGTCATATTTTTTTTATATGTATATTGGCATTATTCATATATTTGATTAACTGAAAATAAAAGATTAGATATATTAAATTTAATGAACATATGTCATTCCGAAGTTGATTTGGAAAGTCATTTGTACAAAAAGAGAAGTTGAAATAAATTCAGCATGACAAATGTTACATTATTATTGTTTTATGTAATGATTTAAATATAAATGATCATTTACGCAGAAAATATTACCTCACGACTTAAATATATTGCAGATTTTATATTTGCAGACATACTGGGAATTGAATTACAGTACATTAATGACCTGGAGGTAATCCTTGATGCAAACGAACCCATCATAAATTATTCCTACGATACTATTGATAATTCTTTTAAGATTATTCCTCATGGATTACTCGATCAGAGTCATGTGCATGAGCAAAAAACAGAGATGGGATTATGGGATGGCCTTCCTGTATTTTTTCAAACATCTACCGGAGGTGATTTGCCATTTGATATTCTTGCAGCATCATTCTTTCTTGTATCAAGATATGAAGAATATTTACCGCATGAAAAGGATGTTCATGGGCGATTCGAATATACACAAAGTATTTCAAATGAATATAATTTATTAAAAAGGCCTGTCGTTGATGAATGGTCTTTTAAACTTGGATATGTTTTACAACAAAAGTGGCCTGAGTTACAAATCAAGCAAAGAGTTTTTAATCATATTTCAACAATTGATGTTGATTTTGCGTGGGCATTTAAAAACAGACCTTTTTACAGGACTTTGGGCGCTTTCTGTCGTGATCTGATAAAAGCTGATTTTGTTAGCTTTTTTGATCGAATAAAAGTATTAACTGGCAAGATGGATGATCCGTATTTTACATTTGACTTTATTAGGGATGTGCATCAAAACGCTGAAACAAAACCAACGATCTTCATTCAAATAGGAAAACGTGGAAAATATGATAAAAACATTTCAATCAAGAATAAAAAACTAAGAAGATTTTTACAGGATTTGTCTTCATGGGCTGATATAGGAGTCCACCCCTCCTATGCATCTCATGATGATATGAAAACCTTGAAAAGAGAGATTATTGGTTTTAGAGAATTTATTGGAAAAAAAGAAGTAAAAAGCAGGCAGCATTTTTTACGTCTTACTATGCCTGACACATTGCAAAATCTGGCAAATATTGGAGTAGTAGAGGATTATTCCCTTGGGTATGCAGGAAGTACAGGATTTCGTTCCGGCACATGCACACCTCATTATTTTTATAATCTATTGAGTGAAGATATTGTAATGATGAAATTAATGCCCTTGCATGTTATGGACAATTCTATGAAAAAATATATGAAGTATACTCCGGATGAGGGATTAGAAGAAATTAAGATATTGAGGGAAAGAGTAAAACAGGTAAATGGAACATTTATCACACTCTGGCATAACCAGGCTCTAAGTGATTATAGGGATTGGGAAGGATGGAGAAGGATTTTTGAAGAGATGTTTAAATTAAGCTGATGGTAGAATATATCAGACATAATGATATTGATAAACAAAGGTGGGATGAATGCATTGAAAGTGCAAGCAACAGGTTGCTATATGCTTACTCCTGGTACCTTGATATTGTTTGCCCGAAGTGGGATGCCTTGGTAGAAGGGGATTATGAGGTGGTGATGCCATTGACATGGAACAAAAAGTATGGACTAGAATATTTGTATCAGCCATTTTTTACTCAACAACTTGGAGTGTTTGGTAAGGAAGGAAACATTAGGAATATTGATGATTATGTCGATATATTAATTAGAAATTTCAAATTTATTGAATATTGCTTTAATTCAAAGAATGACTGTAAGTTGAAAGATTTTATTAAAAGGACTGATCAAATTCTTTCGTTAGAGCATTCATATAGTGCTATTTATGAGAAATTTAGTACCCGTATTAAGAGGAGTCTTAGAACTTCCGAAACATTCAGTTTAAAATATGATAAAAATCTTGTTGAGGAAGGCTTTCTGCTTTTTATGAAACAACATCCACAATCATATCTAAGTTCTAAGGCAGGTAAAATTTTAATGAAATTAATTGAACGGGCTCCCCAATTCCGAAAGATGTATAGAGGGGTAAGAAATGCTAATGGCAACTTAATTGCTGCGATTTTTATATTGGATGGTGAAGATAGATTGATTCCTCCTTATTCTATTAATACCGAGGAGGGTAAAGCAAGTAAGGCTTTTTTCTTTTTAATAAACAGTATTATTGAAGAATTTTCTAATTCACCCAGATTATTCGATTTTGCCGGTTCAAATTTGCCTGGGGTAAAACTATTTAATGCAGGTTTTGGGGCTTTCGAGGAGCATTATTTTTTACTCAAAATAAATAGGTTACCATTTTACTTAAAATGGATGAAGTAGACAAATACTAATTCTTATGACAATTTAGGGTCAGCTTAAATTGACTGACAACATTGTAAAATGACTAATAATGAATGATTTAATTTGTCCAAATTGTATGCACGTCCTTCAATTACTTGAAGAGAGCTATAATTGCAGTGAATGTGGTTTAAATTTTGCGGTAATTGAAGAGATACCAGTTTTTCTAGTAGCATCAATTAAAAATTCTATTGTAACTGATTATATTGAACATTACCAGCAAGACGGAAAGGTCTTTGATTATTATCTTGAAACAGACAAGCAAACTATCCATGATAATAAGCGTATGCACCAATTGATCATAAAAAATATTCCAGGATATTCAAAAGTAATTTTAGATGTTGGTGCAGGTTCAAACTGGGTTGCAAAATGTTGTCTTCCTAAAGGCAAAGAAGTGTTTGCTGTAGATATTTCATTGGAAAACATAAAAGTTGCCAAAGCAAGATATGGAAGTCCGCTTTATCATGGTTTTGTTGCAGATGCATTTTCCCTTCCATTCAAAGAGGGATCGTTTGATTGTATTATAGCATCTGAAATTATTGAACACACTGTAGATCCTGAGTTATTTGTAAAGCAATTATTCTCAAAATTGAAAAAAGGTGGCAGGCTGATAGTTAGTACACCCTATAAAGAAAAAATTCCTATGCATTTATGCATTCATTGCAATAAACCCACACCGTCAAATGCACATTTACATTCTTTTGATAAACCAAAGCTTAAGAATTTACTGAAAGATGAAAGCCTTAAGAAGGTTTCATTTATTACATATTCAAATAAAATGTTGGCATATATGCGGAGTTATGTGTTATTTAGTATTCTTCCTTTTTGGTTGTGGAGGATTTTTGACTGGTTTATGAATAAATTGATGCCTAAACCTGCAAAGATTGTTGCCATCTATGAAAAATAGGACATTACTAAAAGTTATGTTTGTCCTTTATTTGAAGCAAATACCACCAACATATTATGGCATTGTATTGATTGTATTGCGAAGGTGTTGGCTTTCCGGTTTTTGCTACACTATCAATCATTTTTTTTGTTATTTCGTGATATAATGCCCAATCCAGTTCATACATTCTTTTATGCTTGGTAAAATCAGGAATTATTCTCTTTATTTGGGCTTTAATGGATTGTGTATATAATTGATATGGAGTGACTTGTAATTCATTCGCAAAATTAAGTTGATAGTGGCTAAAAAAACCCTTTAATACTTTATCATAAAGGACTTTATGTTTTTTATATGTAAAGGGTAATTTATTGAAAAAATCAATCAGTTCCTTGTCCCAGAAAGGAAGGCGATGTTCATAATCAAAAAAATTATAAACGTTGGCAGAATTTACGATAAACTTTGCCTGTCTTTCTTTCATATCCCAGTTTTCGAATAACTGGTAATTTTCAAAGTTTCCCATTTCTAAAAGAGAATTGTCAATGCTTTTATAGAATTCTCTATTTTGAACACGGTTTGAATTCGTAAGACAATAGTTATGATGCAATATTGTTTTTATTAGTTTCTTGTCAGAAATACTCTGATCTATAAAATTGAGGTGACTCCCTCCCAAAAAGTCACCAGAATGGCCCGGTATAAAAACTGATTTGTTTTCTAATATGCCATTTTCCTTCAAACTTAATACGGCAAAATATTCCTGCATGAAAAACATCGATACATAGTTGGAAGAAAATGGATAGTATTTCTGAAATGCTCTTGATTCAAGATAATTATCAATAAGTGAGTCATTGTATTCAATGAAATGCCAATCGAAATTCAGTTTTTTCGCAACCTTTTCAGAAATAGCAATTTCCTCATTTTTATATTTTCTGCCATAAGTGTAACATATCACATTTTTAAATCCAAGATCCTTTAGCATAACAGCAATTAAGCGCGAGTCATAGCCTCCACTTAATGGTATAAGAATAGTTTTATTCTCAAGAGTACTTACAAGACGATTGAAAACGCTTTTAAGAATAGAAGTTAATTCAATTTCCAGTTTTAGACTTGTGTTATTTGAAAATTGTTTAGTCAGATATTGATGATAAAATGCAGTAGAGAGTTTTTCGTTCTCAATCCATATCACTTCGCCAGCTTGTATTTGGGAAATATCTTTAATTAGTGTTTGATTTCCTGTTGTGTAACCAGTTTGTAAGAACTCTGCTGCAGCTGCATTATTAAGTAGAACATGACGTTTTGTATTTATTAAAAATTCAACAGAATCAGATATCCAAAAATCATTTTCAATCTTAGTATAAAATAAGGGGAATGTCCTGGTAGGATCAACAGCGGCTAATGTAAAATTTTTTTCATTTATAACTAAACTATACATCCCGTTTACTTCTTTTAAAAAGCTTTGAAACGTTCGGATGTTTTTGTTATCCATGGATATTAAAATACTTACATCATTATACAAATGATTCTTGTGAAAAAAATATCCTTTAAAATGGCAATCTGACTCAGAGTCCCATACAAAACCGTGATTATATTTTAGTTCTACCCTGACCATCATTTTCGAATTGTTGTATCATTGTCTTTAGCTAATTTCAAATACCAGAATAATTTAACAATCCAGCCCAATGTGCTCACCAGGCTAAAGAGTAATATTGTAAGATAGATATCTTTTTTTAAAATTCCTGTTGTCAAAGCAGCAACCCTGAGCAATAATTTTACAACTTCTAGCATGAAAGCATTTTTCTGCTTATGAAAAATATTAGGCATAAATGAAATCGGTGATCCAAGATAAATCATAAATAACCATGGAGACATTATTTGAAAGTACTTACCTGATTCATACCATTCGCTTCCAAAAGCAAGTCCAAATAACCAAGGGGCTATAACTGTGATGCCTGCATAAGGGATAATTCCAATTAGAAGTAATCTTAGTATAAGTTTTTTAATATTAGTATAAAAAGGTATTTTATTATTGTAATTTGTAACTACTTTTTGAGATAATACTTGTTCGATGGAGCCAGAGAATAAACTAATTATTCTGAAAACGAATGTATAACTGAATGAATAAAGTCCAACAATAGTAGTTGAAAAATGTTGGGTCAGTAAGAAGACAGGCAGACTTCCTGATAACGAGTTGGTCAGCACATGGGGCATATAAAATTTCGGGAATTTATTATATGTTTTAATGTTAGATATCATTAACCTGCATTTAATATCTGTAAAGTATTTGCGGAGGTCTTTTAATATAATTATTAAATAATAGCCGGCAGAAAAAATATAACCCGCCAAAGTTCCTGTTATCAATCCGCTTCCGGTAGGAGGAGCATTGAAGAGCATTGCTTTTGCCCCGGCATTTGTACCGCTGTTAAGTAAACGTTTAATACCTATTTTTTTATAAAGTTTATTTCGATTGCACCAGAATTCAATAAGTTGAGAAATACCTCCAAGCAGGATGACGGGTGAAATAAGGATCAAATAAGGCTTTATAGTTTCTGAGCGAAATAATCTAGTTATACTACCAGGAAAAGCAATTGTAATTATTAGAATAAGAAGACTGATAAATAAAGTTATAAAAAGCCCTGCAATTAGCAGATTTATTGAATCCTTATTTTTTTTAGGCAGCAATAGTGCAAATTCATACTGTCCTGTTGAAATTATAATTCCAATACTGGTAATACTTGAAAAAAGAGCCAGGACACCAAAATCATCGGGTGTGTATAGCCTGGAGAGCAAGGGATATATTAGAAACGGGATTACCTGGGATAAGGTAGTTACTGATAGGAGGGTAAATGTATTTTGTATAAATTCACTTTTCCTGAGTTCTATCAATGATCTGATTTTCTGCATCCAGTTTAGTTGGTATAATTTTTGATAAATATCAAAATTAGAAACAAAACAAATATAAGTTAAAATCTTACTTTAGATAAAATATTAATTTATCAACATCGTTTTGTTACTAAATATTGTCATAATTAAAAGTATTTGTATATTTTTGCACAAATTTTTAAGAAATTGAAAAAGAGCGTATTTGTACTTACCATTATTATTCTTTTGTTAAGCAATACAGGATGCAGCAAGTATGAAAAGTTACTGAAAAGCAGTGATTATAACTTGAAATATCAGAAGGCAAAAGAATATTATCATGATAAAGAATGGGTGAAGGCGGCAACCCTTTTCGAACAAATAATGCCAGTGTTTAGGGCTACTCTTAAATCGGATACTATTGCGTATTATCATGCGTATTGTTATTATCATCAGGCTGACTATCTTTTATCTGGATATTATTTTGATAACCTTGCTAAAACATATCCGCATAGTAGCTTTGCTGAAGAATCAGCATTTATGCATGCATACTGCCTCTATTTAAGTTCTCCACGCCCCAGCCTTGATCAAACCTATAGTCTTCAGTCAATTGATGCTTTTACTCTGTATGCAATTAAGTATCCCGAAAGTGTGAGGATTCCAGAGACCAAGGAATATATTGTGGAGATGCGGAACAAATTGATCGAAAAATCGTATATGAGTGCTAAGCTATATTATGAGATGGGAAAATATAAAGCCTCCATTATTGCATTGCGAAATAGTATAGGTGATTTCCCGGATACAAAATATCGTGAAGAGATACTGTTTCTTACATTAAAGTCAAGTTTTCTTTTAGCTGAGAATAGTGTAATTGAAAAGCAGAAGGAACGTTATCAGGCTACTGTTGATGAATATTATTCATTTGTAACAGAGTATCCGGAAAGCAAGTATATTAAGGATGCTGAAAAGATGTATAAATTGTCTCTTGAAAGGTCGAAAGAATAAATAACAAAGATATGATGGATTATAAAAAAGTAAAGGCGGCTTTAACAACCGTAACCAGGGATGTAAATAAACTGGAAGATAAAACAGGTAATATTTATGAAACCTTAGCTATTGTTTCCAAAAGAAGCAATCAGATCAGTGTTGAAATGAAGCAGGAGTTGAATCGAAAATTAGAAGAATTCGCTTCTTATACTGATAATCTTGAAGAGATTTTTGAAAACAGGGAACAAATTGAAATTTCAAAATTCTATGAAAGGCTTCCAAAACCTACATTAATTGCTTTGGAAGAAATGATGAATGATGAAATATATTTCAGAAAACCAGAGGGTGAATAACCACTCAAAATATGCTTAAGGGCAAAAATATTATTTTAGGAGTTACAGCCAGCATTGCAGCCTATAAAGCTGCAATGTTAGTTAGAGGACTCATCAAAGAAGGTGCTGAGGTGAAAATTATTATGACTCCTCTGGCCAAAGAATTCATTACACCACTTACCCTTGCAACACTCTCAAAAAATTCTATTTTAGTTGATTTTTATAACCCTGAGAATGGGGACTGGAACAATCACGTTGACCTGGGTTTATGGGCTGATTTAATGGTGATTGCTCCCGCTACGGCCAACACATTGGCAAAAATGGCTCATGGTATAGCTGATAACCTTTTGCTTACAACATACCTGTCCGCCCGTTGTCCTGTCCTTATAGCCCCTGCGATGGATATGGATATGTTCAATCATCCTTCCACTCAAAATAACATAAGGCTTCTTGAATCTTACAGAAACATTTTTATAGAACCTGTTACTGGAGAACTGGCCAGCGGGTTGTCTGGAAAGGGAAGGATGGAAGATCCCAATATAATAGTTGAAAGAATTAAAAGTCTTCTTTCGCAAAAAAAAAAACTAAGCAATAAGTCTTTTCTGGTTACTGCTGGCCCAACAAGGGAAGCCATTGATCCCGTCAGGTTTATAAGTAATTATTCCACTGGTAAGATGGGTTATGCTATTGCCAGTGAATTAGCTAATGAAGGCGCACAGGTATTCCTGGTCTCTGGACCTGTGGAAGAGAATCTGGAACATCCTTTGGTAAATATCATTCATGTGAGTACGGCTCAGGAAATGTATGATGAATGCAATAAACTCTTTCCCAAAATGGACGGAGCCATTTTGGCTGCCGCAGTTGCAGATTATAAAGCTGAAAAAGCTGCAAAATCAAAAATCAAAAAAGATATTGCAAAAGTTACCACCTTAAAATTATCGACAACAGTAGATATTGCAGAAAAACTGGGCAAACAAAAGAAATCGACCCAAATATTGGTTGGCTTTGCCCTTGAGACAGATAATGAAATGGAGAATGCCCGTAAAAAATTAAAAGAAAAAAATTTTGATTTTATTGTTTTGAATTCATTGAATGACAAAGGTGCTGGATTTGGATACAACACAAATAAAGTGACTGTTTTACATAAAAACAATAATATTCAAAATTTTGAGTTAAAACAAAAGCAAGAAGTTGCAAAAGACATTGTAAATTTGATATCAAAAATTATTTAACCAATGCGCAGGTTTTATATTATAATTCTATTCATATTTTCTCTCTTTCGCATACAGGGCCAGGAATTACGTTGTAATATCCAGGTAGTATCACAAAAGATACAGGGAACCAACAGATCTGTTTTTCAAACACTGCAACAAGCCCTCTATGAGTTTATGAATAATACTGTATGGACCAATCATGTTTACCAGAATGATGAACGGATTGAATGTACTATCATGTTGCGGCTCGATAAGCATGAAGGAGACCAGTTTAAAGGGAGTCTCCAGGTTCAGTCCAGTCGTCCGGTGTTTAACTCTGCTTATAACTCAGTTATGTTTAATTTTGTTGATAATGATTTGGATTTCAGGTATGTAGAAAATGAACCTATTGAGTTTAGTCCAAGTACACATATTTCAAATTTAACCTCTATACTTGCTTACTATGCATATATAATAATAGGTCTGGATTATGATTCATTTTCTAGTAATGGAGGAAGTGAATTCTTTAATATGGCAGAGACTATTGTAAATAATGCCCAAAATGCAACGGAAAGAGGGTGGAAATCTGCAGATGGTTTGGATCATAAAAATAGATATTGGCTGGTAAAAGATTTATTGGATAGCGACTATCGTAATATCCGTGCTTTTTATTACAGGTATCATCGTCAGGGATTGGACCTGCTTGAATCTAAAACTGCTGAAGGACGCAGCAATGCTGCTGATGCTGTAAGGCTTTTACAGGATATTTATCGTCAAAAACCAGATCCATATATGTATCCATTGCAGGTAGTATTAGATGCAAAATCAAACGAATTTGTAAATATTTTTACAGAGTCACCTCCTGAAGAAAAAAACAGGGTCTATAGAATATTAACAGAAATTGATCCTTCGAATGTTAATAAATATGATAATATTAAAAAGGAACAATAATTGTTAAAAAAAGCCTGATTGAACAATTCCTTATTTTCCTTATTTTTGTTATATCAAAATTGATCTTATGTTAGAGTCCCTTTCTATAAGGAACTATGCACTAATCAACGAATTAGATATTATTTTTAAGCCTGGTTTCTCAATAATTACAGGAGAAACCGGTGCAGGGAAATCTATTTTGTTAGGGGCAGTATCACTGATAGCCGGACAAAGAGCTGATACATCTGTATTATTGGATAAAAATTCCAAATGTACAGTAGAGGGTGTATTCAATATAGCCAATTATGATTTAAAATCCTTTTTTAGTGATAATGATATAGACTTTGATGAATATACCATTATCCGTAGAGAAATTAGCAATACCGGCAAATCCAGGGCTTTCATCAATGATACCCCTGTAAACTTACAACAGTTAAAGGAATTGGGAGATTATCTTATTGATATTCATTCACAGCATGAAACAACAAAGCTTAACCTGCCTGCTTATCAATTAAATGCTTTGGATGTCTTTGCAGGTACACAAGATATCCTTACCGAATATAAAAGATTATATTACGATTATACAAGTGAATTAGCTGAATTTGAAAGACGAAAAGCTGATGCCGAAAAGTTGAAGAGCGACCTGGATTATTTTCAATATCAATTTGATCAGTTAGAGAATGCCAAACTGATTATTGGTGAAGAGAATGAACTTGAAGAAGAGCAGGAAGTTCTTGGACATACAGAGGAGATTAAGGAAAACCTCTCTGCTATTGATTATATGCTCTTACAGGAAGAACAGTCTGTAATATCCCGTCTAAAGGAAAGTACAGACAGGATGGGCAGGATTGCAGGGTATTATTCAAAAGTCAAAGATGTATTTGAACGCATACAATCTGTATATATTGAAATAAAAGACCTTGCGAATGAAATCGAAAATCTTAATGAAGAGGTGCATTTTGATCCGCAACGATTTCAATTTGTAAATGAACGCCTTGATTTAATTTTTTCTTTATTGCAAAAGCATAATGTGAAATCAATAGAAGAATTAATTTCATTCAAAAACCAGTTGCAGAAGAAGATTGATATAATAATGAATTATGATACAAATCTTGAACAATTAAGCAGGGCACTGGAATTAAAGAAAAAGGGTCTTTTAGGTTACGCAGTAAAACTAACTGAGAAACGAATGTCTGTTATTTCTAAGGTTGAGGAATCGATATCTACAATGCTTATTCAGATGGGTATCCCCAATGCAAGATTTAAAGTTGAGAGAGAAGCTTACAATGATTTTACTTCTACGGGAATGGATAAAGTAACCTTTTTGTTTTCAGCAAATAAACAGTCAGCTTTAGAACCTGTTAGCAAAGTAGCATCGGGAGGTGAATTATCAAGGTTGATGCTGAGTATAAAGTCAATTATAGCACATTCAATCGCATTACCAACAATCATTTTTGATGAAATAGATACCGGAGTTTCGGGTGAAGTAGCTGATAAGGTAGGTGTGATTATGAAGAATATGTCTGAAAATCTTCAGGTTATCAATATTACACATTCACCCCAAATAGCAAGCAGGGGTAAATACCATTATTTAGTATTTAAGGAAGATGTTGAAAATAAAACCATTACAAATATTAAACAATTGAATGAGGATGAACGGATTATTGAAATTGCTAAAATGTTAAGCGGAGAAGAAATTACAGAGGCAGCTATGTCAAACGCTAAAGAGCTGCTTAAAAACTGAATGGAAACTTTAAAGAACAATTTCAGATTAACATTGTTTTGGTAATGTTAATTTGAATGTGTTTTATTTATAATGAGATAAATAGAAATTAAAATATACATTATGGCTTATAATTTACTTAAAGGAAAGAAAGGACTTATATTCGGGGCATTAAATGACATGTCAATAGCATGGCAGGTAGCAGAAAAGGCACACGCTGAGGGTGCGACATTTATATTATCGAATACTTTACCTGCCATCAGATTGGGTGAGCTAAGCGAATTAGCAAAAAAAACAAATTCTACCATTATACCTGCTGATGCAACAAATATGGAAGACGTTATGAACCTTCTTAAAGAATCGATGAAGGTTTTAGGTGGTAAACTTGATTTTATCCTTCATTCCATTGGTATGTCTCCAAATGTTAGAAAAAGTATACCTTATGATGATATTAATTATCCATTTTACCTGAAAACACTGGACATATCAGCCCTTTCGTTTCATAAAGTATTGCAGGCATCAAAACAGCTTGATGCAATAAATGAATGGGGTTCTGTTGTTGCATTGTCATATGTTGCAGCGCAAAGGACCCTCGATAAATACAATGATATGGCTGATGCAAAAGCTATACTGGAATCTATCGCAAGAAGCTTTGGATATATTTATGGTAAAGATAAAAAGGTAAGGGTGAATACAATTTCTCAGTCTCCAACACTTACCACAGCAGGAGCCGGTGTAAAAGGCATGGATTCGTTAATGGATTTTACTGAACGTATGTCCCCCTTGGGTAATGCATCTGCTGAAGATTGTGCCAATTATTGTATAACATTATTTTCAGATCTTACGAAAAAGGTAACTATGCAGAACCTGTTCCATGATGGTGGTTTTTCAAGCATGGGTATGAGTGAACGTGCTATGACACAATATGATAAGAGCTTTGAGGAGTGTAAGTAAATGAAGAATTGCATCATAAGAATTTGTTAAACTAATGTTAGTACTAATTAATTTTAATTTCCATTGGAAGACTGTATAAGAGGATTATTGGATTGTTGAAATTGGGTTAGCTTAAAATTTTAAAATATTTCATTAATCCATTTGTTCATACAACCGATTATCCAATCTTGTTTTAACCAATTGAATTTCCAAACTAATATTAATAAATCAATTTTGACAGAATAATCAGGTCTGCCGAAATTTCCTTTTTTCAAAAACTTCCTTATTTTTGTGCTATAATAGTGAGGGAGATATGGATTTACTTATACTTGGGGCAGCATATGTTATATTACCAATAATAATTATACATTTATGTGTCAGGTTTAAATTTTTGAATAGAATAGGTGCTGTCCTCATAGCTTATATTATAGGTTTGGTTATTGGTAATCTTAACATCCTGCCGGAAGGAAGCCAAAAGATTCAGGATGCATTTACTACGGTTACGATTCCGCTTGGAATCCCATTGTTATTGTTTTCCACCAATATTAGAAGATGGTCAAGGTTGGCTGGAAAAACACTTATCTCAATGCTTATATCATTGATTGGATTAAGTTTAATGGTTATCATTGGTAAAATGATATTTGATAACGGTGATGATAAAATGTGGAAAGTTTCAGGAATGCTTATAGGAGTGTATTCGGGAGGGACTCCCAATTTAGCCGCATTAAAAATGATGCTGGATGTTGACCCAAATATTTTCCTTATTACCCATACCTATGATATGACGGTTTCTGCAGTATATCTGTTATTTTTGATGACCATAGGACAAAAGGTTTTTTTATTGATCCTTAAACCTTTTCAATCTATAGAAACAATGAAAGACCAGTTAAATATTGGAGGCGCTGAACATTTTGAAGGCTTGTTACGAAAAGAAAATATAAAACCTTTACTTAAAAGTTTTCTCTTTGCCATTATTATTTTTACTGTTGGAGGGAGTCTAAGTTTGTTGGTTAGTGAAAATTCACAAATGGTAGTAGCTATTCTTTCCATAACTACTCTGGGAATAGTTTTTTCATTTATTCCTGCTGTGAACAAAACACCTAAAAGCTTTGAGCTGGGAATGTACCTGATAATTGTTTTTTGCCTGGTAGTAGCTTCCATGGCCGATATAAAACAATTTGCAACATTCAATGCAGATATTTTCTTTTATATAGTGATGGTTATATTTGGCTCACTCATATTTCATGTACTTATTTCAAGGCTATTCAATGTTGATGCAGATACAATGATGATAACCTCTACAGCATTAATTTGCAGTCCTCCATTTGTGCCTGCTATTGCCGGAGCCATTAAAAACAGGGAAGTTATTGTATCTGGATTAACAGTTGGAATAATTGGATATGCAATAGGCAATTATCTTGGATATTTTATTGCCTATCTGGTTAAAGGGCTATAGCCCTAAAATCCATTGAGATTCATAAATACAGTAGGAATTAATAATGCCAGGCCTAAAAGAATCAACACAATCATAAGAGGAGTTATCCATTTTACCCATTTGTCATAAGCTATTCTTGCTACACCTAAAACTCCAATCAAAACGGGAGATGTTGGTGTGATCATATTTGTAAATCCATCACCCAGTTGGTAAGCCATTACTGTTGCCTGTCTTGAAACTCCAATTAAATCGCTAAATTGCGACATTATTGGCATAGTAAGTGCTGCTTTGGCAGATCCTGATGGGATGAAAATATTAATTAATGTTTGAAAAAAGTACATCATCCCTACTGAAGCAAAGTGGTTAAATCCTTCCATAGATTGAGCCACGTAATATAGTAAAGTATCTATTATTTTCCCATTTTGCATAACAATCAATATACCTCCTGCTATACCTACAACCATGGCTGCTGGAATTATATCCTTCACCCCTTCAATAAAGAGTTTTGTAATATTGCTTGCTGACCGGTTCATGGTCATGCCGGCAATTAAACCCATGAAAAGAAAAAGGGTTGCGATTTCCATTATGTACCAGTCATATCCAAGTACACCTACAATGAGGATCAAGATGGTGAATGCAAGAAGATTTAATACGAAAAAATGCGCAGATTTTCTTAAGGTTAATATACCTGAGATTACGAATAATCCAGAAAGAATGGGAATAATGGGAATATTACCGGAATTGTTCCCTAGTGACAAGGTTGAAATCGGGTACCTGAATGAAAAAACTCCAAGTATAATGGATACAATAAGAAATGTTATCCAGGCCATTTTGGGAGTGTGATAAGTAATATTTGAGTTTTCTTCGCTCTCTTTGTCCCTCCAGTATTTATCATCCTCAAAAACAGGGGATCTTTTTGGATTTTTTCTTAATTTTTTTACGTAACGAAGTACAAAGCCAATCCCGACAATATTAATTATTATCCAGCAAAAGAAACGGTATTCGATACCTGAAAACAACGGAAGGTTTGAAATACCCTGTGCAATACCAATGGTAAATGGATTGAGTAATGCACCTGCAAAACCAAGTCCCGCGCCAATATAGCACATAGATACTCCGACAATGGAATCGTAACCCATTCGTATAGAGAGAGGGACGAAGATAATTATAAATGCAATTGTTTCTTCACACATGCCAAATGTGGCTCCAAATACGCTGAATACTAGCATTATGAGTGTGATTATAATGTTATCAATATCCAGGAGTCTGATAAGTTTGTATTTTTGCAAGCGCTTTGTAAATCTCAGAAAGGATAAAATTCCTACGTCAATTGCTTTACTGTCATTCATTATCCAAAAAGCCCCTCCAATAATCAGGATAAAAACAACAATATCAGCTTTGTCCACAAAACCTTCAAATATGGAAGAAAATACCTGCCAGGTTTGGGGCTGATTATCAAGGTAGTGAAATGAACCTTCAACAATTATCTCTCTGTCAATCCCGTTAATATTTATTGTTTGTCTCTCAAACTCACCGCCGGGAATAATGCAGGTAAGAATTGCAGCAATTACTATTATTGAAAATACAATAACATAGGTGTGCGGTACTTTTTTAAGCATAGTTGTTTTTTATTTTTTTCAAATATAGAAAATTGGATCATAAAATACTTATAAGCATCTTTGTCCTCATATTATTCATTTGACTTAAATGGACAATAAACAAAAAATAATTGAATGTGTGCCGAACATCAGCGAAGGTAACGATCTTCCTGTGTTAATGAAACTGCAAAAAGTTATTCAAAGTATTGAGGGTGTAAAATTGCTGCACGTAGACATTGGTAAAGCTGCAAACAGAACCGTTTTTACTTTTGCTGGAATGCCGGAAAGAGTTACTGAAGCAGCCTTCCAATTAATTAAGATAGCTGCAAATTTGATATATATGCGACATCATAAAGGAATTCATCCCCGAATTGGGGCAGTGGACGTGTGCCCGTTGGTTCCTATTCGCAATATTACTTTAAATGAAGTTTCAATCCATTCCAGAAAATTATCTGCAAGGGTTGGCGATGAGTTAGGTTTGTCTGTGTATTGCTATGAAGAATCTGCTTTTTCAGATTACAAAAGAAAACTTGAGAATATAAGGAAAGGAGAGTATGAAGGTCTGGATAAGAAAATTAAATTCCCAGAATGGAAGCCTGATTTTGGACCGGATGTTTTTAACCCTGCATTTGGTGCAATTGTAATTGGGGCCCGTAATATTTTATTGGCATATAATATAAATCTGGATACGAGGGATGTTACTATTGCAAAAAGCATTGCGGAACAGATAAGGGAATCAGGAAAATTGGTAATATATGAAGGCATTTCTAAACGACAGACCTTTCCAACAACGATGAAATATGTAAAAGCCATCGGATGGATTGTTGAAGATTACGGTTTTGCACAGGTTTCAACAAATATTACAAATCATTTGGAGACGCCAGTGCATGATGTGTATGAAACTGTAAAAAAGATTGCCACACAATATAATATTAATGTAAATGGATCTGAATTGATTGGCCTGATTCCATTACAGGCATTGGTGAATGCAGGGAAGTATTACGGGGTAGATTTGAAATATACCGGTACAAAAGAATTAATTAAATTAGCTATTGAATACTTGGGGTTAAGTAGTATCATCCCATTTAATCCTGGAGAAAGAATCATTGAGTATTTGTTGGGAATAGAATAATCATAGGGCTTATGGGAGGATTTCTAATCAGGAAATAAAAAAGGGTGATTTTCATCAATTTTTAATTATTTTTGTGGTCTGAATTTTTTAGCTGTATTCTGCATAATATAGAATACAATGTTGGAAATTTCCCATGGAGTATAATCATTGTATTATATTAAGATTTAAAGATTGAACTATGAATGAGTATTATATTAATCATTTAAGGGAACTAGAAGCGGAATCCATTTATATAATGAGAGAGGTTGCAGCACAGTTTGAAAAACCTGTTCTGCTGTTTTCAGGCGGAAAGGATTCGATAGTTATGTACTATCTCGCACGAAAAGCCTTTTGGCCTGCAAAGGTGCCATTCCCTCTTATGCATATCGATACAGGGCATAATTTTCAGGAAACGCTTGATTTTAGAGATGACCTTGTTAAAAAAACAGGGGCAACCTGCATTGTTAGATATGTACAGGATTCAATTGATCAGGGAAGAGCTGTTGAGGAAAAGGGTGTAAATGCAAGCAGGAACGTACTACAAACCGTTACTTTATTGGATGCCATTGAAGAATTGAAGTTTGATGCAGCACTTGGAGGTGGTCGTCGTGATGAGGAAAAAGCTCGTGCAAAAGAAAGATTTTTCTCTCACAGAGATGAGTTTGGGCAGTGGGATCCTAAAAATCAGCGTCCGGAATTGTGGAATATTTTTAATGGTAAAAAACGAATGGGAGAACACTTCAGGGTATTTCCCCTGAGTAACTGGACCGAAATGGATGTATGGCAATATATTTATATGGAAGATATTGAGATACCTAATTTATACTTTACACATAAAAGAAAAGTGTTTTTCAGAGACGGAGTATGGCTGGCAGCTGCTCCTTTCATAGTATTAAAGGATGGTGAGGAAATAGTAGAAAAAGATATACGTTGCCGGACTATTGGTGATATAACCTGTACTGGTGTGACATTGTCCACAGCTAACACCTTGGAAGAAATTATCCAGGAAGTGGCTGCTACCAGGGTGACAGAAAGAGGCGGCCGCTATGATGATAAAAGATCTGAAGCGGCTATGGAAGACAGGAAGAAAGAAGGATATTTTTAGTTAATCTTATTTTGAAAAGTAACGACACGATGAATAATAAACACAAAGAAAGCGATAATGCCTATTTAAATATGGAACTGCTTCGCTTTACCACCGCAGGTAGTGTGGATGATGGTAAAAGTACTTTGATTGGCCGTTTGTTATACGATAGCAAAGCTATATTTGAAGACCAGATGGAGGCTATTGAGTTGGCTAGTAAGAGAAAAGGAGAGGAGCATGTAAACCTTGCATTGTTGACAGATGGATTACGTGCTGAAAGAGAACAAGGCATTACAATTGATGTTGCCTACAGGTATTTTGCTACGCCAAAGCGTAAGTTTATTATTGCTGATACACCAGGACATGTACAATATACACGTAATATGGTAACAGGGGCATCTACGGCCAATGCCGCCATTATTTTAGTAGATGCTCGAAATGGGGTGCTTGAGCAAACCAAGCGTCATGCATTTATAGCTTCGTTGCTACAAATACCTCACGTTATTGTATGTGTGAATAAAATGGACCTTGTTGATTATAAAGAGGAAGTTTTTGAAGATATTAAAAAACACTTCAGAGAAGTTTCGGCTAAATTGAATATTAAAGATGTCCGTTTTGTCCCCATCAGTGCCCTTAAAGGTGATAATGTAGTAGACAGGTCGAAAAATATGGATTGGTATGAAGGTACCACGCTTATGTATTTGCTGGAAACAATACATATTAGCGGTGACAGGAATTTTGAAGATTGTCGTTTCCCTGTACAATACGTCATTCGACCTCAATCTGACGAATTTCATGATTACAGGGGATACGCAGGTCGTGTTGGTGGAGGTATATTTACTGTAGGAGATGAAGTTAAAGTATTGCCTTCTGGAATGGTGTCAAAAATCAGGACGATTGATACGATGAAGGAAAGCCTTCAATCTGCTTTTCCTCCACAATCAGTAACCATTACACTTGAAGACGATATTGATATTAGCAGGGGTGATATGATTATAAAGAATAACAATGGTACTCCAACTACTAGTCAGGATATTGAAGTAATGATTTGCTGGTTGAATGAAAAACCGATGATGCTAAATGCAAAATATGGACTTAAACATACTACACAAGATGTGAAATGTATGATTAAAGAAGTGATGTATAAAATGGACATCAATAAACTGGAAAAGATTACAGATGACAAAAGTATTTGCCTGAATGAAATAGCTAAAGTTAAGATAAAAACAACAAAGGCCCTGTATTTTGATTCATATAAAAAGAACAGGGTGACAGGCAGCCTTATTCTTATCGACGAGGGTACAAATGAAACTATTTGTGCAGGTATGATCGTTTAGGTCTAGTTATCCCTGTTCTCAAAGTTTTCCCGTCTTTTATCTTCTATTCTTTTTATTATTAGGATAATAATAGCAATAATTGCTAACAAGATTAGAAGTCGTGTAAAACGGGCAAAGAAATACATATTTGAATTATTTTATTCGCACTGCAGTTCCATAGGCCAAAATCTCAGATGCACCTTGCATCACGGCTGAAGTAGTAAATCTGATATTAAGCACGGCATCTGCTCCTAATTTCTGGGCGTCTTCAATCATCCTTTGAAGAGCTTGTTCACGTGAATCAGCCATTAATTTTGTATATTCACTTATTTCGCCGCCAACAAGATTTTTAAGTCCTGCAAAAATATCCCTTCCTATGTTTCGGGCCCTTACCGTGCTTCCCCTGGCTAATCCAAGTATTTCGGTTATCTCTTTTCCTGGTATTGTTTCAGTGTTTGATAGTATCATATTTTATTTTTAGTATAAAAGTATTCAATTTGTAGATTATTTTAAAAGGATTACGTCATTTTTTTAACTGCCAAGAGATTATGAGTGTATCTTTGTAACTCACTGTTATAAATCCCTTTTGCATCTAATGCATCTATTCTTACGCATCCTGATGCATGGATAATTTTATCAGGTGACATTATTAACCCAACATGACTTATGGATTGGCCATTTTTAGAAAAGAATGCAATGTCTCCCGGTTGAGCATCCTGAAGTTGTATTTCATTGGAAAGCACATCATATTGATCTCTGGAATCACGGGGCAGTTTGTCGTTATTAATTTTAAAAACCATTTGTGTAAAACCGGAACAATCGATACCAAAAATGGTCTTTCCACCCCACATATATGGAGCGTTTATGTAGTTCAGAGCGTCTTTTATTATATTTTTAACTGATACTTTTGTTATGTTTGAGAATTCCTTGATTTTGTATGAATAAGGTCCTATTGAAAATGATGTATAATCTTCAGATACATTATATAATTCACTGCCGGCAGTTATCCATTGGCCCGAATTTGTTTTATCATTGATGATATACAATAAAGGTTGCTTTACAATCATTTTTGAATCCATATTGAAATTTCCATCTTCAGTTAAAGTGACCATTTTCTTATCAATCCAACCTGAATAATCATCATAATTTGTAACTATTCCAAGCCAGTTTTTATCTTCTTTAACAATTCTGCAGGTTTCACCAAACAATAACTGACTCACCATCTCACTTATATCAGAGGGGGATTTTCGAATAGGAACAATACTCAATAAACTGATAGCTTGAGACATAATAAGTAAATAAATCATATAATATTGTTTAAATGTATTAAACTTTATCAACATTTTAATGTTCTAAGAATGAGAATTCAACAATAATAGTTAATTTTCATGCTTTATTGATTTTAAATAGATTTTATGAATAGAGTAGTTAATTATATTAAGATAAATTATCGTATTCTTTTTCGCATATTCCTTTTTTTGATAACGGCATTAGTTATTGTTTATCTTTTTCCGCGCGAGGGAAAATTTCAGTATGAATTTCAAAAAGGATATCCTTGGAGGCATGATGTGCTTCTAATAGCACCTTTTGATTTTTCAATTTACAAAACGGATCAAGAGATGCAGGCAGAGCGCGATAGTGTGCTTTCGCAGCTTCATCCTTACTTTGTTTACGATACCGGGAGGTTTGACATTCAAAAACAAATCTTTTTAAATGAAATTGATAAAAGATGGACCGATTTTTTAATTGCTAACTATTCTGTTACCCGGCTTTCAGATATTAAAAGTTCTTCAAAGCGAAATCAATTAGAACAATTAAAAAAAATGTTAACGGATAATATTATTTCACTTGTCAAAGCAGTATATGATAAAGGTGTGATAGAAACAAATGGCTTTGAGGAAGTAATTAATCGTCCTGATTACCAGATTAACATTGTAAAAAATAATCTTGCTGAAGAACATTCTGTTACAGATGTTTTTACACCAAAGAAAGCGTATGAGTTTTTAATTAAATTTTCGAGTGACTTGAATATTGAAATTGACAGGAATAAAAAATTTGATATAACAAGTTTTGTGCGTAATCTCAACCTTAACGCGTTTATTGTCCCAAATATTATTTATGATGATGAAACAACAGAAAAAGTTAAAAATGATAAGTTGGACAATTTATCAAATAGGTATGGGAAAGTGGCGCAAGGTGAAAAAATTATTGCAAAAGGAGAACCTGTGACCGGAGAAGCATACCGGAAATTGCAATCCTTGAAGATTGAGTATGAAAAAAGGCTTGGTGAATCAGTCAGGACTACCTTTATTTTGATTGGTAAAGTCGTGCTGGCTTTTTTAGCATTATTTCTTTTATATATGTTTTTATGGAATTATCGTAAAGCTGTGCTTGCCAATACCTTGCATGTTTCATTCATATTGTTTATAGTGCTTCTAATGATCTTCTTTGCGAGTATTGCATTAAAGTTTAGTGACATTATGTACTATATCATTCCTTTTGCACTTTTACCTATTCTTATCAGAACCTTTTTTGATGCTCGATTAGCCCTTTTTGTTCATGTAGTTACAATCTTATTAATAGGTTTTTTTGCTCCAAATGGATTTGAATTTGTCTTTATGAATATTATGGCCGGCATTGTTGCTGTGATTAGTCTTACTAATCTCTACAGAAGAGCACGCCTGGTATATTCAGCATTTTTTATTATCCTTACCTATTCAGCAGTATACCTTGGAATTGCAGTGATGCAAGAAGGTACTTTTGTAAATATAAACTGGAATAATATAGGATGGTTTTCAATTAGTGGCTTACTGGTACTTGTAGCTTATCCTCTCATTTATGTTTTTGAAAAAACATTCAATTTCTTATCAGATGCTACATTGATGGAGTTGTCAGATACTAATCAACCATTGCTGAGGAAGTTGGCAGAAAAAGCACCTGGTACCTTTCAACATAGTTTGCAGGTTGCAAATCTTGCTGAAAGTGCAATAGCTAAAATAGAAGGCAATCCATTATTAGTAAGGGCTGGTGCATTATATCATGATATTGGTAAAATGGATAATCCGGAATTTTTTATAGAGAATTTAGGTAAAGATTATAATCCTCATGAGAGCATGAGTTTTGAAGAAAGTGCAAGAACCATTATTAATCATGTTGAAAGAGGAATTGAGATGGGCAGAAAGTATAAACTTCCTGAGCAAATTATCAATTTTATTCGAACTCATCATGGTGACTCAACAGTGCAGTATTTTTACCGTTCCTATCTTAAAGAGTTCCCTGATGCTGAAGTGGACATAAAGAAGTTTTCATATCCGGGACCCCGGCCATTTTCAAAGGAGACGGCTGTTCTAATGATGGCTGATGCTACAGAAGCTGCATCAAGAAGCCTGAAGAAGATAACGGAGGAATCAATTACAGAATTGGTTGAAAGTATTATTGGAAATCAAATAAAAAATAACCAATTTAACGTTGCCCCAATTACTTTTGAGGACATTACAAATATTAAACAAACGTTTATTAAAAAGTTAAAGAATATTTATCACGCGCGTATTGAATATCCGAAGTAGTCTTATCGGAGATCTATTATTTCAACTCCCGGGTAATCTTCTTTGTTGAAAGAAAAATAGGTGTCTTCAAATATGCTGTTGGTAATATAATCCTTGATCTCAACAATATAGATATTTCCATTTTTCCCAAAAGCAGCTATTGAATGTATACTGTTTGTATTATCATTAGCAACAAGCTTATACCTGGAGTAACTGTTCCCTTCAATATCCTTGGGATATAGATCTATTTCATGAAATTTTACACCATTATCAGTCGTTTCCCCGATATATTTTTGTTTAAAATCAGTATTATAAATAGAAAATATCTGATTTGGGTCTGACAGGAAAAAATCTTTATTGTTTGGATCCGGAACTGTAATGTTAACTTCATTTGCATCTATAATGTAGTTCCACAGAGTAGTTCCATCAAAGAAAGTTTCAACACCCATGAGTGAAAGATGATACATTTTATTTTTAAGAACGAGTGTTCCTTCCCAATCATTACTGAACGAATTGCTGAGATTAGTTATAGTGTAGGTAAATTGCACTTCGATGCACTCATGCTTTCCTGATTCGGATGCAAGTTTGTCGAGTACTGCTTTAGCTTTAGGATCCTGCTGAGAGAATGTGCTTAATGTCCAGAAAAGTAAAATGGCAAAAAAAATTGATTCTTTCATGGCAATATACATTTAGTTATTAAGGGAATTCAAAAACTGTTCCAAAGAATACTCATCAGGGAATAAGACTTGCCTGGCTTTACTTCCTTCAAAAGGACCGACAATGTTTGCAGCTTCCAATTGATCCATAATTCTTCCAGCACGGTTGTATCCAATCGAAAATTTTCTTTGAATCAGAGAAGTGGAACCTTGCTGATGCAAAACAACGAGTCGTGCCGCATCATCAAATAATTCATCCCTTTTATTCAGGTCTACATCTAGGAGATCAGATCCGCTTTCATCAACATATTCTGGTAGCATAAACGCAGATGCGTAGCCTTGTTGAGATTCAATATAGTCGGTTATTTTTTCGAGTTCTGGAATATCTATAAAGGCGCACTGAAGCCTTATCAAATCACTTCCTTGGGATATAAGCATATCACCACGGCCAATTAGCTGGTTTGCTCCCGGACTATCCAGTATTGTCCTGGAGTCTATCATGGCTGTTACCCTGAATGCAATCCTTGCAGGGAAGTTAGCTTTTATAACGCCTGTAATAATATTTGTTGTAGGACGCTGAGTTGCAATAATTAAGTGGATGCCTATTGCTCTTGCCAATTGTGCTAACCTTGCAATTGGTGTTTCTATTTCTTTACCTGCTGTCATAATCAGGTCAGCAAATTCATCAACTACCATAACAATATAGGGAAGGTAGCGATGTCCTTTGTCTGGATGCAACCTTCGGGCAATGAACTTTTCGTTGTATTCTTTAATATTACGCACTTTTGCAGCTTTTAGTAACTCATAGCGTGTATCCATCTCAATTGTTAAAGAATGTAGTGTATTTACCACTTTTTTGGTATCAGTTATTATAGCTTCTTCAGCATCAGGAAGTTTAGCCAAAAAGTGTTTCTCAATTTTTGCATATAAAGTGAGTTCAACCTTCTTAGGGTCTATGAGTACAAATTTTAATTGGGCAGGGTGCATTTTATATAATAAGGAAGTAATAATTGCATTCAATCCAACAGACTTTCCCTGACCTGTAGCACCGGCAACCAAAAGGTGGGGCATTTTTGTGAGGTCCATCACATAGGTTTCGTTCGAGATAGTTTTGCCTAATGCAATAGGCAGTTCATATTTTGATTCCTGAAATTTTACAGAAGATAGTATGGAGCGCATTGATACTATTTCGGGATTCTCATTGGGAACTTCAATTCCTATGGTGCCTCTTCCTGGTATTGGTGCAATAATTCGGATTCCAAGGGCAGCCAGGCTAAGGGCTATATCATCTTCAAGGTTTTTTATACGGGAGATTTTAATACCAGGAGCTGGTACTATCTCATAAAGTGTAACAGTTGGTCCTATTGTTGCCCGTATTTTTATTATATCGATCTTGTAGTTTCCAAGAGTCTCTACAATTTTGTTTTTATTACGTTCCAGCTCGTCGTTGGTAACAGGGGAATTGTCAAATTTATATTCTTTCAATAAATCAAGAGGGGGTATTTTATAATGAGACAATTCAAGGGTTGGATCATAATCTTCCATAGGTTCCAATTGAAAGTCCTCATCTACAAGTTCTTCTTCGTCAGTTTTGTTAACCGTAAGCTCAATATTGGACTCATTATCAATATCTTTTGAATTCTCCGCAGGCACTTGATCAACGCTTTCTTCATTAGTGGTTATCACTTCGAAAGATTCATCAGTTTGAGTTAAGGGTATATCTTTAAAATTCTCACTTTCATATGTCAGGTTATTGTCAACAAAGGAGATGCCTTCATCCTCATCTGCTTTATTTTTATGATTATCCAGATGGCTATTTTTGAAAATTTGTATAAAGATTCGTTTTAATTTATGTGCGGTTGCTTTTGACGAAAAAATAAAGAAGGCTGTCCAAATGAATGTAATAAGGATGGCAGTACCGGTAGTACCCAGAAAACTTTCCAGCCATTTTGCTATGAAAAAACCATGTCCACCTCCTAAACCACATGGAAAAAAGCCATTTGAGGACCCGAATAAAAATCCAAGGGTTACAGACAAGATAATACCACCAATAACAACAATACGTATTGTTTTTCGCAGAGGTAAAAGTCGTACATTTAATAGCCTGAAACCAATTATTATAAGCAGAAAAGGAAAGCCAAATGATGCAATTCCAAACAGATTTCCAATGAAGATATTTGAAAAATAGGCTCCTACTTTACCTGCCCAATTTTCGGTTATTATTTCTGATCCTGATATAACTCTTTGGTTTTCAAAGCTTTGATCGGTTTTCCAGGTGAAAAAATAGGATATAAATGCCAGGGTAATAAGAAGGGAAAATCCAAGTATAAATAATCCGGTGAGGATCTTGATCCGTTCATCTCGTAATACTGACTTTTTTTTGCCTGTATTGTGATTTGGAGTATTTTTTCGGTTTCGCTTTTTTGTCATATACTGCTATATGGTTTAAACCATGACTAATCGCTTGAATAAATTATATGCAATAATACTAAAGTGCTGATTGAATAGAAAACGATTTTAAGAGATAATATCAACAATGGAAAATTTAAATTTTGAATAATAACGTTGAAAAATATGGTTTATTCCATAAGTTCGTTGAAAATTTCTTCCATTTTTTTCCTGGATACTCTTCTATATCCATCAGGAATTTCAAACTCCTCAGTAGACACCTCTGTTTTATGGAAACTACGAGGTTTTAGTCGCATATTAACTTGATTCAGATTAAGTTCAAATTCCATTAAAACACCGTTAATATCGTGATAGGGATTTGTGTTGTTGGGCTTTTTAATTCTTATGTCATCCGTATAATAAATGATGAATGGATTTCGTTCAGTTCCGGGAAATGTGGCAATGGCCTTTTTGCAATTAAAACCAAGTATATTTTTTACTTCATTAGTTTCCACAATATTCAATCCATCCATATTGTCAAAACAACATGCATATTCGTTCTTACTCCCTTCATAACAATATTTATTGTCCAATAGTTTCAGTAATGTAGTATTTGTGCCATGACGAGCATCCGATATGTTGCTAATAACAAAAGCACCAAATAATCCATTTATCCGGTACATTGAAAGATGATCCTTAAACCTCATTGTCATGGTTTTGGGCAGCATACTGGTAGAGATATTTCCCATCTTATTTTCGAGGTAAATAATATCGTATTCAATAATACCTTCCCTGATTTTGTTTTTGGAAAACTTACCTGAACAGCCAGACAGGATAACCGCAGTTATAATAAGCAAGAATGATTTTATGATTATAGCCTTATTCAATGGTTTGTTGATGTTAGGTAATCCTCTATTGTAAATTTATAAAATATATTTTGTATTCAATACATCTTCTAAAAATCATCCAATTTGGAACAGGTCAAAATAGGGAAATATTTTCTTATTATTTATGTATAAAATCAACAATTTGTCAACAAATATTATCGTTTTGTCAAATTTATGCTTGAAATTCTTCCTGTAAACAACTTTTAATGCATTAATTTTCATCTTATTTATATTAAAAAATATTTGAATATTTAGAATATTAATTTATAATATTTAAAAAATAACGTATAATTTTACAAAAAGATACGTAAATTTTGAGTTGAAAGTTTTATATTTGTACAAAATATTAATTCACAAACTTATTATTTTAGATAATGAAATTAAAAGGGAAAAGCTTTTTAAAGCTATTGGATTTTTCAACAAGCGAAATAGAATATCTATTAAAGTTATCAGCAGACTTAAAAAATGCGAAAAAGAAAGGGACAGAGAAACAATATTTAAGAGGTAAAAATATTGCTTTAATATTTGAGAAGACATCAACACGAACAAGATGCGCTTTTGAAGTAGCAGCTTATGATCAAGGTGCGCATGTAAGTTATCTGGGTCCCTCAGGATCTCAAATAGGTCATAAGGAATCGATGAAAGATACAGCAAGGGTTCTGGGTAGAATGTATGACGGGATTGAATACAGGGGGTTCGGACAAAGTATTGTGGAAGAATTAGCTCAATTTTCAGGTGTGCCTGTATGGAATGGATTGACCAATGAATTTCATCCAACGCAGGTTTTGGCTGACCTGCTTACTATGCAGGAACATTCGAAAAAAGCATTTAATGAAATGAAATTTTGTTATTTGGGTGATGCTCGTTTTAACATGGGTAATTCATTGTTGGTTGGTTCTGTAAAAATGGGTATCGATTTTAGAGTAGCAGCCCCAAAGCAATTTCAACAAGATGCCAAACTGGTGAAGACTTGTCAGGACATAGCTGACGTTACAGGCGGGAAAATCATGATAACGGATGATGTTGCTGAAGCGGTTAAAGATTGCGACTTTCTATATACAGATGTATGGGTATCAATGGGAGAAGATCCTTCTGTCTGGGATGAACGCATTAAATTGTTTAGGCCCTATCAGATCAATTCCAAAGTAATGGAAATGACAGGGAATCCGGATGCCAAGTTTTTACATTGTTTGCCTGCTTTTCATAATCTTGAAACAAAAATGGGTATCGAGATACATGAAAAATATGGGTTGGAAGCCTTGGAGGTAAGTGAAGACGTGTTTGAATCTGAAGCTTCTATTGTCTTTGATGAGGCTGAAAATCGCATGCACACTATAAAAGCTGTAATGGTAGCAACATTGGGAGAAGGATTGTAATTGTTTATTTAAACTTGAACTGGTCGAGGTTGTGAAGAACCTCTTTTACAAAATAGATAGCCACAGCAAAAGAAACAGCTAATTTCATTCCTACCCCCAAAAGAAATCCAAGGAATGATCCAAAACCAGCTTTTAGTGCAGGGCCAAATTTCTGTCCTGCTATTGTTTCTCCAATTACTGCACCGACAAAAGGACCAATAATGATTCCGATAAAAGGAAGAAAAAACAAACCGAAGATCAATCCAATTGTTGATCCCCACATACCTGCTTTTGTACCTCCAAATTTCTTTGTGCCCCATACAGGTACAATATAGTCTAAAACAGTTACTATTAAAGCAAGAGCTCCAAAAATTACCAAAATAGTTAATGAAAACTCACCAAACCTCGAAAAATGTAATACCAACATGGCTGCAAAACTTATTGGCGGACCTGGAATTACAGGGAGAACACAACCAATAATACCGAGAATTACCAGAAATATACCAAGTGCTAATAGTAAATAGTCTTTCATCTCATTTGGATTATTATCATTTGCCGGTGAAGATATTAATTTTTTATATCTGCTACAATAAAATGAATAGTAATGTTGGATGTTGCGTTACTATTTCAGCTTATCAACAAAGCGTAAAATAAGCCTTTGATAATCTGAAAATTCTGTAAGTGGAAGTGTTTCTGCTTTATCGTTTACATCATGATAAGCGTTGATGCCTCCCAGAGTATATATATAAAAACAAGGGACTCCTTTCATATAAAACATACAATGGTCACTATTGCATGCTTCCCCTCGAATTTTTACCTGGGGCAGGAGAGTGTCCTGTTCATTTATCTGGCATAGCAAATCAAATTCTTTTCTATATACTTTTCCGTTCACAACCTGAATACCTAAATCTCCGGTTCCTGCAAGGTCAAAATTTATCAGGAACTTAATATTTTCAAGGTTAAATAAAGGATTTTCGCTGAAATACTTTGCACCTAAAAGCCCTACCTCTTCTGCACCCAGTGCGATAAAAACAATAGAATAATGTGGTGGATATTGACTATAATATTTTGCCAGGTTTAAAAGCATTGCTATTCCACTTGCATTATCATTTGCCCCGGGGAAGTATGTTTCCTGGCCCATCATACCAAGATGGTCATAATGGGCAGTAAAAACAATAAATGAATCAGGTTGGCTTGTACCCTGAATATAACCTGCTACATTTTGGGTTTGGTATTTACTAAAGAATGTATTCTGAATGGATATATCTATTGAATATATGGTATCAATAGTAACAGAATCTGCCTGAATTGAAACATAGCACCGGGGAAGTGTATAGGTAGAGGCATTCCACATAAGTTTCTGGGTTGTAAGTTCGGCCACTGCTTCAATTTTTATTTCCGGACTGTATTTTAATGCTTTAAGTATCTCATTTACTTCCTGATCCTTTGCCTGATCATAAGTCCTGTTGTCAACCACAAGCATTCCATTTTCAGCAAGTTGAATCTTATTTACCAGAATATTCTTGTCTAAAAGCTCATTTTTATCAATCCACACAGGATTATACTTTCCTTTTATACCTTTGCTTGCAGCATCTGTAATATAATCGTATCCGGGTTGTAATTCTTTATTGTTAACTACTAATTTCATTTCTTTAGGAAAAGTATTAACTGAAATATCAAACTCCTGAAAATACTTATTACTAAACGACTGTAATCCAAACTTTGAGTACTCTGATGCAATAAAATTGGCGGCCTTTTTATCTCCATTGTCCACGTAACCTCTGCCTTTCATTTCCTGTGAGGCTAAATGAGATACCACATGCCTTGCATAGGTTGTATCCTGAGCAATTAGGTGTGTATTAAGAAATATACCAAAAAGGAGGCCAATAGATATTTTCTTCATAATATCTTTATTTTTTATATCGATAATGCCCGGTTATCTTATAATCAAAGAGCATATCTTCAATTTCTGGACCTGCACCAATATTATGTACTATTAGATATCGCTGGTTACCCCGTGATTTAGTAAAGGTGACCAATCCTATATGTGCAATTCCTCCACCTAAATCCCATGTAACCAGATCGCCCGGTTTATAATCAGCTGCATTATTTGAAACAGGCAATTTTGCTCCCTGTCGGGTAAAATATGTGGCAAGATTGGGTACCCGTCTATGGTCTATGTTTTTATCGGTATATGAAAGCCCCCAGATTTTTGGGTATTTATCAAAGTTACGGGCCATATCCTCATGGACTTCTTTTTGAAGGTCAATACCTGCTTTGCGATATGCCCTGATTATCAGATCTGTACAAACACCTTTATTGTCAGGAATATCGCCATTAGGATACTCAATAGAGTAATAGGCAGGATCATATATTACTTTGTGTTTGGTTCGTTCAATAGCTGCATCCACGAGTTTTATAAAAAAACTATCCGTTGCACTTGATGAGGATTGCCCTGATAAAGGCTGCAATAAAAGAAGGTTGATAGCGGATAAAAGTATGAAAATTTTGTTCATCTGCTAATAAGTATACATGTTGTAAATATGCAAAATTAATTCAAGAAAATCAGCTGATGAAAAGACTGCCAATCTGGAAAATTGCAAAGGATATTATCCAGGCCGCTGCAGTTGTGTAAAAGACTGTAAACAGAGCCCATTTCCAGCTTCCGGCTTCCTTCCTAATTGTAGCAATAACTCCCATACATGGAAAATATAAAAGTATAAATACAAGGAATGCATATGCTGTAAGAGGGGTTAAAACATATTGTCCTTTTTTATTGCCCCATTCAAATTTTTCATTCTGAAGCTTTTCATATATAGATGCTGATGTGATTTCTCCCGGATTTTCTGACTGATACACAATACTCATAGTGCTTACTACAATTTCTTTTGCAGCAATACCCGTTATAAGGCTTATTCCCATCTTCCAGTCAAATCCTAAAGGACGGATTGCTGGTTCAATAAAATGACCAATAGAACCAATATAGGTGTTTTGTTGTATATCTGCTGCTTCTGATAAAGATGCAGAATGAATATTTTCATCTTTTATTTGAATGAGCTTTTCGGTAAGTGATACATTTTCAGGAGAAGTACTTGCTATCATTTTGTCCATTGACTGTTCGAATTGCGTAATGGTTCTGTCATAGCCATTTTTTAATTCCGTATTGACGGGGAAATAGCCTAAAAACCAAATTATCACAGATGCAACCAGAATAATGCCTCCTACCTTTTTTAAATAAAGAGAAGCCTTGAACCACATGTGTTTAAAAATGGCTTTCACGGTGGGAACCCGGTATGGGGGAAGTTCCATAACAAAAGGAGCTTCTGAAGATTTAAAAAAGAATTTATTTAAGAAAATGGCAGAAAGTATTCCGACAACGATTCCTATTGCATAAATACTGAAAAGTATAGTTCCCTGGTTATTTTGAAAGAATGCCCCAATAAGCAGTATATAAACAGGTAGCCTGGCACTGCATGACATAAATGGTGTAATGAGCATTGTAAGGATGCGATTGTTACGGTTTTCTATAGTCCGTGTTGCCATAATAGCTGGGACATTGCAACCAAAACCCATTAGAAGGGGAATAAAAGATTTGCCATGCAGGCCGATCTTATGCATCAATTTATCCATAATAAAGGCTGTTCGGGCCATATAACCTGTATCTTCCATAATAGAAATAAAGAAATACAGAATGAGTATGTTTGGCAGAAAGACTATTACTCCCCCAACTCCTCCAAGAATGCCATCAATTAACAAATCTTTAAAAATACTCTCAGGCAGCCAATTATTAAATGCATCTCTCAAAAATAAAACGCCATTGTCGATAAGTTCCATAGGATATTTACCTAACTTGAATGTTGCCTCAAACATTACCCACATCAAAAAAATGAATATGGGATAACTTAATAGTTTATGAGTTAAAAAAGTATCAATTATTTCTGTTTTTTTTCGTTGCGAATGAATCCCTTCTGTGTAAGTTTCTTTAAGGGCCCCGGAAACAAAACCGTATCGGGTATTGGTAATGTAGGTTTCTGTATCCTCATTATACAATTTCTCCAATCTTCTTATTTCATCACTGGCAGTTTGTTTAATAGCTTCGTAATTTTCAAACTGTGATAATTGAAAGGATACAGCTTTATCTTTCTCAAGCATTTTTATTGCACAAAAGCGGGAAGATATTTTGTCTGTAAGAGCCTTGTTTATCCAAATTAAATCTTGCAAAGTTCTAATTGATTTCTCAACATCTTTGCCATAATTTATGTGTATATGCCTTACAGTTTCATCTTTATCTTCATACACATCTACTACCTTTGCCAGTAGCTTATTTATGCCTTCACCCTTAGAACTGATGGTGGGGGTTATGGGTGTACCCAGCATTTTACCGAGTGCATCATAGTCAAGAACATCCCCTTTTTCAAGCAATTCATCGTACATGTTAAGTGCGATTATTACCTTAACATCCATATCAATGAGCTGTGTGGTGAGGTATAAATTTCTCTCCAAATTTGATGAATCTATTACATTTACCACAATATCTGGCATTTCGCTTGTAATATACCTTCTTACATACAACTCTTCAGGGGAATATGCAGATAAGGAGTAAGTTCCTGGCAGATCAACAATGTTTATGGTGTAGTTTTTATACTTAAACTCAGCAGATTTTGATTCAACTGTCACTCCACCATAATTACCCACTCGTTCTCTTGATCGGGAAGCGTGGTTAAAGAAAGATGTTTTTCCTGAATTTGGATTGCCGACAAGTGCAATGTTTATAATGTTTTGCTTCTTATGTGCACTTTTCTTTAATATATCTTCAGTTATTACCCCATTGAAATGTGAAGGTTCAACAGAAAGGATTTCATCCTTAGTAAGTATTTGTATTTGAGAGGCTTCACTTCTTCGTAATGATACTTCATATCCCATTATCTGATATTGTATTGGATCTTTCAGAGGAGCATTTTTGATTACCGTTACTTTTTTGCCTCTAACAAATCCCATTTCGCCTATCCTCTTTTTAAAGGCACCACGTCCAAGTACTTTAGTAATCACTCCAAATTCGTTATTTTTTAGCTCCGAAAGTTTCATTTGTGGTATAAGATCTCAACTCGCAAATATCAAAACTACTTTTAAATAAAAACGCAAAATTAACATATTAACAAGAATTTGAGCAAAAATGTTTTAGATATTCAACCCAAAATGGTTTCTAACTTATAAAGAAATCAGTCAGAAATAAATTGATGTCTGGCTATTAGCTAATTATGATAATAATTGTATTATTCGCAATAATTCCGTAACTTTAATAAGCAGGGTTCGTATGCAATTTGTAGAAAATATGAAGGAATGGAAGACGAGAACTTATATGATAAAATAAAGGAACTGTTTGGAAATATTCCTGACAATTTCAATATTTTGGAGGAAGTTATTGATATAGACCTTCAACTGGAGTATTTTGAATTTTCCAGAAAACACAGGAAAGATTTTTCAAAAGAAGACGTCATCAGAAATAAAGAGGATTTATTTAAAGATAAAGTTTCGGATGATAGGAAAAAGACACTTCTTGTGCAATTAGCTTCCATCGAAGATGTTGAAGCTTACAGAACAATAGAGAAATTTTTAAAAGATAAGGAAAACCCTTTATATTATTGGGCTGTGTTAGCTTGCCAGGAGAGTCGTATGTTGCTTGAAAGCAAAATTCTTGAGGAGAACCAGGTATTTATATCTACCGGCCTGGGTGGAAAAGAAAATAAACTCAGATACTTCGTTGTATTAATTTCGAAGTCTGAAAATCCATTTTCAACATTTCAGGAAGATATAATAAATAAGGAGTTTAATTACGTGTTGAAAAAGAATGAAGCAGAAGTAGAAGAGATACATTTATATGGCAGCTTCATTACCCTTGTTACCCTTATCCCATTGGAATTGTCTCTTAAGAACATATTTAAAGAAGCTATTAAAGAATGTAATCAATATGGTGATTTTTTAAGTAATCACTTTATTGTGACAAACGTTAAAAAGTTATCCAAAGAGGAAATTATTGAATTTTTGAAAGACAGATCTGGTAAACAGAAGTATCAGGCGAAGAAGAAAAAGAGCGAGCACAGGAAAACAGATGAATTAGATGAAAATATGGATGAATAATCAACCATAGGCCCATAATCCACAAAGATATCGTTAAAACATAATTCTCCCCATAACATTACAAAGTAAATGAGATAAGTAGATAAAAATATTGTAAGAAGTTAGTTATTCAGCCTTGTCTTCAAGATCTTCAAAATCAACATTTGCAGAATATTCATCTGCAGTGGCACCTTCAAGCTCTTGTGACACATTTTGATCGTCCTCAAATTCTTCATCATTTCGGATAATCTCCGGCCTTTCTCTCTTAATAAACTCCACAGATTCAGTTAAACCTTCAAGAAATTTCTCAAAATCTTCCTTATAAAGAAAGATTTTATGCTTCTCGAAATAATAACGTCCATCTCTGTTAAACCTTTTTTTGCTTTCTGTGATCGTTAGATAGTAGTCATCTCTTCTAGTTGACTTAACATCGAAAAAGTAGGTTCTTTTTCCTGCTCTAACGGCCCTTGAGAAAATCTCCTGTCTTTGGTTTTTTTCCGTGCCTTCAGTTTTTTCAATTCCGTCTTCCGTCATAATCGTAAAAAGTTTGGTTACTAGATATTAATCCACAATTCAAAAATATAAAAAAAATAATACACATCATAATAAACGGTGATTAATTACACGTATGATAACTTCCTGAAAAAAATATTTCATTAAATATAATGGACAGTTAATGAGCGAGTTAATCTCTATGCTTTAATATTTAGACAAAAATTAGCAAGGAATAACCTATTTTTTCACTTATTTTGCAGAAAAATTGAATATAAATGAATTCTGTTCTTTAAATTATTATGATTAGTAGAAGATTGATTAGAATAAAAGTTCTGCAAACATTTTACTCTAGCCTAAAGGGTGATAAAACATTGAATTCAGCAGAAAAAGAGTTAATGTTTAGCATTGAGAAAGTTGAGGAACTATATCATTATATATTATTGCTCGTTCTGGATATCGTTCACTATGCGAATAACAAAATTGAAGCTGCGAAAGATAAGAAGATGCCTTCCTTTGAAGATTTACATCCAAACACAAAATTTATTGATAATCTGGTTGTTAAGCAGATTTCTGAAGATGCGGGCTTAAAAAAATATATCCTTGAAAAGAAAATTAGTTGGGCCGATTATCCTGAATTGATTAAAAATTTGTATAAGAGCGTAACTCTTTCAGATTACTTCAATGTATATATGGATGACAAATCCAGGGATTTTAATAGTGATAAAAAGCTAATAGAAAACATTCTTATCAACAATATTGCGGGAATGGATTTACTTGAGCAGTGGATGGAAGAAAAAAGTGTGTTTTGGAATGATGATTTGGATTTTGTACTTACAATACTTGTTAAAAATATTAAAAAACTAAAAGCCTCTGATAGTAGTTTGCCAATTGTAGGTGAATTTAAAGATTCTGATGACCGTGAATTTGCTGTTCGTTTAATACGTAAGAGTCATTTGCACTACGATGAGTACAAACAAATAGTAGAAAAATATACTACTAACTGGGATGTTGACAGGATTGCATTCATTGATATTTTATTGATGGTAATAGCTATTGCTGAAATCATTGAGTTTTCAAATATTCCGGTAAAAGTAACCCTGAATGAGTATATTGAAATTTCAAAAACATATAGCACCCGGAATAGCAGTAATTTTATTAATGGAATACTGGATAAGATCGTAAAAGTATTCAGGGAAGAAAAGAAATTTGTGAAAGAGGGCAGGGGGCTTGTTGGAGAAGAATGATGAAGCATAAAACATATTACTTTTGTATCTGATTAGGTTTGTTGTTGTTGTAAATTCTTCGTTACTTTGCATTTCCTTATTTTTTGATAAGAATTATTGAATATCAACTTAACTAAAAATATAAATTATTAAAATGATGGAATTATTGAATGTGTTATTAATGGCGCCTCCAAAAGAAGGTCAGAGTCCTTATGGAAACTTTATTTTTCTTGCCCTGCTTATTTTTGTGTTTTACTTTTTTATGATCAGGCCTCAGTCAAAAAGGCAAAAAGAATTAAAAAACTTTAGGGAGTCATTGACGAAGGGTGATAAGATAATTACTACAGGTGGTATTTATGGAAAAATTGCAGAGATCCATGAAACAACAGTAATTATTGAAGTAGAAGAAAAAATACGCTTGAAGGTCGATAAATCAGCTATTGTTAGAGATCCTGCTGATATGGCCCAAACAAAATAGTATTTGTATACATAATAATTTTTATGAAGCAAGCTTTTTCTTTTGCAGCATTGGGAGAGTTTGCTTTATTTTTATAAAAAAAAGCAGTTGGATCATTTTACAAACAAGGTAAAACGCTTTTTTAGTTCTGACTCTAATGGTGGCAAACCCAAGTATTTAGCATTTATTGTTTTCTTAGGGTTGTCAGCTATCCTTTGGTTTTTTGCTGCATTAAATGAAGAATACAAAGGTGAAATTTCTTATCCTGTTGAATACATAAATTTTCCCAAAGATAAAATATTGGTAAATGATTTGCCAAACAAGCTAAGGCTTAATGTTGAAGCGAATGGGTATACGCTTTTAGGATATAAACTAGGACCTAAACTTCAGTCAATCATTTATGATATTGAAAAATATTCCATGCGAAAAGTAGCAGACGGGTCAGAATCAGAGTTTTATTTACTTACCTCTCCGGCAATTAATATGGTTGAAGAGCAGTTGGGAAAGGATTTCAGGGTGCTGGATATGCAGCCTGATACGCTTTTTTTCAGGTTTACGGATATTGTTGTTAAGAGGGTTCCCATTGTACCAGATATCCTGGTTACTTGTGTGAAGCCTTTTCGTATTCATGGACACATAAGTGTAAATCCAGACAGCATTCTTATTACCGGCCCTGGTTATATACTGGATACATTGGAATTTATAACGTCGAAACATTATGAATTAAAGGAAATGGAAAAATCGCTCACAAAAAGTGTTCAATTGTTGCAAATAAAGCGGGTAACCTATACACAAAAAAGAGTGGATGTTAATATTCCTATTGAAGAATATACGGAAAATAGTTTCGAAATTCCAATTACTAAAATGAATGTACCCGATTCCATTAATCTCATTCTGTTTCCTGATAAGGTGAAAGTTACCTATATGGTGGCTTTAAGTGATTATGAAAAAATTGATCCTTCTCAGTTCATAGTACGTGTGGACTATTCAAATGTAGATGTTTCGGGTTCAAACAGGGTAAGGGTGTCTATGTTTGAGTACCCTGAACTGGTTGAGAATGCCATATTTACTCCTACATCTGTCGAGTATTTAAAGGAAATAAAGTAATGGTAAAAGTTGTTGTTACCGGTGGAATTGGTAGTGGTAAATCACTCATTTGTGATATTTTTAATCACTTGGGAGTTCCAATTTATTATGCTGATAAACAAGCTAAAAGACTTATGATTGAGGATGATGAGTTGAAAAATGAGATCATTAATTTATTTGGGCATGAATCCTATAATGCGAACGATATAAACAGGGAGTTTTTAAGTAATAGAGTATTCTCAAATATAGATGCATTAAAATCTTTAAATTCTGTTGTACATCCAATAGTTATGAAGGATTTTATAAAATGGGGTGAACAGTTTATCAACACAAATTACGTAATAATAGAGTCGGCATTGGCTTTTAATCAAGGGGTTAAAGAATTTCTTGATAAAATTATTGTAGTTACTGCCCCGTTGAATTTAAGGATGGATAGAGTAATGAAGAGGGATAGTTTGTCGAGGGAACAGGTAGTTTTAAGGATGAAAAATCAGGTTGATGAAGAGGAAATGATAAAACAAGCTGATGAAATAATTGTTAATGATGGTAGTAGACTTATTGTTCCTCAGGTTGTTGCTTTACATAAAAAAATAGGGAGTATAGATGGATGCCCGAAGAACGGAGACGGATGAGGTAGTGGATATCTGACATGGTTTGAGCGGGATGAGGCAGTGGTTTGTAAGATGGGAATATGGTTACCCAGCAAGGGTTTGAATCATTGGCAGGATTAAGCATAATGAAAGACCAGAAAGGATTATAAGAACAAATCCTGTCTGTGGGAAGAGTGAAGTGAGAAGGTGAGAATTTTTAAAAAAGCTGTAAAAAGGAGATTAGCATGGCAAAATTTGCAAAATGGATAGGAGGTGCTTTGGGATGGTCATTTATGGGGCCATTGGGGGGGTTGCTTGGATTTGCTATTGGTAGTGTTATTGATGGTGTTAGCGTTGAAACATACCGTATGCAAGGCCGTACAACGCCTGGCGACTTTATCATGAGCTTATTGGTTTTGGTCGCCGCTGTGATGAAAGCAGATGGCAAAGTTTTAAAATCAGAATTAGACTATGTAAAAAATTTCTTTGTCAGGCAATTTGGCACCTCCACAGCAAGTGAGGCTATAAGTATGCTTGGAGACCTTATAAAACAAGAAATTCCGGTTGACCAGGTATGTGGACAAATCCGTGTAAGCTTGGATAATGCATCAAAATTGCAACTACTTCATTTTTTGTATGGAATTGCACAGGCCGATGGCCATGTTCATCCTCTTGAAGTACAACTTATTGATGACATTGCTTATAAATTAGGCATTGGTGAGTCTGAACGAAATTCTATAAAATCAATGTTTGTGCCTGATACTGATTCTGCATATAAGGTATTGGGTATTTCCAGGAATGCAACTAATGAGGAAATAAAAAAAGCTTACAGGAATATGGCAAACAAAAATCATCCGGACAAAGTAGCCTATCTGGGTGACGAATTTAAAAAAGCTGCAAATGAGAAGTTTCAAAGAATTAATGAAGCTTATGAAGCTATTAAAAAGGAAAGAGGGTTAAAATAATGTACATTGTATAATTTGTAATGTGTAATGTGTAATGAAGCAGGAATGATTTAGTTAAATTTTATTAGAATTATTGTAAATTAGGCAAGTTGTATAAAAACAATTATTTATTTTTGCTAACCTAAATTACTAAATAAAAATAGAAGACATGTTAAAAGACATTTTGGCCATATCAGGAAAACCAGGATTATTTAAATTTTTGTCTCAAGGCAGGAATGGTGTGATTGTAGAATCTCTTGAAGATGGAAAGAGAATGAATGCTTTTGCCTCGGCAAAAGTAAGCTCATTGGAAGATATTGCAATATACACCGTTGAGAAAGAAGTGCCTTTGGCTGAAATATTTAAGAAAATAAGTGAAAAGGAAAATGGGGGAGAATGTTTAAGCTCAAAATCTTCAAATGATGAAATGAAGAAGTACTTTTTGCAGGTCCTTCCGGATTATGATCAGGAAAGGGTTTATGTTTCAGATATTAAGAAAGTGTTGCACTGGTATAATTTGTTGCATAAATATGATATGCTAAAATTTGACGAAGAAGAAAAGGATAAGGAGGAAGAAAAGAAGGAAACAAAAAATAAAGATACTGCAAAAGCAAGTGCAGAGAAGAAATCAGATAAAAAGCCTGCTACGGCTAAAAAGACTACTGCAACAGCAGGGAAGAAAGCAGTTGCTCCTAAACAACCGGCAAAAAAAACAACCCCTAAAGCACCAGCTAAAAAAGGCGGGGATAAATAAAACCAGTATTGACTATAACCTAATGAATAGCTGCAATTTGCAGCTTTTTTTTTATTGATATTTTGCTTTACAAACAGAACCTTTTGCTATGACTTCATTATTGCGTGAAAAAAGAAAGAATAGAAGATTTGTGAGCTCTCAACTTATTGTTGAGACATGGAAGGATGTTGAACCTTACTATGTGGATCTTGAAACAAGACGATTAAACGATGCTGTGGATTTAACCAAATGGTTGCTTGATAGAAGTGAGCTGGAGTCTATACTGGAAGAAGATGCAGCATGGAGGTATATTAAAATGAATTGTGATACAGTGAAAAAGGAGTTGGCAGATAGTTTCAATTATTTTGTTATGGAAATAGAACCTCAAATTAACAAATATTCAAATATACTAGATGCAAAGGTTTATAGCTCTAGGCTACTGGATAAAATTGATCAAAATAAGTATTTTATATATGTGCGAAGCCTTAAAAAACGAATGGAGATTTTCAGGGAAAATAATCTTCCTCTCATAGCACAATTACAGAAGGATGAGCAGGAATATGGTACAATATCATCACAAATGACTATACATTACGATGACAAGGAGTTAACTTTACAACAGGCAGCCAACTATCTGCGTGATATTGACCGTGAAGTGAGGCAGGAAGTATATGAGCTTATATGTAAGCGAAGAGATAAGGAGATTGATCGTTTTAATGAAATATTTGACAACCTGGTAAAAAAACGTCATCAGGTTGCATTAAATGCTGATTTTAGAAATTTTCGTGATTACCGTTTCGATGCTTTAGGCCGTTTTGATTATAATGCTGATGATTGTTTTCAGTTTCATCAATCGATTTTTCATGAAGTATGCCCAATCGTTGATGAAATGCATAAAAGAAGAAAAGCAAAGCTTGAATTACGAATTTTAAAGCCATGGGACCTGGAAGTAGATACGGATAGGAAGGACCCCTTGAAACCGTTTTTAAATTCAAGAGAATTAATAAATAAGACCATTCAATGCTTCAGGGAGATACGACCAAAATATGCTGAATTTTTAAAGATTATGGATAAAAATGGATATCTTGATCTGGATTCGAGAATAGGGAAGGCTCCTGGAGGATTTAATTATCCATTGTATGAAAGCAATGTGCCATTCGTTTTCATGAATTCAGCCGGGAACTTGCGCGATCTGGAGACCATGGTCCATGAAGGAGGGCATGCTATACATTCGTTTTTAAGTAAGGATATTGAACTGGTAGATTATAAAAATGTCCCGGCAGAGGTTGCAGAATTGGCATCTATGTCAATGGAGCTGATATCTATGGAACACTGGGGTGTTTTCTTTCCGAATAGAGAAGATTTACTTCGCGCTAAAAGATCACAATTAGAGGGAATTATAAAAATACTTCCCTGGATTGCAAGTATTGATAAATTTCAACATTGGTTATACTTAAATCCAAATCATTCAATTACGGATCGTGAGCAAAGTTGGAAGGAGATATATACCGCATATGGAAGTTCAAATATTGATTGGAGAGGGCAGGAAACAAGTTTTAATAACCAATGGCAAAGACAGCTGCATATTTTTAATTACCCATTTTACTATATTGAATATGGAATTGCACAACTGGGGGCTATCTCTATTTGGCATAATTATAAAAATGACAGGGAAAAAACCCTGAATGAGTTTGAAGCGGCTCTGCGTTTGGGATATTCTGTTCCTATCTCTGAAATTTACGAAACAGCTGGAATAAAATTTAATTTTTCAAGAGAGTATATTCATGAATTAATGACTTTTGTTCAAAGAGAATTAGAGGCAATGGAACAGTAATATATTTGGTTTTGCTTTAAAGAATCTAAATAAAATTCTTTCTCTTATTGTTCCCGCTATCCTTCATATCCATATTTTTCTGTTCTTTTTTCTGAGTTTTATTATCTTCCCGGGGGGGAACCACAGGAATCATCTCTTCATACTCAGGATCATCAAACCCGGGCATATTCTTAAATATTTCTTCTAACATTCGTTGATGTTGCTCCATCATTTTTTGCAAAGAACCGAATTCATATTCGAAAGGATCAAAAAATTGGGAAGACGTATCATTGCTAAATGGCAAATTTCGAAAAAAATCATTTCCAAAGGGCTCCATTCCAAAGAACTCATCATCCGGGAATTGAAACATAATGCCACCAAGCAATGAATCCAGGTTTAATGATGAGTAACTATTACCGTAGTAAGACCATGAGTAGCTGGAATCATAACGAATAATGTTACCATTCTCATCTATTTCCTTGTTTACCTCAATTTTTTCCTGGGGTACATTATATAATAGGCTATCAGTTTCTTTAAATTCCTGTGCTTCAGTGTATCCTCCAAAATTGAAGCACCAAAAAAGAAATAAAAATTTGAATATCCAGGTTGAAATATTTGTGTCCATGTTTTTTTATTTACAAAATTATAACAGTCAACCTGGAAATGTCAATAGGAAGAAACATTCTTTAACACATATTAATATTCTTTAACAAAAAACCACCCTCACAGAACGCAAGGGTGGTAAAGCAACTTAATTAAGATTTATTACTCAGATATTAACTTAATGGTGAAGTTGCTTTTGTTATTATAAATGTGGAGTAAGTATATTCCCGCCCCGTTGATTTCAATTGTATTTAGTTGATGATGAATGTCCAATTTACCATTTAGAATTATTTTCCCGGTAATATCACATACTATATAAGTGAAAGCCTCATCAATATTCATATTTTGTATAAATATCTTGTTGCTGAATGGATTTGGATAGACGATAAATCCATCAACACTATTCTCATTAATATGATCAGGTTGTATTTCAACATTAACTTTCCATTCCTTAGTTGAACCATCTTCTGCCTGTACTTTGAATACCACCTCATTGGTAAAATCAACAGCTGTAACTTCGCTTATTATTGTATCGTTACCTAATTTCATTCCGGCTCTTTCTGACAGGGTAAATACAGGGACTAATGAATCAATCCGTGTACCAATTGACACAATAATGCTTATAGAAGCGGAAGCTGCATTAATTACAGAAGGAGAAACCTGTTCATCAAGGCTGAATGTTAGTATCTCTTTACCGGAAAGTTTCTGATTAACTTCTACTGTCCAAACCCTGGATGTTGAATCTTCAGCTATAACCGTAAATTCTACAGGACTGGTAAAATCAATAGCTGTTATGCCACTGTTTATAATGGAATCTTCCAATTTTATAATAGCTGCCGGTGACAGAGAAAATTCGGGTATTAGTGACGAAAGATCAACACCTGATTGGATTTCAATATCTACCGTTCCATCTTCAGGATTAATTATCGCAGAAGAAACCTGTTGGGCCAAAGAAAAGCTTATAATATCTTTTCCGTCATGCATAAAATTGTATTCATCCGCTCCAATATCAGGATGTGTCGCATTTCTTAATTGTCTGTCAATGTCTTCATTGCCTGTTCCTGAAAAAACAGGTATTCCGGCACTGTCTAAAAACTGGTTGGCATGATAGATGTGTAAATTCGTATCTGAAATAAACATAGGATCAACATTTAGAGAATTAGTGTCTAATTGTGTTCCGGAACACCAATCCTCCAGTGATTTGTACAATGAACCAAGTGAAAGAAATATTGTGTCATTTGAATAAAAATTGTTATAATTACTTTCAAGGTCTGAACCACTAACAGAATATACTGTTCCTTTTGCATTATTTGAGAAAATATTGTTTTTTACAACAATTTCTGAAGATGTCCCCCATATTCTGAATGATTGACTGATGGTATTATTGCCTGTGATATGAACTGAATTATGGTAAAATTTATTCCCGTCTGAATCCCTGTTTATTATACCCATACATACTTTCTCATCATTTGTTCTCATGCTAACAGCATTGTTTGCAATTATTCCGGAATCGCCCGGACTATTTTGGCATTCGCGAAGCATAATTCCATATCCACCCTGGCCTGATGAAGTTGCTATAAGAACATAATTCCCGTTAACTAAAGGCCTTTCGACATCATAAAGGTAAATACCATAGGGTGCAGTGATATTTGAACGCATTTCAATAGTATTGTAATTGATTTGAACAGAATCATGAGCATATAAAAAGATTGCCGATTCATATTGCCCTGTAAATGTATTATTTTCAATACGAATTCCTTTTGTCCTGTTGGCGGCATTGCTTTCGAAACAAATTCCATAAGAACCATTAATGAATTCATTATCAGTAATAACCATATTATCACATCCGACAGAACCAAAAGGAGAATAAATGATGCTACTGGTACCTCCTGATGAATTTATTGAATTATTCATTAAATGGCAGTTTGTGATTGTAATATTTTTTGATTCGCTTTGAATGTTAAACACTGTAGGAACTATACATTCACTATTAAAAGTTATTCCGGAAAATACAATATTGTCTGATCCCTTTAGGTTGACTAACCAGGAAGAATCATAATTGGCTGTAGCATAGTATATTTCAACATCTTCAGGATCATTTGAAATGGAAGCAAAAGTAATTGGAGAAGTGCCTGTTCCCTCAATACTATCCAATGTGATCTGTGTATAGTATGATCCGGCTTTTATTATAATGATAGTTGTGTCACTAATACCATATTCATTCAATTCGTATACTGCGTCATCAATAGAGCTAAAACTGTCTGTTGGTTCGGGACCAACTGTATATTTACCAGCCAGAGGGTGTTTTGAATATTCGTCTGCTCCAATATTTGGCTGGTTAAAATATCTTTTTCCTCCATCATAGTCACTTAAAACCTGGGTATCGAAAACTCCAAATAGATCAGGCTGACCCGGTGCTACATGCAAATCATTATTTAGTGAATCTGCAAATACAATATAAAGGTTTGTATCATGCTCAGATAAACCACTAAAGGTCCTCCAATCATTAAGACTGGTGTAATCAACTTCAGCAACATTGAGCAGTATTCCACTCTTTGAATATATAATATTGTAATCCATATATTGTATTCCTGTGTCAGAATCAAAAAGAAGAGGTTGGTAATTTACGTCACTTCCTATAAATATATTATTGGAAATAACTAAATCATCACTGTTTTGGATTTGGAGTACATGATAATTTGCAAAGGTAGAATTAAAACACATCTTAATGTTTTTTGATGCGCTTATATACACCAGGCTATTGAAGAAATTATTACAAATCAGATTAGAGTAACCATTGTTTTCATTCCATGAGTACAAATATAGTATGCCACCAATCCTGTTTCTTTCTATTAAATTATCACATCCTCCCCAAATGTCTGTTATACTATATTGTCCATGTTTAAAATAATTTGCCGATAAAGTTAATCCATATCCGCCACTAATATCAAAACTCTGATTGCTCATATCTGAATTAGCAGATTTATTATCGCATATATCAACTTTATAAAAAGACCATATTTTAAAGCTTCCATTCGTTTCTTCAAAGGTGTTGTCTTTAATTATAAGCAATGAATCCATATTATTATCTGTTCTTATAAGATATTTATCAAATAAGGCTGAGATAGCCCCATTTTTGCCTCTGAAATGGTTCCCTTCAAGATTTATGTTTTTGTTCCCATTTACCAATTCAATCGCTGTCCCGTAATCGCTGGGACCATTCACCATAAAAGAAAGGTTTTTAAGGGTGATATAACTGACCCCATCAAACCGGATAATAAAATTATCAGAGCTCCCTGTTGGCGTGAATACAATTTTAACATCTGCTGTATCACCCGTTGCTGATTGGAATACAATTGTATCCATTGCAGATGTTCCCTGAATGTCAGGTATAATAATTTGTTCGTTATAGGTTCCGGGTTCAATGTTTGCAGTAACAGTACCGGAGATGCCATTGTTAACAAGACTGTCAATAAATGCATTTAAGGTAGGGTATTCAGCTGATCCCGAACCTATAGTCAGGCTGCCTGAAAGAGGTTGTGCCTGGAGACTTCCTGCAATTAAAAGGAAGAAAAACAGGAGTAAGAGTTTCATTTGCTTCTTCATAGGTTGTAATTTTAAGTTAATAATTGAGTAATATTGCTTCATTACGTTTGAATGAAACAAAGTTGAAAAGAAGCAGAGGAATCTGTAAGAGAGATTTTCCTGTTTTAACCAGGTAATTTACCTGTTTTTGGTATAATGTTAAATTTTAAGAATTCCGGACTTTATTGCATATATCAATAGATCAACCACATTGCGTGATCCGGTTTTAACGATCAGGTTGTTTTTATGTCCGTCAACGGTGCGAATGCTAATAAACAATTTATCAGCAATTTCCTGGTTTGAGCATCCCTGGGCTACCATCTCCAAAACTTCTAACTCTCTTTTTGTAAGTCTGAAGTCATCCTGAGGTTTTTCTTCGGCATTTATAAACCTTTTTGTGAAAAATTGTAAAAGTTCCTCGGAATAATATTGGTTTCCCTGAATAATAGTTTTTAAGGCAAATTCCAGCTTTTCTCCCGTTATATTCTTCAAAAGAAACCCGCAGGCTCCGGCATTGATCATCCCATGCAAATGTTCCTCTTCTCCAAATGTTGAAAGAGCGACTACTTTAAGAGATGGTTTTATTGTAAGTGCCCTGCGTGTTGTTTCAATCCCATCAATACCTGGCATTTTAATATCCATAAGAACTATGTCCGGATCTGATAACGGTAGTTTTTCGAGAAATGAAAGTCCGCTTTCACAGGAATCGATGATCTGAACACATTTTATCTTTTTCAACATAACCTGAAGTCCCTGACGAAATATCTCATAATCGTCTACAATTGCCAGTTTACAATTTTTTTCTGTCATTTGTAATTTAATTGAGTGTCATTACCGGAAGATTAATATAAACTTTCACCCCCTTTCCCACCTGACTTTCATATTCAACAACACCATTGAGTGATTCAATCCTGTTTTTTATATTGTTTAAACCCAATCCGGTAGATTCGGACTTGGCCAATATATCAAAACCCTGACCATCATCAATATAAGTAAGGTTGAAAATCTTCTTTTTATTTATACCCATTTCTATCTTAATATTTTTAGCCCCGGCATGTTTTAAAGTATTATTGATAAGCTCACACACAACTCTGTAAAGCATTTCATTTTGGATGACTGATAATTCGAACTGGCCTCTAACATCTAAATGAACGGATATTTTGCCGGAGGAATTCAGCATATCAATGAATTTTTTTAAAGCTCCGTCAAGGTTGCAATTTATAATTTCAGCAGGCATTAACCGATGTGAAACAGAACGGGCAGTTTGTATTGACTGGTCAACAAGATCAATAGCTGTTTTGTGTATATTATTATTCTCTTCATCATCTACTGCCTGGGTTTCTGATACATATATTTTGACAGCAGATAACAATGGTCCTAAGCCATCATGAATTTCCTCGGCCATCTTCTTCCTCTCTACATTTTCGGTTTCAAGAACCACCTTGTATAATGCCTGTTGTTGTTTTTTATTCTTAACAGAACGATAAATAAAAAGGATAAAAACAGTAATTATAATAATTATAAAAAGAATACTTCCGAAAATTACCTTTTCTTTCCTGCGCTTTTCTTTTAAAAACCCTTGTTCAATTTTCAGGTATTCATTCTCCTTTTCAATAGTCTCTGTTTCATACTTGGTGCGCATGTCAGCAAGCTTTTTGAGGTTCTCTTCATTATATACGCTATCATGATAAGAAGCATACATCATCATATCCGAAAGGGCATTATAAGGACGGTTCAAAGCTGAATCAATCCTTGCACTTAAAAAATATAAACGTGCAAGCAAATCTTTCCCATTAACCTTTATAGCATACATCATTGCACTGTCACGATATGATGCTGCTTTGTCGTATTTATTGTTTGAGACCAATAGCTCAGTTAATCCCAAAAATGAATAACCAACGTTTAAATAGTTATCCTGTATCTGTTTATTTAAGTTAACTGCATTCATTTGTTCTTCAAGCGCTTCCTTATCCCTTCCCATTAAATGATATGTTTCTGATAAATAGCCTGCAGTAAAAGCCAGGGCCTCTTTATCCTCCATGTTATAATAAGTATTTCTGGCTTTATTCAAACAATCAATCGCAGAGTCAAGTTCATTCCTGTTTTTATATGAAACACCCAGATTTAAATAACTATTGGCCATTCCATACAAATCATTCTCGCTTATTTGTATTTCAATTGCCTGCTTAAAATAATTGAAAGCCACCTCCGGTTCACCCATCAATTCATACAACTCACCCAGATTTGCATAAGCTCCTGCAATTTTGGAAGCATTATTTATTTTCCTGAACATTTCCAATGCCCGAAGATAATTATCAAGGGCTTTTTCATAACGATCCATTGTAAAATATAAAACACCAATATTCATAAGAGTTCCACCTATTTGCAAGGTGTCATGATTTTCATCATGAAGTTTAAGCGCCTGGTTATAATAATTTAGTGCCTGATTATAATTACAGCGTCTTTTATGCATTACTCCCAAATTATTCAAAACTATTCCCAAATCACTATCATCGTCAGCTTTTGACAAATAGTCGAGTGCTTTCAAATAATACTTTTCTGCACTATCGTATTCGGCCTGGTAAAACCAGGTTACCCCAATGTATGAATAAGATTTACCAATCACTACCTGATCCTTATATTTTTCACCTAACTTCAATGCCATGACACTGTATTTGTATATAGAATCGGTACTTGTGCGCCAATTTTCTTTTGCTATCTTCAAATAAATGTCGCCTTTATCTTTTTCAAGAGATGATTCAAGTAAAGTAAATAAACTATCCGTTTTGTCTTGGCTATTTAGGTCAAAACATAATAGAAAAAGCAAAGCTGTGAAGCACTTGATCGTATCTTTTAACATGTGGGCAATCAAAGCAAATATTTGCTTAAATATAAATATAAATCGCAAACTTTCATGCCAAAAAAATTAATTATAAATAATGGTAAAAAGGAAGTCATCAATGGATTTTATTTTTAGTATTATTTCCTTATTTTTGCCTACCTTAAAACGAATTGAAAAACTATGTTTGAAAATTTATCTGACAGGCTGGATCGATCCTTTAAACTATTGAAAGGACAAGGGAGAATAACAGAAATTAACATTGCCGAAACACTAAAAGATGTTCGCAGAGCATTACTTGATGCTGACGTAAACTTTAAAGTTGCCAAGACTTTTACTGATACTGTAAAAGATAAAGCGATGGGCGAAAATGTGCTAGCTGCTGTTAAGCCCAGTCAGATGATGATAAAAATAGTGCATGATGAACTTGCGTTATTAATGGGAGGGTCGAAAACAGACATTAATATTAAAGGAAATCCAAGTGTAATACTTATTGCTGGTCTTCAGGGTTCTGGTAAAACCACTTTTTCAGGGAAGCTGGCCCAACATCTTAAAAAGAAGGCAGGTAAAAATCCATTGCTTGTTGCCGGCGACGTATACCGTCCTGCGGCTATTGACCAGTTGAAGGTTCTTGGAGAGCAGATTGGAGTTCCGGTATATACTGAAGACGGGAATAAAAATCCCGTAAAAATTGCTAAAGAAGCTATTAAGCATGCTAAGCAAAACGGTTTTAGCGCCGTGATTGTCGATACTGCCGGTCGTTTAGCTATTGACGAGGAGATGATGAAAGAGATAGAAGCCGTAAAAGATGCAATTAATCCTTCTGAAACCCTTTTTGTTGTTGACTCTATGACTGGTCAGGATGCTGTTAATACAGCTAAGGAGTTCAATGACAGGCTAAATTTTGACGGTGTGGTACTCACTAAGTTAGACGGTGATACACGTGGTGGTGCTGCTTTATCTATACGATCAGTAGTGGATAAACCTATTAAGTTTGTCAGTGCCGGTGAAAAGATGGATGCACTGGATATTTTCTACCCCGAACGTATGGCTGACCGCATCCTGGGGATGGGAGATATTGTATCTTTGGTTGAGAAAGCCCAGGAACAATTTGATGCAGAAGAAGCGCGTAAACTGCAGAAGAAAATAGCCAAAAACCAATTCAGCTTTAATGATTTTCTTGCCCAAATACAGCAAATAAAGAAAATGGGTAACATTAAAGACCTGGCAAGCATGATACCCGGAGTTGGAAAAGCCATGAAAAACCTTGATATTGATGATGATGCATTTAAAAGCATTGAGGCTATAATACGTTCTATGACTGATGAGGAAAGAGAAGATCCAGGTGTATTGAATGGAAGCCGACGCAAACGTATTGCTGAAGGTAGTGGCACATCGGTGCAGGAAGTAAATAGATTGCTTAAACAATTCGAAGAAACCCGCAAAATGATGCGTATGATGACTAAGGGAAAGAACCCTATGCGATCAATGAATAATATGCCGATGATGCGCAGATAATCATATAATAATATAATGGACACTTCGAATCCGCTCAGTGTCCGGAAACCATTATAATAGGTGGCTGAGCGGAGTAGAAGCCACCTCTGTACTAACAACTATAATCTTTCAGATCATGCAAATAATTGATGGGAAAAAAATATCAGGTGAAATCAAGGCTGAAATAGCTGAAGAAGTTAAAAAAATTAAGGCAGCTGGAGGAAAAACCCCTCATCTTGCCGCTATCCTTGTTGGCAACGATGGTGCCAGTGAGACATACGTTAATTATAAAATTAAAGATTGTGAAGAAGTTGGATTTAAATCAACTCATATACGTTTAGAAGACACTATTACTGAAGAGCAATTACTTGCTGAAGTTGATAAGATCAATAAAAATAAAGATATTGACGGACTAATTGTACAATTGCCTCTTCCCAATCATATTTCAGAACAAAAGATTATTGAAGCCATCGATCCCCGAATCGATGTGGATGGTTTTCATCCGATAAATGTTGGAAGAATGGTTATAGGACTTCCTGCATACGTTTCAGCCACTCCATCCGGTATTATGGATTTACTGGAAAGGTATAATATTGAAACATCGGGTAAACATTGTGTAGTTATTGGTAGAAGTAACATTGTTGGTAAACCTATGTCTATATTGCTTTCCCAAAAAAGAAAACCCGGTGACGCCACGGTTACTGTATGCCATAGCCGTACAAAAAACCTGAAAGAAATGTGCATGCAGGCTGATATTTTGATAGCAGCGCTTGGCAATCCGGAATTTGTAAAAGCAGATATGGTAAAAGAAGGTGCAGTAGTAATTGATGTAGGAACTACTCGTGTAAAAGCAGATGATACAAAATCAGGATTCAGGTTAAAAGGGGATGTAAAATATGATGAAGTTGCACCCAAATGCAGTTATATCACTCCCGTACCCGGTGGGGTAGGTCCTATGACCAGGGTCGCTCTGCTTAAAAACACACTGCTTTCTGCAACAAAACAAATTTATTCTTAGAATTATTTGGGTCTGGATCATATACTAACTTTTATTATCAGTAAAACGCTGGTATGAAAAATGTATATATTAACAAATAAACAATACTAAAAATTTACCATTTATAAATAATTCAAAGTAAATTAGCAAAACAATTTTAGCAACAAATTCAAATCCTGTTTTATGCTTAACGACAAATTTATTGGTACCGGAGTTGCTATGATAACTCCTTTCAGAGAGGATAAAAGCATTGACTTCAATGCGATGGAAAAGCTTTTAAATCATCTCTTATCAAACAATGTGGATTTTCTGGTTGCTCTTGGGACTACCGGAGAATGTGTTACCTTGTCAAAAGATGAACGAAAAGCTGTGGTTAACTATACAATAGAATATAATAATGGTAAGGTGCCTGTTGTTGTCGGAATGGGGGGGTATAATACACAGGAGGTTGTAAACACTATTCATGAACAGAATTTTGCGGGTATAGATGCTATCCTATCTGTTGCCCCATACTACAATAAACCAAGCCAGGAAGGACTTTTTCAACATTTTAAAGCTATAGCCAGTGCGAGCCCGGTTCCTGTAATTGTATATAATGTGCCAGGCCGTACAGGTATAAATATGAATGCTGATACTACATTGAGATTGGCAAATTCTTGTGAAAATATCATTGCAGTGAAAGAGGCATCGGGTAATATGAACCAGATTATGAAAATTATTGGTAACCGTCCTGAGAATTTTCTGGTTCTTTCAGGAGACGATGCACTTACACTTCCAATGATTGGGGCTGGTGCAAACGGAGTAATTTCTGTAATAGGAAATGCCTTCCCCAACGAATTTTCTGAGATGGTCGACTGGGCTTTGAATGAAAGGATGATGCTTGCCCACCAGATTCATTATAAATTATTTGATTTAATGATTGCTATTTTTGAAGAAGGAAGTCCTGCCGGTATTAAAGCTGCAATGGAAATTTTAGGTATTGCTTCAAATAATCTTCGTCTTCCAATTACACCCGTATCAAAAGGATTATACAAGACGATTGAAGAATTGATTGCAAAAATAAAAAGTAAGAAATAGTAATTGGCATAAATTTTGAAAAGTAAATTACATTGATTAAAAACTAACCACTAAATATTATAAAAATGAAAAAAGTATCTTACTTAGCAGCCATTTTATTATCAGGATTATTTATTGTATCATGTGCTAAAAGGCATGTTGAGCGTGTAAATCCTGATCAACAAATAGACCTCAGCGGCAGGTGGAACGATACAGATTCTAAACTTGCAGCTGATGAATTAACAGAACAAGTGCTGGGAGAAAAATGGATAGCCCGATTTGAACAATCCCACGGAGGGAAAGAGCCTGTCGTAATTGTGGGACTCATTAAGAATAAAAGCCACGAGCATATTGATGCAGAAACATTTATTAAAGACATAGAAAAAGCTATTATCCGTAATGGTTCTGTTAGACTGGTTCAGGCTGGAGACAAGAGGGAAGAATTGCGTGGCGAAAGAGCAGACCAGCAAGATTTTGCTTCTCCTGAAACTGCTAAGAGATGGGGAAAAGAGCTGGGTGCAGATTTTATGATGCAAGGAACAATTAATTCCATTGTTGATGAATATAACAGGGAAAAGGTGGTATACTACCAGATAGACCTTGAGCTTACAGATCTTGAAACAAACGAAATTGTTTGGCTTGGTGATAAGAAAATTAAGAAATTTATTAAAGATTGAGCTAACGACCATCATACCATATTTATTATTTCGGGTTAAGGTCGTTGTGGCTTTAACCCATTTTACTTTAATTCATTTAGTATATTCCATTCATGATAAAACCAGGTAAAATATATAGTTGCATAATAATTAGCCTAGCTCTGATTTTAGTTTCCTGTGCTACCTACTACCAAAAGAGCCTTAAATTTCAGCAATTTCTGCAAGCAGGTGAAATTGATAAAGCAGAGAAAGTATTGGAAGGTGATAAAAAGGATGAAAAGGGTAAAAACCGGCTATTACATTACTTAAACAGAGGTTATATATCATGGATGCAGGGTGAGTATGAGGAAAGCAACCAGTTTTTGCAAACGGCTGACCGTATCATTGAGGACCAGATAAAAAATTATGGTATGGATGCATTAGCCTTAGTCTCAAATCCAATGATTAAGCCTTACAAGCCTGAAGATTTTGAAGCAGTGATGCTTAACTATTTTATCGCGCTAAATTACTTAAAACTAAATGAATATGATGAGGCCATTGTTGAATGTAAACGTATTAACATAAGGCTTAACAGTCTGAATGATAAATACAAAGATCATAAAAACCGCTATCAAAGGGATGCATTTGCCAATGTAATGATGGGATTGGTATATGATGCAAACAGGGATTACAATAATGCCTTTATTGCATACAGGAATGCTGTTGAAATTTATGAAGAAGACTACGCGAAGAACTTCGATATTACGATGCCCAATCAGCTGAAAGAAGATTTGTTAAGGACAGCCTATCTCACGGGATTTTATGATGAGGTGCGGTTTTATGAGAAAAAATTTAATATGAAATACGAAAATAAGACTGCACCGGATGCGCAGTTGGTTTTTTTCTGGTTTAATGGCCTTGGACCAGTGAAGGATGAATGGAGTATCAACTTTACCAAAGTGGATGGTCAGGGGGGATGGATAACTTTAGTAAATGAAGAGTATGGATTAAGTTTTCCATTTTATATTGGTGGCCAGCCTGATAATGAGAAAAGTGCATTTGAACAATTCAGTATGCTACGGGTAGCATTTCCAAAATATGTTGAAAGAGTTCCTTTGTATAATTCTGCCAGTATAAAGGCAAACAATTCGTATTACAAGCTGGAGATGGCCCAAAATATTAATGATATTGCTTTTAAAACACTTCATGACAGGATGTTGAGAGAAATGGCCACTTCACTGCTCCGGTTGGCTACAAAAAAAGCGATTGAACAGGCTACCCGCAGTCAGAATGGGGAATTGGGTACTGCCGTTAGCATTGTAAATGCTCTTACAGAAAAAGCTGATACGCGCAACTGGCAAACATTACCTTACTCTGTTTCCTATACCAGGGTACCTCTTAAAGAGGGGCAAAATAAACTGGAACTTAATTCCTTCTCAAAGCAGACGGATACCCGTAGTTATGATTTTTCTTTTGAGGCAAAAAAGGGCAAAACATATTTTCATGCATTTCATAACATTGAGTCAATCCCTTGGTATCCCTATTAAGTTACGAGTACTTAAAGTTTAGAGTACATTAATTCTGCTTTGACAAATTAAATATTTCATATTACGATTTTCAGCTTTTTGACCCCGCGCCCTAAAGGGAG